>JACZRV010000023.1 GCA_022574555.1 SAR324 cluster bacterium
GCTGGGCCGGTATCCCCGTCGCACACATTGACCAACGCCAGCAGTTCGCCGGTGTCCAGGCTTCGGCCCGCCGGTACGCTGTCGCCGGATACGCGCTCTATGTCGGTGATGCGGTGGTAGGTCTCGCTGTCGATGTATTTCAATCTCCAAGCCTCTTTCAGCACCCCGCGCAATGCACTGAGGATTTTGTTGGCCGTGGCAGGAGAGTAGTCTTGGGCCAGGCGGGCTCGGATCGCCTGGACATGCTGGTACTGGATATGGTGCCACGGTAGCGTGGTGGGGTTGGTCTGGGTGCCGGTCAGGATTTCGGCCACTACCCGCAGGCCGTGGGTCATGGTGCGGCGAGACCCCGGCCCCAATCTGGCCACGTACACCGCCACCGGATTCCGGGATGGGTCGGTTCTCGCCGCAGGCACCGTATTGAGCGCCCGAATCATATTTCCAAACTGTTCCTTCTCCATGTCATGGCTCCTATTTCATATTGAGAACGAGCCTTCACATAAGTTATTATGACACAAATACCACTGGAATCATAGGCAATTTTCATTGAATCACAGGGTCTCAGAACGCTGATAATTCGACCGGATCGAAGTGGATTCTCCTTCCAAAATTGTGATATTGAGGTTCGAGGGGTCGTTCAGGCGGTGCTTGCGGCTCCATCTGGGCGCTATCTGAATTCCACTCCCCAACCGCTACCCCAGTCACACAAACCCGCTTGATGGATGGGCGGTGCGTGAATTGTACAAGGTCGGAGTGGCACTTCCCACTTCAGTTTTCTTCTCACATTATCCAGGACATTCTCATTCTCGGCGTCACACCCCACGTAACACAAAATTGTTCGATACCGGGGCATTCTGTGTTATACCGTCAAACATCACGTTGCACGTATGTGACTGAACGCATTATTATTGCCTTGTAAACATTGGGGATACTCCCCATGCGGGTTCGATTCCCGCCCCAGGCACTTTTTGATGTTTCTCTTGAACTGTGGGCGCTTGAGGGGATTTTTTCCCCAACGGTCGACATGCTGGGTAAGGGCCAAATGAACGGCCGGCATTTACCCCCCTTTGAGCCAGCGCGTGAAGTGATCCATCACGATGTCGGTCTTCAACGGGGCGATGGCGCCGATGACGGTGTCGATATCCTCTTGCCCCACCTCGTGCCCTCTGAGGGTCTCCACGAGGTGCCCCGCCACCGCGCCGAACTGCGCTTCGGAGATGAGGAAATCCTTGTGCGCATCGAACATGGAGCGGCCATCGTATTCCTTGGGGCCGCCGAGAGCCTGGGAAAGAAACAGAGCCTGGTGGCGCTTTAGCCGGTTTATGTCCTTTCCCTCGAAGATCGGGCTCAGCAGGGGGTCGGCCAACACGCGCTGGTAGAACCCCTCAACCACGGATTTGATGGCCCCCTCCCCGCCGAGTTTGTCGTACAGCGATGGCTGGCGTTCCACGATGGCGGACTTCAGGGGCGCCACGAGTGCCACGATTTGCTGAATGTTGTCGGATGCGACGCCCAAATCGGCCAACGTGTCAACGAGATGCTGGGCTACCTTATCGAATTGCGCATCCGAGATGCCCAGCCCTTTGTGTGCCACCTCCATTTCCCGGCCGTCGTATTCCTTGGGGCCGCCGAGAGCCTGGGAAAGAAACAGAGCCTGGTGGCGCTTTAGCCGGTTTATGTCCTTTCCCTCGAAGACCGGGCTCAGATCCGGATCTCCCAGCACGCGGGTGTAGAACTCATCCACCAGCTTTCGGATCGTGAATTCGCCGCCCAGCTTATCGTAAAGTGTCGCTTGTTCCTGAACCGGTTCCATATCCTACCTCGACAATAGTTTCGAACTGTTTCAAGCCGCAAGTGCCGCCTAAAAGCGAGAGCGGAACTCGTACGGACCTATCTGGCACTATAAACGCAGATAAAAGCCAAAGTTTCCGTCATTTATTGATATTGAATCACGACGATCTAATCAGCAGGCCCGGCATTCTTTTGCCACATGCGATCCAGGCTCCCCATGGGAAGGTACGGAAACAACCGCGTCACGTGGGAGCGGCATCTTTATCGACGGCTCCCGGCGGTTGCATCCCAACACGGGCATGATAGGTTTGGATCGTACCCGGTACATGCACCACAGCGGCAAGGCGACGCCATACTTTTCGGCGAAACCGGAACCTCACACGATAACAAGGAATTAACTATGCCCGACTCCCTTCCGACGATCACATTCACCATGGAAAACGGGGACCAATTCAAGGCGGAACTCTACCCGGAGCAGGCGCCCAATACGGTAAACAATTTCATCGCCTTGACCAACAAAAAATACTACGACGGGCTGATTTTTCACCGGGTCATCCCGGGCTTCATGATCCAAGGCGGGTGTCCCGACGGCACCGGCTCGGGTGGCCCCGGGTATTCCGTTCGGGCGGAGTTTCTGCGCGACCCGGGCGATCCCTCGTCGATACTGGCCCACAAGCGCGGCATGCTTTCCATGGCTAGGAGCGCACAACCCGACAGCGCGGGGAGCCAGTTCTTCGTCATGGTCGCCGATTCGTCCCACTTGGACGGCCAATATACCTCCTTCGGACAGGTCATCGAAGGAATGGAGGTGGTGGACGCCATCGTGGGCCAAGCCCGGGATCACGGCGATCGCCCCAATGCCGAGCAGCGCATTCAAAGCGTCGTGGCTGACACCCATGGCAAGACCTACCCGAAACCCGAGACCCTTTGAGGAGGTGACGGGCACCGCCGGCCAAAATCCTGGCACACATTCTGAACAACTTCGGTCCCCATTTCTCGCTCGAAATCTTACACGCGGGAGGAGACCGATATGGATCCCATCCTGGTACTGGTGATTGTGGCCGTGACCTGGGCGCTCTACTGGTTGAGCGGCGCGCCTGGCCGCGCCCTGAAAACCAGTAAGCGCCGTCTGTTTGCGGATATCCGCAGAGAAACCGACCCCCGCCGCCGCAAGGAACTGCTGCTGATATGGAATGATCTGGGCGGCTATCACGAATCCAAACAGGCGCTTCAGTCCGGTCTTGTGATTCGCATGGGGCAGGACGCCCGCCGCCGCGGCCAGCCGGTCTCGGCCAATCCCTACCGGAATCGAGACTGGGGACGAGGCAAGCAGTGGAAGGCCGGTTGGCGCGGCGTGGACCTGCAAGTGCGCTGGATCGAAAAACAGCGTCGTCAAACCCGCAAGGGCATGACCACGATTTCTTAGTATCCCCACGGCGCCCAATGTGCGTCGAGCCGGCGAGTGAAACTTTCGTCATCCAGTCCACCTTGGCCGGGCATTGCGTATCGCCAATGAGTCCGACGCGGGCATAACAGGATATCCGCGAACGGCTCAGGACGACAAACGCGAAGCGGAACTCCCCTGAATTTCGAAGTTTCGAACGACGACGGCCTAACGGAACGCGGGAACGATTTCCTCGCCGTAGGTGCTTACATGGCGCTCTTCCTCGCCGCACATAAGGTAAATATTGAACTGGGTGACGCCCACGTCCATGAGCTTCCACAGCTTGCGGGCGTGATCCTCAGGAGTGCCCAGCAGGCAAAAACGGTCGATGACCTCGTCGCTGATCCATGACAAATGGTCCGCGTCCTTGTCGGCGTGGTGCCGGTAGTCGTAACCCTTGCGGGAATCGACGAAGGCGGTGAAGCTATCGGGGAGGTCCGACGGATCGTAGCGCGCTATGAGGTCGGCCACGTGATTGCCCACCATGGCGGGAAACCAGCGCACCTGACGCCGGCCGGCGGCCCAGTCGGAAGAGAGCCAGACGGGCGCGGCGGCCATGACCTGGAACTTGGAAAAATCACGCCCGGCCTTTTCCGCTCCCTCGCGCACGAAGCCCAGGCACCATTGGATCAGATCGGGGTCGGCGAACTGCAAGATAATCCCGTCGGCCACCTCGCCAATGGCCCGGCAAACTTTGGGACCGTAGCCGGCCAACCAGAGGGGGAGGTCTCCATCCGCCCAGGTGAGATGCACAGGCGCGCCGTCCACTTGCACTTCCTTGCCCGCCACCATGTCGCGGATGTCCAGCGCCGCCTGCTTGAAGTGCGCGACTGTTGCGGGCTTTTTGCCCAGAACGCGGCGCGAGCTATCGCCCCGGCCCATACCCAGCACCATGCGCTGGCCCGAGACATTATTCAGGGTGGCCAGCAGGCTGGCGGTCAAGTCGATCGTGCGCACCAGGGGATTGGTCACGCAGGTACCCAGCCGCATGCGCTCGGTATGGGCCGCCATCAGCGTCAACAGGGGGTAGGCCTCCTGCCACAGCACGTGGGAATCGTAGACCCAGCCGTAGGTGAACCCGCTGGCCTCGGCCTGGCGAGTCAGGGAGACGATCCGATCCGGAGGAAAATCGGCCTTGAAAGTGATCGCAAAGTCCATATATTTTATTCCATGTGAGTTTCCAACAGATAATTATATTGTCTCTCTCCAGAAATCAATGTATTAACGTACCGTAATATTCGTATGCAATCCGTTCTTTTTCAATTTTTCAAACACGTTCGTAAAAGAACTTACAATACAATTGATCGCTTTAAAAGTGGCAAGCATAATAAATTTATATTTCTATTCTTAACGAGAGATTGGTCTCAATATTTCAAGATATATTTTTCCGTTTTCAGTTTCCCTTACCTTAAGAATATTTAGAATATTCTCTTCTTGATCATACGCTGATTCTGGAATCAAAAATATAAAAGGGTATCCTCCCCCCTTTACCGCGTGCAAAGTCTTTGTTCCCGATACAATCTTGTTATTGACCGAAAAAAGCAGATCGATCCTGGACGCCACCGGTTGCTGGATGTAGAGGTGACCTTTGACCAGCCCTGGCCGTGCTCTAGTTCCATCTCCAATTAATATTTTCTTTGGTTTAATAATGGAAAATGAAATATCTCCGGATACGCCGATGCCTTGGTCCAATATATTTGTTCCATCTAATTTCGAGAAAGAACCAAGATAGAATAGCTGATTCGGTACATAATTATTGCCAAATATATTCAGCCTCTCTCTTAGTGTGTCATATTTCTTTTCGAATGAAGACGCCGGAAACTTGTAATTAACTCTGCCCCTATTCCGATATATAATTTTTGTCATTCTGCTTTTCATTTCGAATAATGATTCGCCATCGAATTTAATCGAAAACGGCGTGCCCAATATATCTTGAATTGTTGGTACGATATCGATGGTCTCGACTTCCTTATCAGAGACTATTCCTTTTTTTTGATTTCGAACTTTGATAAATAAAGGAATCGGCGAGAGATTATGGAAGTTACTGTATTCTAATACCTTTCGGAATTCATTCGTCGAAAAATTCGCTCCATGGTCGGCCGTTACAATCAATACGATATCATCGATCAGAGTTTCTCGTATCAAATGATCCAGCAACTCTCCTATCAGCTTATCGGTGTATGCAAGTTGCAGAAGGCTTCTTTGCCACCCCAGATACACCGCCCACTCGTCGTCCCCCCATTTTTTATTGGCCAGACCTTCCAGTCGATGGCGCCGGTATTTTTTCCCACCGGGAAGGTATTCAAACGGCCCGTGGGGCAACAAAATGTGTAAAAAATGAAACGTCGGCTGTTCTGAAACTTTAATCGAATTCACAAAATTTCTAAAAATCAATGCGCGGTCGCCCTTCAACTCGGTTTTTATTCTTAGGTTGAAATCTTTCTCTGTAAACTGAGATTTTTCCGAGTCTGGACGGCGCGGATCCTCTCCCTCGGCAAAATTCGCCCACTGATGAGAGATATCAGGCAGAAAATTATTAAATCGATCAGGAGTCACAATATGGAAATATAATATAAAAATATCTGAAAAGAGACCGACAAACCTTTCCATATTTGTGTTCGTTCCAGAATCACTTTGACAAAGATTCGAAGGACAAAGCGTCGTTACCGCTTCGATAACATTAAGATTATGTGTAGCTTGAATGGCAACGAATAAATTGTTGGGATAATCCTGAAAAATTGGTAGTAACTGTATATTTTCCTCCACGTAGCGTCCAGTCAGCATCGCCGGAATCGCGGTCATCGTCATACTCGAGACGGATGTGGCATTCCTGAACCAGTAGGACATCTTAGATAGCCTAGCAAAATTTGGAAAAAGGTTTTCGTCGATCATCCTGTTTGAGTCCATCAAATCGGTAATGTTGACCTCATCCAGAACAACCATCACAATAGAAGGTAAGGCTTCCCCCGGATCAATTTTCTGTGCGATAAGTTCTGAGCTTTGCGGTAAAAGAACTTTTTGCACCGGTGCTTGAAAAATAAATATCAATGGAAATATGATGATCGAGGGAGATAGATAAGTCATATATTTTTGAATCGTCTTGTATTTTCTATAAAGTAATCCGAAAGATACACCAAAAATTATCGCCAGTATAATAACTGACAAATCTCTGTTAATGTCTAAATATCTGAGAATAGTCAACAAAAATAGTGCGGCAAAAATTGACAATATAATGTAATGAAAGTACAGGCTAATTCTTGGTTTTATGATTTGGATAAATATTTGCGGTAATACGATGATTATTGGCAATAACAGTGAGATGGATAATAAAATTAAAATAATCTCAAACGGCTTGGATTTCGTAGCAATAAAAAACTCTGGATATTCGCTCAACGTACCAAATATTGGTTGAGATACAGCGAAACCAACGAGCACAAAAATATGAAGGGTGCGATTAAGGAAGGCTCTATCGATCATTGTGGAAACTCGGTATTTGGACCACTTACATTATAAGATAGTGGGGCCACTATATTCAGAAAAGAGTATAAACGCGAGCACGACGATCATAAGACATGAGAAAATAGTAATTATCGATCTCCGCGGTGGGTGGTCAGTTTCAGCGTAATGGGTCATCCCTTATTAGCGAGTATATGACGATACTAATGGTCAAGTTAATTATATCCCAATCCGAGAATTACTGCTTCATCGGTGCCGTTCTCTTCTCACCCGGAATAGGGCTGTCCGGTGAATCAGATTTTAACGACCGGGTGATTAAGAGGGTTTGGTTCTTTTGAGGACATCTCGATGTATATTTCATAAAAGTTAATGTCCTACGGTCAATTGTTTCACAATGTACATTGAATCAGATCAGGGATGCGAAGGGAAGACCGCTGACAGTAGGAGCACTCCAAATAGACAGGGTAGCCGGGTCAGTCCTGGTCGAACCCGCCAGCCACGTGGAGCCGCTCGGCGGTAATGTATTCGGGGGTGTCGGTGGCCAGCCAAACGGCGGCGCGGGCCACTTCGTTCACGGCAGTGCGGCGGCCCATTGGCCCGATACCACGTTCACGTCGGCCGGGGCATTGCGCCATCCCAGCGCAATCGTTGGTGCGCAATCCTCCCGCCTCGCCGGTTTCCAGGATAACGTTGTCGGTGATAGTTGCCTGTATGATATATTCGCAGAGAAAACGGTCGGATCAGAAATCAGCGCATATCCCCCTACTTCTCCCGCCGCCGCAGGTAGATCTGGACGATCTTGCGGTGGATTCCGGCTACTGCGTCCGCAGGTTCGACATCGCCCACGAGTACCGGTCGCATGTTCTCCACCACGCCGGGCAGGTTGCCCTGCTCCAGCGGCGCGGACACCCTGGGGATGAATTTCTCGTTGGAGTCCACGCTGGTTTGCACGTCGTCATCCTTCGGCCCCACGTCGCTCACTTCCGTCGTCAAAGCCCGCGTATATGTGCCGTAGCGCCGGTCGGGCCGATCCAGCGCCGCCATCTCGGCCAGATGGCAATCGGCCCACTGGTTCATCTCAGACGCCAGCAGCGGCTTGATCGCCTCCTGGGCGGCGGGACGGTAATCGCCTTCCCACTCAAAACCCTTGACCTCGCGATAAGCCCGGCCTAAATCTTGGTAGGACAATAACTGTTCTATGGAGTGCCTCCTTTCTCGGCAGAGTAGGATGCACCCCATTTCCAGAGCAAATCCGGTCCGACACACCATCTGATACATCACCCGCAGCGCTACGATTTGACGAACGGAACGAATACGGCTACAAAGGCGGATTACGGTTCATGTTAATAAGCCAATCTGGAGCCCGCCGATCGAACCCGGAGTCTACCGGCCGCGAGCGACGTGGGGCCGCTGGCGAGAAAAGGGGTGAGGCAGGCATAGTGGGAGCACGCAACTCATGACCGAATGGATTCTGGACGCCGTCTCGCGCGACGTGTTGGGCAAGGGCGGCGTCCGTAAATTACGGCGGACGGGCCAAGTGCCGGCGATTATTTACGGACTGAAAGATCCCCAACCCATTCAGGTGCCGGAACGGGAGGCCGCCCTGTTGGTGCATCGGGCCCAAGGCGTATCCCGGATGGTCACCCTGCGGCTGGCGGACACACCGAAGGCCAAACCGAAAGATCGCCGAGTGCTGCTCAAGGAGGTTCAGACGACACCGGTCGGTAACAAACTGCTACACATCGATTTCAATGAGATCGATATCAAGCAGACCGTCCACGCCACGGTAGAAGTTCGGCCGGTGGGTGTGGCAGCCGGGGTCAAGTTCGGTGGTACGATGCAAACGGTGCTGCACGAATTGACAGTGGAGTGCCTGCCCACCGAAATACCCGAATTCCTCGAGGCCGAAGTCAGCCACCTCGAGATTGGTCAGGCACTGCACGTGAGCGACGTGGTTTTTCCCCCCGGCGTGAAACCCGTTACCGATCAACACGCGGCCGTGATCGTGATCTCCGGTCAAATGCGTGAAGATGAAGTTGCTGAGGCCGAAGCAGAAGTCGGGGAAGTGACCGAGGGGGAAGAGCCAGAAGAGCCGACACCGGCGGAATCCTAAGCTTCGCGTACGGCCATGGCGGGGCCTTTACGATGAGAATGGTGGTGGGGTTGGGTAACCCCGGAAGAAAGTATGAATCCTCCCGCCATAACCTGGGGTTTCAGGTCATCGACCGCGCGGCGGAGCGGCTGTCCCTGGCCGGATGGAAATCCCAATTCGAGGCACAGGTGGCGCGGGGCCATTGCGACGCGGGTTCATTTCTGCTGGTTAAGCCACAGACGTTTGTGAATCTCAGCGGCAGGTCCGTCGCGGCAGTTGTAAATTACTTCCAGATTGAACCCAGCGATCGTCTGGTCGTCGTGGATGACCTGGACTTGGATGTGGGCCGCATTCGTATCCGCAGCGAGGGAGGACACGGCGGCCACAATGGTTTACGCTCCGTAATCGACCACTTGGGTGGCGGGGATTTTAAGCGTGTGCGGATCGGAATCGGCCGCCCCCCGGAAGGCGCTACGGTCACCGGGCATGTCCTGGGCGCATCGCCCAAGGAGGAGGAAGAAAAATTATCCAGGGCCAGGGAAGAAGTGGCCGGGCTCGTTATTCGGTTCATAGCAGACGGCCTGTTAGAAAACTGGACCTCGAATTGAAACCGCCACCGGCGTTCAGCGATACTTGGTATCGCGATGAGATGCCCGGCGGCAGTCAACCATGAAAAGAAAGTGGCGTGCATGAAAGGGTACGAGATCATCTTCATCGTGGATCCCAACATTGGCGAGGAGGGGCAGCAGGCTCTTCTCGACAAAACCAAGGAAATCTATGCTGGCGCGGGAGGTTCGGTAATTCACGATGCGAATTGGGGCCGGCGCAAGCTGGCCTACCGCGTCAAGAAGCTGGAATATGGAATTTACTTTCTGCTTTATGTGGACCGGGTGGCCGGCGCGTTGAAGGACCTGGAAAATCAGTTCCGATTCAACCCGGACATCATCAAATGGCAAACTGTGGCCATCGACGACGTGGATCAGGAGCACACCGCTTTTCAGCAGCTCAAGAGCGAGGGCTCCCTGGCTCAGAAAATCAGCGATCGCGGCAGATAAAGCGCAGTTACAGCGACGAAGGGTTCGACCATGGCGAAGAAAAAGAAGAAAAAAACGGCTCGCAAGTGGGCCTATGGTAATCGCATCATCATTCCAAGGCGGAAAACTTCCGAACTCAACAAGCTCACGGCTATCCCGTACAAGGATGTGGAGCTTTTGAAAAACTACCTGACCGAGCGGGGCCGGATCATACCCCGCCGGATCACCGGCAACACAGCCCGTACCCAACGGGCGTTGACCAGGGCCATCAAGCGGGCGCGCGACATCTCTTTGCTCTCCTATGCCGACGGGTACGTCGCCCAGGATTAATCGCCGGCAAGGGCCGGTATTTCGGCCACGAAATTAGAGGATCGTCGCCATGCAGCTCATATTGATCAAGGACGTGCCGCACCTGGGTTCCCTCGGGGACCAGGTGCGGGTCAAGGACGGCTTCGCCCGCAATTACCTCCTTCCCCAAGGCTTCGCCATAGCGGCCAGCAGCAAAAATGCGCGCCAGATCGCGCATAAGCGCAAGTTTCTGGAGGTATTGCGCCAGGACGCGATCGTCGCCGCCGAGAAAGAGGCGGACAAAGTGGGCGAGCTGGAATTGGAAATTTCTGCAAAAGCGGGCGCCAATGGCCGGCTGTTCGGTTCGGTCACCAACCGCCAAATTCAGGCTGCGCTGGCCGAGATGGGCTACGACCTGGATCGGCGCTCCATCACCCTCCACACGCCCATCAAGAGCGTCGGGACGTTCGGGGCCACCGTGAAGCTGCACAGCGACGTGAAAACCGATATCTCGGTGAAGGTAATACCCATCGATCCCGCCGCAGCCGATTTGAAAGAGGCAGCGGAGGGTGAAGACGCTCCCACGGCAGGCCAGGAGCAACAAGCCGCCCCCGAAGCGGCACAGGCCGCTGACGACGACCCCCGGATCGGCGACGAGACCCCAACCTCGGGGGAATCCGCGGCGAGTGAAACAGCCGCTCCCGCAGAAGGCGATCCGCACCAGAGCACTGCGGAAGATGCCGGCACCGCCGCGGTGCCAGCCGAAAACGAGGGCGAATCCCAGGCCTGAAGCGAAGCCGTCGTGACGATTGGTGCCAGGCCGGTAATCGCTCCTCATTCGAGGCTCCGGTAAATTCACCGTAACCCGCAGAGCACCCCTTAATCGCCGACGCCCCACAATCCACCAATATTATCAACCCCCTGTACCCAGACTCTTCCGTGAAATCCTGATTGCACGCGCCCAGCGCAGGCTCCGGATCGATTTTTTTTGCATCCGGCGATGCATCATGCCGATGCATATGCTATGGTGCCCGAATCGAATCCTTTGATGGTGGATTCGGTATTCCGGTCGAAATCATGGATGATCAGCGGCGCCAGGATTGCGCCCGGACGGATCCGCAATGACACCTGCTCCCCAAACCGAATCCCTGTTGCCCCACGACAAGGAAGCCGAACAAGGCGTGCTCGGCGCCATAATCCACAACAACGAGGCGGTGCACGAGGCGCTAAAGGTCGTGGAGACCGAGTCATTCTTCTCGCCCGCCCACCAGCACATCTTCCAGGCCATGTACGACCTGGCCGAGGTCAACGAGCCCATCGACGAGATCACCGTGGGCAATCACCTGCGCGCCAAGAATCAACTGGAGCAGGTCGGTGGGTTGGTCTATATCGCCGAATTGGTCGATCTCACGCCGGTGGCGACGAATGTCGTTTTTTATGCCGAGATCGTCCGCGAAAAACACCAGCTCCGCAATCTGATTACCGCCGCCATGGAGATCGCCGCCAAGGGCCGCGAGACCCCGGAGGACGTGGAAGGGCTCATCCACAGCGCCGAAGACACCTTCCTCAAACTGGCGGACACGGCGACCAAACGCAGCTATGCCCACATCAAGGATTTGCTGGTGGAGGGCTTCAACAAGCTGGAAGCGGATCACGACCGGGAAGACGGACTGACGGGCGTGCCCACGGGTTTTGTCGAGCTGGACGAGATGACGAATGGGTTCCAGCCGTCGGACCTGATCATCGTCGCGGCGCGCCCTTCCATGGGTAAGACCTCCTTCGCCTTGAGCGTGGCCAAGTATGCCGCGGTGCGCACGGGGAACCCGAGCCTGTTGTTCAGCCTGGAAATGTCCAAGGACCAAATGGCGAGGCGGCTGCTGTGCTCCGAGGCGGGCGTGGACAGTCAGAAACTGCGAGCCAACCGGCTCGACGAATACGATTGGGACAAGCTGGCCGCCGCAGCGGGCACCCTTTCCCAGGCGGCGCTTTATATCGACGAGACTCCCGGACTGACCCCCCTGGCCCTGAAGGCCACCGCGCGCCGCATCAAAGCGGAACACGGGCTGGGCCTGATCGTGGTGGACTATCTGCAACTCATGGTTGCCGGGAGGAAGACCGACAACAGGGAGCAGGAAATCGCGGAGATTTCCCGCAATCTGAAAGCCACCGCCAAGGAACTGGAAGTGCCCGTCGTGGCCTGTGCCCAACTCAACCGGGCCCTGGAAAATCGGAGCGACAAGAGACCTCAGCTCGCCGATCTGAGGGAATCGGGGGCCATCGAGCAGGACGCCGACATCGTGATGTTCATTTACCGGGACGAGGTATACAACAAGGATTCCGAGGATGCCGGCATCGCCGAGATCAGCATCGCCAAACACCGGAATGGACCCATCGGTGTGCGGCGTCTGGCGTTCGTCCCCGAATATACGAAATTCGCCAACCTATCCCTGAGGCAGGGCGACGACGGGATGCCTTATTGATAAAATATATTTTGCTTGCGGCGTCGTCTTTGCATATCATGAGACAAAAGCCTCGGTGACGGGCAAGTCCGTACTTGGCGGGGCCAACACACAATTCCATAGGCGAGAGCCATGAGCGCAGACGTGGACGACATCCTCGGCGAAGAAGGGGAAGGCGAAGGGGTTTCCCTCGACGGCGACCTGGAGGACATGCTCACCGGTTCGGAAGGCGAAGCTGATGCCGACGCCGGAAGCGAAGGCGAAGGGGTTTCCCTCGACGGCGACCTGGAGGACATGCTCGCCGGTTCGGAAGGCGAAACTGATGCCGATGCCGGAAGCGAAGACGAAGGGGTTTCCCTCGACGGCGACCTGGAGGATATGCTCGCCGGTTCGGATGGCGAAACTGACGACGACGCTGGAGGCGAAGACGAAGGGGTTTCCCTCGACAGCGACCTGGAGGACATGCTCGCTGGTGGCGGAGAGGACGAAGACGCCGAATCCGGGGGAGAGGTCAAGGCTCCTCCCGGCTCCGCACCCCCGCCCGCTGTTAACGCGGGGCTGGAAGCCTCACGGGCCAGCTTATCCGCTACCGAAGCAGTCAACCTGGATTTCCTGCTCGACATCCAACTGCATACCACATTCGAGGTGGGTCGCTCGCAGATGGTCGTCAGCGACCTGCTGACCCTCGGCCAAGGCTCCGTGGTGGAATTGCACCGGCTGGTGGGCGAGGAGTTGGACCTGTTCGTCAACGGCAAATTGATCGCCAAGGGGGAAGTGGTGGTGGTCAACGAGAAATTCGGATGCCGGATTTCCGAAATTATTTCGCCGCAGGACCGGGTCAAGCACCTCGCGACTTTTTAATGCATCACACCGTACCCGCCGCCTTTATTCAAGACTTGAAATTTCCATCCGAACTGTCCTGATCACCATGGCTGGATTGGCCGTTAGATGCTGGGTCGTCTGGCACGGTAGCACTTGGGCCGGCCACGCCGGGCCGATCGCTGTCGGGTCCTTGGCCGCCTCCCCCCTCAGAAGGCTCGTGGGCGGTATCTATCGATTGTTCGGTCAGGGATTGCTCCGATCCTGCCGCTTCACCGGCGGTGGTGGTATCACCGTCATCTTTCGCGGAAGAATTCTCGTTTGAGCTCGCTTCCACCGCTCGGAGCTCGTCAGAGCGCTCTTGCGATACCGTGGCGCCCGGCGTAGGGCTCTGTGCGCGATGCGACTGGTCCGTGGGACGCCGTGGCGTGCGGATGAACCTGTGCAGCGCTCCCATGAGACCCGATTTATCTTGGAAAGTGCCGAGGTGGCTCAATCCGGGAAACGACTGGAAACGTGCACGCGGAATGCGCCGCGCCGCTGCGGCGATCCGATCCGCCGCCGGATCGTTTTCGCCGGCAAACAGCGTAATGGGTGACTGGACGGGAAGCTTTTCCCGAGAGGGCGCCTCCCATCCGCTCATCGCTTCGAGCAGAGCCACGGCGACGCCGTGCTCCTCTTCGTCCACCGTGCTGTTGCTGCGAACGAGTCGCCCGGCCTTACATCGCTCGTCTACAAGTTGAGAGAATGGTTTACCTCGAAGTTGATCGGCCTGCTCGCGCCAATCCGCCTGGGCCGGCTCGGTGACGAACGGTGCTTCCCCTCCCACCATGACCAGGCGCACCCGGTCGGGAAACCGGTACAGCAAGTCGAACCCCACCAATGCACCGAGGGAATAGCCCACGAAATGGGCGTTGCGCACATCCAGCCAGTCCATGATAGCGACCATGTCCTCGGCAAATAGAGCGAACCGAAACCGCTCTTTTTGCGAATGGCGCTCGCTGCGGCCATGTCCACGGGCATCGGGGATGATGACTCGGAAATCCTTTGAGAGCTCCTCCACATATCCTGCGTCGAACCAATCCTTGTGTGATCCGAACAGCCCATGATGGAGAATGAGAAACGCGCCTTTTTCGCCTTCGTATTGAAAATGGATGCGCGTCTTGTTGCTGACCACGATAGTCATCGGCCAGAGTCTCCCGATTCAGGTAATGATCGATCCAGTTGCGACGCTCTACCCGTACCAGCCGGTGCGAGGAGCGTCCAGGCGACGTTCAGCGGGTCAGGTCAGGATATTTGCGATATCGATCAACGACGTTATCGAAAATGTGGGGCGGAGCTCCGGCGGAGCGGTCTCGCCGTTGACATTGACCCAAGCCACATCCAAACCGGCCGCGCCGGCTCCGGCCACGTCATCGGCCAGGGAATCCCCCACGAAGAGTATCCGCCGGCGATCCTCGCCCACCATCTCAAGTGCCTTATCGAAGGCGCGGCGTCCGGGTTTACGGTAACCGATCGTGGCCGAAACTACGATCGGATCGAACCATGGTTCAATGTCCTGCCGCCGGAGCATATTCAGTAAGGCGGGAGCATAATCGAAATTGGAGAATATGGCCAACCGGAAATCGCGGCGCAGCGTTCGCAGCAGTTTCTGGTAGTCGGCGGGAAGCGCGTAGCTGCGCGTAACCCCTTCCATGTGGGTGGCCAGTAATTCGGTCAATTGCTCGTCTCCGGGCGGGGTCAACTCCAGCATCTCGAACATGCGGCCGAAGCGCTCAAGAGCCGAAATCTCGCGGCATTCTTCACCGCGCAGCGATTCGGCCCAACGCCACGCATCACGCATGGCCCAGTGGACGGCTTCCGGAGCCAACCCGGGGTTGCTTTCCGCAAGATGCTTTAGCAAAAGCCCTGCGGTGGAGGGGGTCTGCTTGCCATCCAGCAAGATGGTTGGCATGCGCGATGCCACCGGCAGGAAGAGTGTGTTAAAACAGTCGAACAGGATAACTCGATATTTTTTCACCATCGCGATCGTTTCCGCCGGGCAAGATTTCCCGTGATGCGAATCCATCGCTTCAATTCCACGGCCTTGTTCGGCCGGTGGCTGGTCAAGTGTCCCCATTCAATCTTAGGCACATCGTTTCCGCAATCATCGGTTGGCGCCAGGAGCCCGTGATCGGCGCTTTCGTATTGGGGATCATGGTGGCCGGCTGTGGCTACCAAATGGAGAAACCCCGCCTCCCCGGCGGCGCCCGCAACTTGAGCGTTGCGGTAATTCACAACCGAACCTTCACCGGGGAAGTGGACGTGCGATTGCGGCGCGAACTGCGCCGCCTACTGTACCGCGATGCTGGCATCCATGTTACGCCCCACGAGCAAAGCCAGCTCAGCCTCGAGATTTCGATCCGCAAGCTCACAATAATACGACGGACCAGTCTACAAAATACGAGCGTGACAAGCCTCGCTTACAGACTGAGTGGAAAGATATCCCTCATCGATACCGATACCGGAGAGCTCCTGATCGATGAACATCCGATCGCGACGACAACGCGGCTCGTCTTCAGCCAAGCGCAACTGGAAACCCCCGCTATACGCGACGAGGTATTGAGCGACGCCTTGAAAGTATTTTCCCAGTTGATCGTCGATCGGCTATTACTCAGTTTCTAAACGATCGACCCATTCGTCGAGTCGAGTCAGGAGCTCCCCTGACTCGGTTTGGTCTATTCAAGCCGGGCTCCGGGCGTGATCGTTGCGCCGGTCGTGGTGCCTCCAATTCATTGGGCCAATCGCCACAACATGAAGTATTCCTGGTTGCCGCTCTTCTTGCCGGTGATGGGCGATGGCATGGAACCGAGGGGTGACAAGCCGAGTCCGTCTGCCACCTCACCGACTTGGGTCAGCACGGATTCATGCACCGCGGGATCGATGACCCGGCCCCCGCGTTTCACCTGATCCCTTCCCGCCTCGAATTGGGGTTTGACGAGGGCCAGCAAGTGGCCCTTGGGCTTCAGAAAGGCCACCGCGTGCCGCAATACCAGCCGTAGGGAAATGAACGAGACATCCATCACCGCGAGGTCGCAAGAGCAACCCAGGGTATCGGGATCGAGATACCGGATATTGGTGCGTTCAAGTACCGTCACGCGCGGATCGTTGCGCAATTTCCAGGCAAGCTGGCCGTAACCGACGTCCACGGCAAACACGTGGCCCGCGCCGTGCCTCAAAAGGCAATCCGTGAAGCCCCCTGTCGACGCCCCGATATCGATAGCCGTCCAACCGGTTGGGACGAGTCCAAACGTCCTCAGGGCCGCTTCCATTTTCACGCCACCCCGGCTGACATAAGGGTGGCCGGGGCGTTCAACCTCGATTTGCGCATCGCCTTCCACCCGGCTACCCGCTTTAGGCGCGGGTTGGCCCCCGACATTCACCTTGCCCGCAAGTATCAGGGCCCTGGCTCGCTCCCGGGTGGTTGCCAGCCCTCGCTCGACGAGCAACTTATCCAAACGCTCCTTCATTTTCCCGGCGAGGTCATGCCGTTTTGGGGCGGCGTTTTATCTCCCCGACGCGCGCCACGGGGATGACACAGAAGATCTGTGATGCCCCGTCGAAAGCAGGTAAGGGGCGCGAAAATTTTCCTGCCGCGCGATCGAGAGATTGATTGTTTGTCTGCGAACCCGGGCCGAATTTAGATCGCGATCCACCGGGCGAAATCCCGGAGGGGTACCGGCACAAAGGTGAAGAATGTGGGGACACTATCTGGATCACCCGGCCGCTAGCTGGCGGCGGAAACGAGTTCGCTTATTTGCACCAACATGTTCCACCCGTGCCGGTCTGCTATCTCCCCCGTCTGGATGGCCGTGATCTCCTCATACAGACGCCGGGTAAGCTCGCCCATCCGATTCTCGTTCACGGTCAGGGTCTCGCCTCGAAAGGATATCCGTCCCACGGGCGCAATTA
This sequence comes from SAR324 cluster bacterium, assembly GCA_022574555.1. Taxonomy (GTDB): domain Bacteria; phylum SAR324; class SAR324; order SAR324; family JACQKK01; genus JACZRV01. The sequence continues at coordinate 17,335 of JACZRV010000023.1, forward strand.
CCGCCGCCGTTCCTGCTCCAAAGGATTCAAGCAGATCGGACCGCCTCCCCGCTTGCATCACTTCGTCGATGGAAATGCGACGCTCGGCGACGGGAACACCGAAATCACGCAACAGGACTAAAACGCTGTCTCGTGTCACTCCAGGCAGGATGGTTCCCCGCAACTCCGGTGTGATCACCTCGTCACGGAAGCGGAAGAAGATGTTCATCTGCCCCACCTCTTCCACGTAGCGGTGCTCAGCACCATCCAGCCACAGCACCTGATCGAATCCTTCCCGTCGTGCCAAATCGCCGGGAAGCAGGCTCGCGGCATAATTGCCGGCGGTCTTGGCAGATCCGGTGCCGCCCGGTGCGGAGCGCGCGTAGCGCTCGTCTACCTTGAGGGCGATGGCTGCCATATTGTCCTCGTAATAAGTGCGCACCGGCGACGTCATCATCAGGAATCGAAAGGTGGCCGAGGGCCGAACTTCCAGGTGGCTCTCCGTCCCAAAAATGATGGGCCGAATGTACAGAGCCTGCCCCCGTTTTGCCGGAATCCAGGCATGATCGATCTCGATCAGAAGGCGGATGGCCTCGTAGAAAATCTCATCGTCGATCATGGGGATGCATAGCCGCTCGCAGGATGCGCGCAGCCTTTGGATGTTCTTGTCCGGGCGGAATACCCGCACCGTGCCGTCGGCACCCCGGAAGGCCTTCAGTCCCTCGAACACGGTCTGGCCGTAATGGAGCGTCGCAACGCCCGGCGCGAGTCCGATGTCGCCGTAGGGCAGGATTTCCGGTTGGCGCCATTGCCCGCCGGTATAGACCATGCTGAACATGTGGTCCGAAAAGACGTTGCCGAACCCCAATTGATTAAAATCCACGCCTGGCCGGCGGCTCTCGGCAATCCGGTCGATGGTCAGGGTTTCCAGCATCGAGGCAACTCCCATGGGAATTCGGGCAGGCAGACGAACCTGCGCCACCCTGCGAAATCCCATTATCGTGGAGATACGTGGCGGGGTCTGTCAAGCGAATTTGTGCCCATCCGCTCCCTCGGCGGGCAACCGGGAAAATTAGAGAGGGATGATGACGAATCGCCCGGGTTTGAGATCCTTATTGGAATCGAGTCCGTTTACTTTCAGGATCGCGTTCGGACTGGCGCGGAAGCGGCTGGCAAGTCTTTGCAGGGTGTCCTTGGCCGTCACGCGATACAGCAGGAGATCCCTATTGGGGTCCGCCAGCTCGTCCGCGAGGAGCTCGTGCAGACTGGGGGGAACGCGCAGCAGGAAAGGGTGTTTGCCCGGTGGTGTGATTCCAGCCACGAGGCCTGGGTTAAGGTCCAGCAAAATTTCGTGACTGGTGCCCAGATGCCGGGCGATCTCACGTAGCGATAATCCCGAGTCCACCTTTAGCTGATCGAACACCAGTTCGGGCATGAATTCGATCCCGTGGAATCCCCAGGCTTCCGGGTTTTTTGCGATCAGCAAGGCACCCAGGAAGGCGGGCACGTAGTTCCACGTCTCCTCCGGAAGATCGAGGGACCAGAAGTCGGTAGGCAGACCCGCCTTTTGGTTGGCACGTTTCGCCCAATAGATGGTGCCCTCTCCCGAATTGTAGGCAGCCAGAGCCAAGTCCCAGTCCTCGAACCGGTCGTAGAGGTGGGCCAGATATTTCGCTGCGGCGCGGGCGCTATGGATGGGGTCACGCTTTTGATCGAACCAGCGGCTGACCTTCAGGTCATAGCGCCGCCCGGTTTCTTCAATAAATTGCCATATGCCCACCGCATTTGCGGAGGAGACGGCATGTTCGATAAATCCACTTTCGATGAGGGGCAGATACGCCAACTCTTCCGGTAGGCTCGCTTCCCGAAAAATCCTTTTGAAAGAATGTAGATACCGGGTCGATCGGGCCAATCCTTCTTCAAGCCCCCGGCGCCGATTGACCCGGTAATACTGGATATAGTCCATTACCCGTTCGATTCCACGGGGGGGCAGACGGTCGCGCAAAGCGCCCAGCGCAAATGGGTTTCCGGACTGGGACGAAAGAACCTCCGGATTTTTCAGCATTTGGGGCGGGTGGTCACCACCAGCGACGATCAGCAAGAACATCACCAATAGACCGCTTAAGGCCAGCCACTGAACGATCGGTATTCCGATCTGGCTCCAGGCGCTGTGATGTTCTATGTTGCTTTGCGGCACGGTAGTCCTCCCTTGGTCTGAGCGACCACTACGCGTCGGTTTGGCGAGTGATTGCGGAATTGCCCATCCCTTAGGGGATGTGGCGTGTGTTTGTCAATAGGGATGTATTTGTCAATAGGGAATAGGGACGGCACAAGGGTACCCATGCCATGGAGTCCCGCAGTTTTGATATTTTGATAAGACGGCATCCATGCGAGTTTCGTTCCCTGGAACGTTATTGCGGGGATGGGCTCTTCGCCATACCGCCCCGTTCAAGCAGATCGTTGCAGGCCGGTATGAGAAATCGTTTGGGGGGTGTGCCATAGACCCGGAACAGGAGCCTCACATCGCGAACAGCGGCCCTCTTGCAACTCGTATCGACGAATACGGTAACCCGTCCGCTCCACCAGCAACGCGCCACAGCCGGGGCAATAGGTGTTTTCCAGGTTACCCACCCGACCGGGTAGATTGCCCGCATAGACGAACCGCAAGCCCGCGGTTCTGCCGAATTGGTGTGCCCGTAGAAGCAAAGAGCGGGATGTGGCTGCGGTGTCCCGCATGTTGTAGTCCGGATGAAACGCGGTGATGTGCCAGGGTATATCCGGCGAAAGCTCGGCGATGAAGCCGGCGATCCCACGAAGTTCCTCGTCTCCGTCGTTGAAGCCCGGTACAATTAGAGTTACCAATTCCAGCCACAGCCCGGCGCGATGGACCCGATCGATGCCGTCCAATACGTTTTGCAGCGTGCCGCCCAATTTTCGATAGCGCTTGTCGTCGAAACCCTTGAGGTCGATTTTGTAGAGATCCACCCAGGGCTTGATGTACTCGATCACCTCCGGCGTGCTGTTGCCGTTGGAAACGTACGACGTGATAAATCCCTCCGCCTTACCGGGCCGAAACACCTCCATGGCCCATTCGCTGGTAATCAGGGGTTCGTTGTAGGTACTCGTCAGCACCAGGGCGTCGTTGCGCCGGGCGTGGAGGAGAATATCCCCCGGCTCCAGGGCTACGATCGAACTCTCGGCCGCAGGATCTCTCAGGGCCTGGCTGGTGACCCAGTTCTGGCAGTAGCCGCAGTGGAAATCGCACCCCAGCATCCCGAATGAGAGGGCCCGGCTGCCAGGGTAGGCATGAAAGAATGGCTTTTTCTCGATGGGGTCTAATTGCAAACCCGAAACGTAGCCGCGCGGTCCGTACAGGCGGCCGTCACGATTGAAGCGCACCTTGCAAATCCCGGATCGGCCCGGAGGAATGAGACAGCGATGGCCGCAGGCCACACAACGCACCCGATCTCGACCTTCGTCCACCGAAAGTTCCATCGCGGCCGCATAGCTGGTGAGGAGTTCCTGCATCGAGGTTGCCGCTTTCATGGATGCTCCTTACGGGTATTGCTGCCCTCGGGCCTGTTCTGGATGGGACCTATCCCGAGCGGGCACCTACTCGGCGAGGTCTTCTGGAAAGCGACCAGCCGCCGGAATCCATAATATCCGGACACTCTAATTCGCCTCCCCGAGCTTGACCCGAATCGTGCGCTGTTTGTTCTGGCGTACGGTTTCGACGGACACCACGTCTCCAGACCGGTAACTTTCCAGTATATTGAGAAAGTCGTTGCTGTCGTCGACGGACTCACCGTCGATGGCCACGATCACGTCGCCGAGCGCGATGCGCCCTTCGAAATCGCGGCGTAAGCCGATCATGCCCGCCGCGTCAGCACCACCGCCCCGCTGCACCGACTGGACGATCACGCCGCGAACGCCGAAACGCGCGGCAACCTGGTCATCGATGATCGCGATTCCCAATACGGGCCGTATGATTCGGCCGTATTGGATCAACTGGGGCACCACCTTACGGATGATATTCACCGGAACCGCGAAGCCGATCCCCGCGCTGCCGCCCCCTGGCCCGATGATGGCGGTATTCATCCCCACCAATCGCCCCAAGGAGTCCAGCAGGGGGCCACCGGAATTGCCCGGGTTGATGGCGGCGTCGGTTTGAATCACCCCCTGGATCGTTCGGCCGTTAGGCGCGTCGATCTCCCGCCCCAGGGCACTCACGATACCCGTGGTCAGGGTCGAGTCGAGACCGAACGGATTGCCGATGGCCAGCACCTTGCGCCCGACCTCCAGGCCTTCGGAATCCCCAACAGGCAACGGTTTCAGTAATTCCGCGGGTGCTTCGATCTTCAGGACGGCTATATCCTTGGAGCGGGCGATGCCGACCAGGGTGGCCGGCCACGATGATTGATCGTACAAGCCCACCACCACACTGCTGGCCCCCTCGATCACGTGGGCATTGGTGACGATATAGCCCTGCTCGCTCCAAATGAAACCGCTGCCCGAACCACGGGGAATTTCGAAAACGTTGAGGGTCAACCAATCCCGTCGCCGCTGATTATTCGTGATGTTGACGGTGGAGCGGTGCGCCGACTTGAATATGGCGACGTTGTTCGCCTCGTCGGTGGAGGTGATCTGTGGGATGACCGCCGGCAAAGTGGAAGGCGGCGCGGGCAATGGATCGCGATATTCCTGCTCGCACCCAAACGCCACCAAACCCAGGAGGAGGGCCGGCCAGGTCCTGAATACTAATGGCGTAAATCGGTATGGTCGGCTAAAGGAATTCATCGTCGACTGCCCGCCTGGGGTTGCCTCCCGCATACTGCGCGGTCCGTTCAGGGTAGACGAATCCCCCGCCATGTCAATTCGCTATCCGCCGTGCTCGGGATCGGCCCACCCCAATTCCACGCTGCCCGGCATCAACCGAAACAGCGGGCGCGCACAGCGAAAGCGATGGAAGACGCGCAGGTCCCGGACCTCAGGGGGAAGGGGGGTTCGGCCCGGGACTCGCGCGCTTACATTCACTAGAAACAGTTACACTGGAAATTGTCCCCTGGCGGCCGCTTCCGGCCCTGCGCTTCGATGTTTGCCGCTGGTGGAATATCCGCGGAAAAAACCGTGTAGGCCCTGGGTCTTTAGGGGGAAGGGGGGATCGGACCCAAGACCTACACGTTTTCGATTACGGGTACTATATCGATGATCGTCTGAAGATTCGTTTTCTCCATGAACTTACCCATATTATCTCAGAACAATCGGAGGGCCGTCAACGGATATTTTATCTGAATTGTGGAACTTACGACCCGGTGCGCGCTTTATCTGCTGATCCGGCCAGCCGCGCCGGGCACGCTGTCTGGAAATTCGCGACCGGTCAGTTCCCCAGGTTCACCCAATCCCGGGGTTGAAGAAATGCCCGTGTGAGCCTCTCTTCGGGGCTGCCCGGTTCGGGCTGCCAATTGTACCGCCAGGCGACTTGGGGCGGTAACGAGACCAGGATCGACTCGATCCGTCCGCCTGATTGCAAACCGAAGAGGGTGCCCTGGTCGTAGAGCAGGTTGAATTCCACATAGCGCCCACGCCGGTAGCATTGAAACGATCTTTCCCGCTCGCCGTAGGAAATGTCACGCCGCCGGTCCACAATGGGGCGGTAGGCGTCGAGAAACGCCTCTCCCAACGCCAGAATAAAATCCCGGCAACGCTCCCGGTCGTCCTTGAGGTAGTTGAAGAAAATACCACCGATGCCACGGGCCTCGGCTCGGTGCTTGAGATAGAAGTACTCGTCGCAGGCCGGTTTGAAACGCGCGTAGTACGACGGATCGAACCGGTCGCAGCAGTCGCGGATGGCCCGGTGGAAGTGGACGCAATCCTCGTGTACCGGGTAGTAGGGCGTCAAATCCATCCCGCCGCCAAACCAGAACACCGGACCCACCTCGAAGTAGCGCACGTTGAAGTGCACCGTGGGAATATGGGGATTGAGTGGGTGGATAATCGCCGATACTCCGGTGGCGAAATAGGGACTGTCCTCCAACTCCGGATACGACTCCAACACGACGTGAGGAATGGCGGTGCCGTTGATCCCGGAATAGAGCACACCACCCTTTTCGATAATCTCACCCTGTTCGAGCAAACGGGTGACGCCCCCGCCGCCCTCCGCGCGGCTCCATGAGTCGTGGGCGAAAGGGCTTCCGTCTATCTCCGCGAGTGCCTCGCAGATCCGATCCTGCATATTGCGCAGATCGCGTGCCAGCTGGCGCCCGAATGGGGACGCCGTAATTTCTGTATCGTCGTCAGACATCGCCGATCTTGATGCGCCTGCTGCTGGGTTGCGATTCGAGTAAGATGGTTTTTGAACCATCGCCGGTATTCAGTCCGGGACAACAGCCGCGATTCGGCCCTTCCATCGATCAATAATGCCTCGGCATACGTTGTCAATCGGACACGATTTTTATAGCATCACTTCATTGGTTTTGCTCAAATGGGTATGCCCGCGTCGCGGCGGATGGGGTACACTACGAATTTGGCAAGGTGGATTTGAATTTCTTGGCCCGGCCGATGGCGGACCGGACAGAGAGACGCTCACCGGAGACGGACGATGCAACCGATTTGGGCTATGTTTCTCGCCGGGCTCGCATTTTTTATCATTCTGCATCTGAGAAACCGAAAACGCCGGACACCGCCGCAGAAGGTTTACGCCCGGCGGATTTCCGGCTCTCATATCGAGGTCCACATTCATCCGAAGATGTCGCTGGCCTGTGTGATGGATTACGGGTCGCAATTCGGTAAGGGGTTTCGCCGCAAAGAAGGCCCAAATTTGCCCCACGACAGTCTTTGCCGCTGCCGGTCGGTGACATTCTCCTTCACGAGCACCGAGGTCTTCAATGGGGCGTTACGCCGGGAGATACCCCTGAGTAGCTCGATCCCCGATTTACCTATTGATCAGGCCCAGCAGCTGATCGAGCGCTTACGGGAGTTGGGCGCGGCCGCTCCTCCTGCTGACGGTGACGCATACGTTGAGAGCGTGAGCCTGGACCTCTTTTCGTCCCAGTATCGCGACTCCATCCATGATTTCCTATTGGCGCGACACGAATTCCTGCGCGAGCAAGGCGCCACTCTCGCCGAATCACAAGCCGAGCGAAACGGTAACCTGGCGGAACAGAAATCAGCCGATTCATAACCCGTCTAACCCCCAGAGAAAAAGATAGAATCCATGTCGACGCGTCATGTTAAATTTATTGGCATCGGGATTCTGTGTGGGGCTGGCCTGCTATTTCTGTCCCTGGTGATCTTTCTGGTTTATCTCAGCGCCAAGCTGCCATTGGCGGAGGTGTTGGAGAATCCGGAATTCAGCCTGCCAACGACCATCTACGACCGTCATGGCACCAAAATCCGAGAGATCTTCATTAAGCGGCGCCATCTGGTAAGTTATGAGCAGTTCCCGCTGCACTTGATCAATGCCTTGATCGCCAAGGAGGATTCCCGATTCTTCGAACATCACGGCATCGACCCGCTACGAATGATCAAGGCGGCCTGGGTCAATCTCATTTCCATGAAAACGGTGCAGGGAGCCAGCACGCTCACGCAGCAAACCGCACGTCAGTTCTTTCTCACGCTGGAAAAGACCTGGGTTCGTAAGTTAAGCGAAATTCTGCTCGCTCTCCGCATCGAAAGAGAGTTCGGCAAGGAAGAAATCCTCACCCTCTACCTGAATAAGGTCAATTTCGGTGACGCCTACGGCGTCGAGGCCGCGGCGCAATATTACTTCGATGTTTCGGTGGAAGAGCTTAGCCTGGCCGAGAGCGCCACGCTCGTGGGGCTCCTGCCCGCTCCCAACCGGTACAAGCCCACGCGCAATCCTCGTCTCGCCCGGCAGCAGCGAAACATCGTCCTGCAGCGTATGGCCCAGGAAGGTTTCATATCGCAAAGCCAACGCCTGGCCGCCGCGTCGGAGCCGATCACGCTCTCGCAACGGGACGATCCGACACAGGAGGCGACCGCGTATTATGTGGAGTTGGTGCGACGGAAACTGCTGTCGACGTACGGAACGAAAAATCTCTACGAGGGGGGACTGCACGTTTACACTGCCATGGACCTGCCCTATCAGATCGCTGCCCATAAGGCCCTTACGGAGGGCGTTCAGGCCCTGGACCGCCGGCAAGGATTTCGTGGCGCCGAAGAGCACATAGAGTTCGACGAGTTTGGCCGCGTACCGGTAGAAATTCTGGAAGATCTCAATCCACCCGGTTCGGTCTCGGTCGGGCGCACCACACGGGGTGTGGTGGAAAGCGTGGACCAGGAATCGGCACAAATCGTACTCGGTGCGGAACAAGGGATCGTTACATGGCAGCGCCTCAAGGAACATTGGAAGCACCGCATCGATCCGGAAAATCCTGAAAACAAAATTCCCATCAAATTCCTTACCGACATTCTGGCACCTGGGGATCTGATTCAGGTGGTGGTGCGGGGCCAGGATTTGTACACGGGTGTGTATCAGGTCGAGTTGTACCAGGAGCCTCTTGCCAATGGCGCGATCTACTCGATGAATCCCAATACGGGGGCCGTGGTGGCCATGGTCGGCGGGATCCGGTTCGGTCGAAGCGCCGGCGCGAGCGAGTTCAATCGGGCCACCCAAGCCCAGCGCCAGCCGGGCTCGGCATTCAAACCCGTGATCTATGCGGCGGCGATCGACGAGGGGTATACCCCGGCCACGATACTGGACGACAGCCCCCTGGTCTTCACCCTGGAATCGGGGAAAAAACATATCCCCAAAAATTATGATGGCAAATACCTGGGGCGCACCACCCTGCGGGCCGCGCTGTACCGCAGCCGCAACGTGCCTACGGTGCAGTTGGTGGACCAGATAGGGGCCGCGAAGGTGATCGAATATGCGCGGCTATTGGGGTTCACCACCCCCATACCCGAAGAGAACATCATCGCCTTGGGCACCCATTCGGTGAAGCTGGATGAATTAACCCGTGCCTATGGCGTGTTCGCTTCTCAGGGCTACTTGGTTGAACCGATCTATATCCTGCGGGTAGAGGATTCCACGGGCAATATTCTTCAGGAAAGTGTGACGGTAGCGAAGCGGGTCATTTCGGAGGCTACCGCCTACCTGGTCTCCGATATCCTACGCGACGTGGTGCGCAGGCCGGGCGGGACGGCCCACACGGCCATCAAGGAGCTGCGGCGTCCGGCCGGGGGAAAGACGGGTACGACCCAAGATTACACCGATGCCTGGTATCTCGGGCTCATTCCTCAACTGGTTACCGGAGTATTTATCGGGTTCGACGATCCCCGCCAATCGCTCGGTTACGCGGAAACGGGCTCCCGCGCGGCCGCACCCATATGGCTGCATTATATGATGGATATCGAGGGTTCCTTGCCCATCGAAGCCTTTGAGCAACCGCCGACCGTTGTGGCTCACCGTGTCAACAGCGAAGGTAAGCTGGTGGGCGCCTGCGAAGCCACCGCGGGTACGAGGTTCGAGTTCTTCAAGTCTTCATCCATTCCCAAACGGCTGCTTTCGCGCGATAGCTGCTTCCAAACCGAAATTACCACCAACAGCAACGCGCCGCGCCGGCAAGAGGACCCGGATTTGTAGGCCGCCGCCAGACGAGACCCGGAAAGTCCCCCTTTGCCCGTGCGGGTTAAGGCGGCCAGGTATCGTCAGGGGCCAATGCGGGCTCCCACAGGGTTTCCTTTTCACCGAGGGTGGACGCCGCCCATCGCGCGAAAACGAATAGGGCGTCGGACAACCGGTTCAGGTAGGCGATAACGGGCTTACCCACGGGCTCGATGCGCGAAAGAGCCACCGCGTCGCGCTCCGCGCGGCGGCAAACGGTTCGGGCCTGATGGAGAAAGGCGTTCAGGAGCCCACCGCCGGGAAGGACAAAGCTTTCGAGGGGGGGCAGATCTTTGTTGAGGCGGTCGATGAGGCGCTCCAGCCATGTTACGTCGGCCTCGCCGATGGTAAGTTGGCCCTCGTATTCGTCACCGGGATGGGTGGCCAATTCCGACCCCAGGTCGAACAGCCGCTGCTGGATCATCCGCAAAACGTTGTCAAACCCGTCCCGTTCGGGGCTATTGGGCTTCTGGGCGTTGTAGCTGCGTGCGATGCCCACGATCGCATTGAGCTCGTCGATCGTGCCGTAGCAGGCGACACGCGGATCGTCCTTTCCCACGACCCGTCCTCCGACCAGGCTGGTATCGCCCCCGTCCCCCTTCCTGGTATACACTCGAGTAATCCGCACCATGTCAGCCTCGGGCAATCCTATGGTTGACGACGGGGCGCTGCGGGGCATAGACGCCACCGGTTTCCCCAGGGGCATTCTACCGGCGAAACCCGAGCGAAATCCAGTCGAAGGAAATCCAGTAGAAGGTCAGATTCATCCGTTCCGCATTACGACAATGACGACATCGACCCGCTATGCGCCGGGGCATCCCGAGCCCCAGGCCATCGTTGTGCGTACCCCCAACTGGCTGGGCGATCTTCTGGTGAGCACCTCGTTTCTGCGAGCGCTTTTGTCGCGCTTTCCGGGAGCGCGTGTGGACCTCATCGTGCGCCAGGGATTCCAGACCCTGCCCTTGCCTCATCGGGGTGAGGTGATCCCGTACGACAAGCACTCGGTCGCACCCGGAACCTTCGGCAAGGCCATCGGGGCGCGGGGGTATTCTCATTTCTTCGTGCTGCCACCCAGCTTTTCATCCGCCTGGATGGCTTATCGCAGCGGCGTCCCGGTGCGCGTCGGCCATGGAGGTCAGGGCCGCCGCCTGTTACTGCGCCCGGCAGTGCCCCTGCGCCAGGCACCCCGATCGGTGCACCTGGTGCGTGAATACCTGGATTTGCTATCCCCCTGGATGGAAGCCGAGTGGGAAAAGTTTCCGCCCCGGCTGGAAGCCTCGGACGACTGGATCGAGAGCCATTTGCCTCCGGCACTGGTGGGACTGAGTGGCTATGTCGCCGTCGCGCCCGGAGCCGAATATGGTCCCGCCAAGCAATGGCCCGCCGCTCACTACCGCGAAATCGCGCTGTCTCTCGCCGAGATGGGCCACACGGTGGTTACCGTGGGCCTGCCCAGCGAGCGGGAATTGGGTGCCGCCATCGTCAAAGGGCTCGACGGCGGAATCAACCTATGCGGGGAGACATCGCTGCCGGCCTTGGTGGCGGCCGTCGCCCGCGCGGCTTTGCTGATCAGTAACGACTCCGGCGCCATGCACCTGGCCGCCTCCCTGGGCGTTCCACAGATCGCGATATTCGGCTCCACCAACCCCACCTGGACCGCCCCCCTCAACGCCAAGGCCCAGGTACGCTACCGCGGGGAACCCTGTTCGCCCTGCTACGCCCGCGTCTGCCCACTAGGCCATACTCGTTGCCTGCAGAATCTTGCACCGACGGAAGTTATCGCCGTGGCCGGGCGGATGTTGCATGGCGATTAATCACGGGCCTCCCCCGCGTCCGTTCAACCCCGGCCTTGATCGAGCCGAACCAATTCGTAACCGTCCTTACCGTCACGCACGGAATAACCGCCGGCCGTCAATGCTTCGCGCAGGCGATCCGATTCGGCGAAGTTTCTCTCCTGCCTGGCTGCCCAGCGCTTTTCCGCCAGGTGCCGGATCTCCGGCGGCACATCTTCCGATTGTTCCAGCCGGGAGAAATCGAACAATCCCAGGGCCAGGATTTCATCGGCGAATACCGCGAGCGTGGCTTTTTTCCCAGCGGCGAGCGCCCCATCTCGCAGGGCCGTCCAGAATAAACCCAGCGCCTTCGGCGTGTTCAGATCGTCGCAGACGGCCTCCAGCAACGAGGCTTCCAGCGATCCCTGTGGCGGGTCTCCGGCAATTGGTTTCGGCACGGTTCCTTCGGGAAGCGCATCCCGGATCAACCGCCGCAAGCCCATCAAGGCCGTATCGGCCGATTGCAGCGCCTGCCAGGTGAACGTGAGATATTTCCGGTAGTGGGAGTTGAGCACCAGGTAGCGGTAGGCCATGGGCTCGAACCCTCGTTCGACCAGCTCGTCCAGGGTGATCAGGTTCCCCTCCGATTTGCCCATGCGCTGCTCCTCGCCGAGCACCAGAAACTCGCCGTGCAACCAGTAGCGTACGAAGGGTTTGCCCGTCACCGCCTCGGATTGGGCGATCTCGTTGCTGTGATGCACGGGGATATGGTCCGTACCGCCCGTGTGAATATCGAAGCTCGGGCCCAGGTACTTCATGGACATGGCCGAACATTCCACGTGCCAGCCGGGAAAACCCATGCCCCAGGGACTCTCCCATTCCATCTGCCGCCGTGAGTCCTGGGGCGAAAACTTCCACAAGGCGAAATCGGTTTTGTGGCGCTTGCCCCCCATCTCCACGCGCGCCCCCTCCTGCAATCCTTCCACTTTGATCCGGGCCAGCGCGCCGTAACCGGGGAAGCGGGACGTATCGAAATACACGCCGTCGTCCGTGCGGTAGGTGTACCCTTTTTTTTCCAGGACGCGGATCATCTCGATCTGCTCGGCGATGTGATCGGTGGCCCGGGGCATCACATCGGGCAGCTCGATGCGCAGACGCCGCAAGTCTTCCAGATAGTGCCCGATGTGCTCCTCGGCGATGTCCCAGGCAGTGCGCCCCGCCGATCGCGCTGCCTGCTCCAGCTTATCCTCGCCTGTGTCGGCGTCCGACGTCAGGTGACCCACGTCGGTGATGTTGATGACATGCCGTACCTGATACCCCAGCCTGCGCAGCGTCTTCTTGAGCACGTCCGGAAATACATAGCTCCGCAGATTGCCGATGTGGGCGTCGGCATAGACCGTCGGACCGCAGGTGTAGATCAGTACCCGTCCCCCATCCATGGGCAGGAAGACCTCCTTGCGGCGGGCGAGCGTATTGTACAGTTTCAATTCCATTTATTGCCGATGGGTCCTGGCGCGTCAGATTGGGGTAAGACTTCGCGATCCTAAAGGGTTTGATGCACCACAGGCAAGGACGGACGTTGGTCCGCTTCCTGCCGTGGGAAATTGGAATGATAATACCGCAGAGCCGTTCACCTCTAAGCCCAGCGCCTGGCCGCGAATAGCCGATAATGACCGCCGCTCGCCGCGGCGTGTCTTGGCCATTGGAAGAAATATTGGCCCCTATCCGGCCCGGTCGTCACCCGGTTGCAGCCGCATCCGCTTGTGAAATGCCGCCTTCGGGAAGCGGCGGCATGCCGGGCGGGTCCAGGGCATCGATCCGCTCACGCAGGCGCAGATAGTCCGGCGCCAATTGCCGGATGGTCTGGAAAATGGCCGTGTTGGTTTCGTTGAGCTTTTCGATGAAGGGGCCATCCAGCGGGCCGCCAGTGTGGATGCGCTGGTAGAATTCGTCGAAGACCCCTGCGAATTCCGACGCGTAGGCGGGCGGTTCCTGCTCCTCCCGCGCTTCGATGGCCTCTCGCGCGGCAAACCAGGCTTTATCCGCTTCCCCCATACCGATCCAGCCGAAAACCTTGCGGATCGTCCCCTCCGGATCGGCCAGCAGCGCTGCGTGAGAGAGCACGTGGATCCCGTACCGCCGCGCGCCGATATCACGGATCAGTTCGTAGTTCTCCAGCCACCACTCGAACCCCGGCGGCATGGGCAGACTGCGCTCCGCTTCCGTGTCCGTGGCGGGCAGCAAAAACCGGGGCCGGGCTTCCGCCTCGTAAGCTCGCCAGTCGCGCACGGTGGCGATGACCCGCGTGACGTAGGCATATTCGGTGCGTGCCAAGCCCCGTGGGAAAACCCGCACCGCGTGGTGTTCCACGGCCTTCGGGTGCAGCCAGTACCCCGTGGCCGGGTCGGGATTGGTGCGCCACCAGATGCCTCCCGCCAGCCTGGGTTCGTGCTGCGCCCGCAGGGCCGCCGCCACCTCGGCGCCGTCGCCGCTGCGCGGAAAAGCCCCCCACGCGGGGGGAAACCCGCCGCCGGTGAGGATCTCCATCCACAACGACGTCCCCGCACAACGGGAACCGGCGACCAGGATCATGATCTCAGGTGCGGTTTAATGTCATTATCCGGGGAAATATCGCGTTGGCTGTGCCGCACGAATCCCTACCCATCTTGGGAGTCCGGCCGATGCGATCTTCCTCCCCAGTGAATCGACGGAACTGGGCGCGGCGCCCTTGGCTGATCTGAATAAAAAATCGGTTCGACTCGGCAGTGAACAAATGCCGGCCAGGTAGCCCGCGGTTCCGTCGCACCATCCATACCACCAAGCCCCTTTTGCAGACAAGCCGGGAAACGCGCTATCGCAGTCCCCCATCGACGCCCCGGCATCTGGGGTGGATTGGCCGCCAACTGAAAGATAAAATCCGGCGAGGAGTTGGAGAAACCGATGCGTATTTCGGCTTCTAATTTTGAAAGAATGTTGACTCGCACGCTTTTATGCCATACTGACAAAGGCGACGGCGGAGATTTCGCTTGTCCAAAAAGCTTAATAAGATCAGCAATGTCTGAAATCTGAATGAAACCAGTCGAGTTTGACCAGACACCCGGATAAAACCGCATCGCGCCCATCGCTCGCCTGACATACAGACCATCTGACTCCCTACAAGTATGCCGCCGCAACTATCCATCGTAGCCCCATGCTTTAACGAGGAAGAGATCATCGAGTCCGTCGTCAAGGACTGGATGGAATTCTTGCGGGATAACGAACCGGACTCCGAAGTCGTTATCACTGAGGACGGCAGCACCGACCGAACGCGCGAGATCCTGGATAAATTGCGCACCAAATATCCAAACCTTCGCGTTGTATGCAACGACCAAAATTCCGGGTATGGCGCAGCGTTGTTACGCGCTATACAATCCAGCAGCGGAAAATTGGTGCTTACCATCGACTCGGACGGCCAATTTGACGCGTCAGATTACCTGAAACTCAAAGAGACCATGCAGTCTGACGGCGCCGATTTCGTTTCCGGATATAGGAAAACAAAACGTGATTCTTTTATCCGGGTACTTGCCGATAGGGCACTGAGGTTAATAGTACGGGTTTTTTTTGGTATTAGATTGCACGACCCCAATTGTGCCCTCAAATTATTGAACGGAGACCTCGCACGATCCCTGGTAATCGAAGCGACCGGATATCCGACACCGACCGAAATTTGTATTAGAGTTTCCGAACTCGGATACAAATCCGCAGAGAGAATGGTAGCCCACCATGATCGCAGAGGGGGCCTATCCAAACTGAAACTTTTCCGTACCGGATTCAAAGCGTTGTTCTTTCTCGCTTATCTCTTTCTTAAACTGAAACTACACCGTCGAAGAATTATTTCTAAATTTTGATGCTCATCCGATGAACAATATGACCGGAGTGATCCTCGCTGCGGGAAAGGGAACCCGTATCTACCCTTTCTCTTCGAACTTTCCGAAACCCCTGCTACCTATACTAAATACGCCTTTGATCGAATACCAGATCGATACACTGGTCAATTCCGGTATCAACGATATTATCATCGTTATTGGCCATTTGGGTTTCGAAATCACAAAACTTGTGGGTGATGGCTCCCGATATAGTGCCCGCATATCTTACGTGGATCAACGAGAAACACTGGGTATTGCCCATGCGGTCGGAAAATTGGAGGAATTCATTTCCAATCCTTTTATTCTCGTTTTGGGTGATATCTATTTCTTGCCGAACGATTTATCTCCTATGGTTTCTGTGTTGGCCAAGGAAAAGGCACATGCCGTATTGGCCACCAAGATCGAACAAGATCCGGAATCCATTCGCAGAAATTTCTCCGTAATTTCAAAGGACGAAACGAATATCGTTACACGCGTCATCGAAAAACCACGCTACGTAGTCAATAATATTAAAGGTTGCGGAATTTACCTGTTTGACCTTCCCATTTTCGATGCCATCCGTCGGACACCCAGGACGGCGATGCGAGATGAATATGAGATAACTGATTCGATACAGATCCTTATTGACGATGGTTACCGCGTTGTGCATCTGCCGATGATTGAAAATGACATAAATTTGACATACCCCAAGGATATTCACGCAACCAATATGGCCGAATTAAAACGGCGAGGACTCGATCAGTTCGTGGGAAATAACGTCGAATTGCCGCCCGGATGTATCATTGAAAATAGTGTTGTCGGAAATAATGTTCGTATTGAAGGAGAAGTCCGCATATCGAAGTGTGTCATTTTTTCCGGTTCAATTGTGCGGAGCGATGTCCACCTTGAGAATTTGGTCATCACGCCCGAGCGCATTCTCAATATTTCGGATCCCATTTAACAGGGCGTTTGAGTGCGTAATCGCTCGCGCCGCGCCGAGGAATTCACCATGCCGAGGAAACAAGTGTGAAACGAGCGTTGGTTACGGGCGGCGCGGGATTTATCGGAAGCCATCTCTCCGCGGCGCTTTTGCAACAAAACATTGAGGTAGTGGTCCTGGACAACCTTTCAGTAGGAAGGAAGGAAAACCTGCCCGAAGGGGTGGAGTTCATTCAAGGGAACATATTAAATTCCACGGTGGTGAACCAGGCCTTTCAAGGGGTCGATGTGGTTTTTCACCTAGCGGCAAAGGTAAGTATCAGGGGCAGTGTGGAAAATTTCTTTGACGATGCCGAGCAAAACGTGATGGGGACATTGTCGGTATTGCGCGGCTTGAAAAGCAGCAATGCCGGTCAATTCATATTTGCCTCGTCAATGGCTGTGTATGATGACCGCAGCGATCCCGTGCCGATCGGCGAGGATTATTCGAAGACACCCCGATCGCCCTACGGAATATCTAAATTGTGCTGCGAAAATTATATAATCAGCATCTGCGGAATGTTGGGCATCAAAGCAAATGTATTGAGATATTTTAATACGTACGGGACCCGCCAGACTTATTCTCCCTATGTCGGCGTGATTACCATCTTTGCCCGGCGCCTGCTGAATGGCAATCGGCCAACGATATTTGGTGACGGAAATCAAAACCGCGATTTCGTTTCTGTAAAGGATATCGTTCAGGCCAATCTGCTTGTCATGAATTCCAATGAATGTGCCAACATATATAACGTCGGCACCAGTAAGGCGACGTCGGTAAACGAAATTTCGAAAATCCTGTGCCGAATCATCGACCCCTCGATTCGCCCTGAGTATGGTGAAAGTCGCTCGGAGGAATTGCGCAATTCGATAGCCGATATTACGGCGATACGAAGGGACTTGGCTTATGAGCCGAAAAGTGACATTAATTGCGATCTCGAAGATGTCGTTGACTATATTAGAAGCACGTTACCTACAACCTAGATAGTGGTGTTAAGAGGAGTATGTATCTATCTTTGGCCACTAATATTACTATCATACGCTATTTAGCCAGCAATAATTGCGAAGCGATGGAAGGATAACAGTGAGTTTTGATATTATAAAACCCTATAGGGAACTTGGGATTCTACTCCTCGCGGTATTCGCTCTCCATTCCGTATTTATCGTTATTCCTCCCCTCAATGGAGATGAGGCTCTTTTTTGGGAATGGTCACGGCACCTCGCATTAGGATACTATTCCCATCCGCCCATGACGGCGTGGGCCATTGCCGCAGTGGACTCCGTATTTGGGACGTCCAAATATACAATTCGACTGACCGCTTTAATATTGCATATCTTGACATTGATGATCGTATTTCGAATGGCAAAAGACTTGAAGAGAGATGGCCGGTTTGCGTTGGTATGTTGTGTTATCTATGCTCTGATGCCAATATCCGTCATATTGGGTTCGCTGATTACTACCGATTGCAGTTTGATTTTCTTTTGGGCTTCTGCAGCCTATTGTACTAAAAAAGCCGTGATAGACGACAGAAAATGGTACTGGGGGGGTGCCGGCATTGCGGCGGGCGGTATGTTACTCACCAAGTTTCTATCGTTTCCGTTTTTTCCATCGGTTTTCTTATTTTTGATATTCAGCTCAAAGTACCGGAAACAGTTACTCACTATCTATCCTTACTTGTCATTTTTATTGGCTATAATTATTACCGGTCCTTTTCTATACTGGAACTCAGAAAACAACTGGTTAACCTTCCAGTTCAATTTCGTTGCAAGGCATGGCAATATCGGATTCGAATGGCAGAAGCCGTTTATTTATTTGGGGGGCCAATTGTTGAGCGCCTCGCCCGTATTTTTTTCTGCAATCCTTGTCGCGGGGGTATTATTTGTCGGTTCGGGGCTGACCGGTAAAATCGCATCGAACCGAGGGGGATCGTCCCGCGACGGAGTGATATTTTACTCGTGGCTGGTTATGGTGCCCATTGTGTTCTTTTTTCTCCAGTCGTTCGTCGTAAGGATTGGTGCCCATTGGCCAGGCGCAATATATTCTGTCGCAGCAGTTGTTTTGGGTGCGTGGCTATATCAATGTGGCGGAATGACTATTCATGCAACTATTCGGAAGGTGCGACTGTATTGGATCGGGATTGGCGGGACGTTATTGGTGTCGATACCTTTGGCCGCAGTTGCTATCCAGCCGAAGTTATTACCGGATCGATACATATATACGAGTCCGATTGATAGGAAACAACCGATTGGCGCACAGTATTTTGGCTGGGTAGAGGTGGGACAGCGTATAGCCGAATTACGGGATAAATGGGAATCGCGCCCCGAGGGATTTTTCTTGTCTACCAACAACTACGCCGTCGCATCATTGCTGGATTTTTACACACCGGGCTTCGCCGATTTCGTTTTCGTTGGCCATACCCTGGATAAATTACATGGTAAGGAATTTTTGATGTGGGAGAACGGCAGAAAAAAACTGGGCGCGAACACGATCTATGTGGTTGATAGACCACTGAAACGGAGGACAAGACAGATGCTATCGCGGTATTTCGAGGAAATACGGGAGCTGCCGAATCTCGAAATCAAAGATGAAGCGGGAAGAATATTGCGGATATTCTATTTCACCCTCGGGCTCAAATATAAGGGGGGAGAACCGCCCAATCTATCGTTGTGGTGAGAGGCATAGTTTGGGGATTTAATCTCAAAAAATCCGCAGAAGGCCAATTGGTCTCGATCATTACATGAGCGGCATTCGTCGCAATCGTTTTCGAGGGCGGCTCCTTCAAAAGCGAGCACAGGCAATATGTGCGAATGGTGCGAGGCTGCGATCCGCAAGGCGGATCCAATCTGTTGTTTCGCTTTATTTCTCTCCCGACCTATCGGTCCACGATTGGGTGTTCTTCCGCGATCCAAACTGGTGAGCGGCTGGAATCGATGAACTTTTTCTCGTCCTCGAGGAGTTCGCGTCCGGCTTTGCGGCCCGCGCGAGAGGAAAAGGCGGCCTCCAGATCGGCCTTGCTGTCCCACCACAATTCCGCGACACCGTCGAACTCCTCCGGGGAATTACGGGATCGGACGAGGGTCGCGTTGAGCTCGTCGTCCAGCGTATGCACCTGGACGTACCGCCGCAAGCCCAGGGCCTCCGCCCGCTCGCGAACCATGGGCCCGTGGGTTTCGAGCCAATACTTTTGGAACGCCTCCCGGCTCAAATGTGATTGGCGTTTCAGGCAATAAGTCAGCTTGATCATGGCATTTCCCGATTATCGGCTTGATTGAAGTGGGCTGGTTTCGGCCAGCCAGTGAACAAACTGGGGCAGGTGTAAATTAGATCGAATCCGGCGGGCAATCAATGGGGAAAGGGCTCATGCGATCCCGGTTTTCGGGGCTATTCGCTCGAAAGCGGCCTTAGTACCGGAATGCACCCTACGAATCTGCGATAATCGTACTTTGGACTGATGCCGGGGAGGTCCCTGGCCTGGGCCTCCGCGCTCGTAAGGCGCGATTCTGGGGAATTCCCGGTGACGGTGGACACTAGGCTAATTGCTATTTGTAACCGGCTTGCTCAGAAGGGGCCGAATACAACGTAGACACGTCCCAAATCCGTCGAGTAGCCGGGAGCACCGACAATCAGGTCCGGCCAGCCATCACCGTTCACATCGCCGGCACCGGCGACTGAATTGCCCAGGCCATCTCCTGAAACCTCGCCGTCCAGAAAGAAGCCCAGGGATCCATCCCCATTTGTGATAGCGGCGAGGTCCAATTGCGCACCCGGCGGAGCATCTTCATTACCGAAGATGACGTAGGCGCGCCCGTTGTTCGCGGCCGTTGCGCCGCGTGCTCCCACAATGAAGTCCGCAAGACCATCCCCGTTGATGTCACCCACGAACTCAGCGGCATAGCCAAACGCGTCCAAAGCTTCCGCGGCCTCGATGATATACCCCAGGGTGCCGTCGCCCTCCCCGGCAACACCATTGGTCAGGGTGTCCACGGTCAGGCTGCCACCGTGATTCAGCCCATCGCCTCCGTATATAATGTAAATCGCGCCATCATCGTTGTTGCTGAGGGAGTCCCCCGTAATTAGCAAGTCGTCGAACCCATCGCCGTTCACATCGCCCGCTCCACTGACACTCACGCCGAAAAGATCGCCATCATTGTCGCCATGCCAGGTGTGCAGGGGTTCCTCGCACTGAGCGAGCACGGGTGTGGCTAAAAGCGTGAGACCCCCGATAGCGACCGCGACGCCCACACTCAGGGCTCGATGAAGCCCATAATGATTCAGGTTGCGTTGTTTGCGTGTCATGAATTGCTCTCCTCTAGCACAGAATAGGCTTTGACCGGATCGAATCAGCCATTACAATCAAACCGGCAGTTTTCTACCTATACAAGCGCTCGATCACTGGTCAGGGGTCCACGATTTCCCGTTTTTCTTGAAAATGCCCCATGATTCGGCCAAATCCGACGCTCTGAACACTTCCGACCTGCTCGAGGAGGTCTACGGTCAGTTGCGTTCACTAGCCCGCAGTCTGATGAACAGCGAGCGGCCGGGCCAGACGATGCAGGCGACGGCCTTGGTGCACGAGGCGTACTTGCGGCTCTCTCGCGCAAACCCCTCGCGCTGGCGGGACCGGAAGCATTTCTATCTTGTCGCGGCCCAGGCCATGCGGCGTATTCTCGTCGATCGAGCGCGGCAAAAGGCGCGGCGCCCCGACGTGCGGAAAGGCAACGTGGATGGCGTTGTCCCTGCGACGGTGCTTCTGACAAAAGATGAAGAAAATGTGAATATCGTGGACCTCGATGGCGCTCTTCGACGCTTATCTAATGAGGACCCACGCGCTGCTCAGTTGGTGGCGCTTCGGTTCTTTGCCGGCATGACGATGGAGGACGCAGCCCAGACGCTGGGTATCTCCCGGTCCACGGCAAAGCGCGACTGGTCCTACGCCAAGGCGTGGTTGCAAGCAGCGCTACACGATGGCGATACCTAATGCAGGTTCACGAGACATAAGTAACATGAGCGACAAGTCGGCCAAGGATGTGTTTACAGAGGCGATGGAATTGAGGGGGGCTCAGCGAGATGCCTTCATCGAGCAGTCCTGCAGCGGCGACGCGAAGCTACGCGCGACCGTCAAGCAACTGCTCGCCTATCACGATGCCGACAGCGGCTTTCTTGAGGAATCGCCGCTGAAAGTTGATCTCAATGAAGTTGCCCGCTGGGCCCATCCGGATGAGTTGCTGATCGGCGAACGGATCAACGGCTGGACGATTGATCGCGTCATAGCGACCGGTGGCATGGGTACGATCTACCAAGCAAGCGGCAAGAACAACGGCGATCCAGTCGCCATCAAGCTCATGCGCTCGGGGATCGCCTCCGAAAACGCTATGCGACGATTTCGTTTCGAAGCGGATGTGCTAGCGCACTTGAATCACGACGGAATCGCCCGGGTGCTGGAGATTGGAACCCACGATGATGGCTTGGGCGGCGTGCCGTTCTTCGTGATGGAGTACGTGGCCGAAGCGCAACCGATTACGGAATATTCAGTAGCGCATGACCTCAATCTGCATCAGCGTGTGGCGCTGTTGGCGCAGGTCTGCGATGCGATCCACCATGGACATCAAAAGGGCGTGATTCATCGCGATCTGAAGCCGGCGAACATTCTTGTTGACAGCTCGAATCGTCCTAAGGTCATCGACTTTGGCGTGGCCCGAGCGACGGATTCGGATCTGGCGGTCACGTCGATCGCCACGAGTGCCGGTGACCTCCTGGGTACTTTGCAATACATGAGTCCGGAACAGTGTGGCACCGATCCCGGCGCGGTGGATGTGCGGAGCGATATCTATGCGCTGGGTGTGGTGTTGTATGAGTTGATC
>JACZRV010000139.1 GCA_022574555.1 SAR324 cluster bacterium
AAGCCCTGTGATTTTCTGCCTCCGGCGGGAAGGGGGGCACGATGCCATGTTATTGGCCCCCTTCACCCCCTGCAACGGAGCGAGACTCCCTTGACCCTGTATAGTTTGTTAAACCAATGGGATACACTCAAACCAAAAATTATTCGGGGTACAGGGGTCAAGACTCCTGCCAGGGATTCCAAAGGGGCAGCGCCTCTTTGGCCGCCAGAGGCAGAAAATCATAGCCCTTTTAGGGCAGGGCCACCGAGTTGAGCAAGGAATGCACCTGCAGGTATTCCTGTACCTCCGCGGCGGCCGTGAAGACATTGAACGCCACCCCCAGGTTCTGCCTCAGCTTGGTACAGTAGAATCGCTGATGGATCGTACCTTTGCTTAGGTTGACCTGGTGAAAGTCTAAATTCTGATCGTTGCTGCGATCCCCGCTGGCCAGAATCTCGAATTCCTCGTCGCGGGCCTGAACCGCTGCCTGGAATCGGCAGGGGGTATCCGGCCGTCCGATGATGCGCGTGATGAAAATTACGGTATCGCTCCCCGTCAGGCCATTGAGCTCGCCATCGTCGGCGAGATCCACGATGATTTCGACGAGGGTGAGGGTGGCCAGAACGTGTAGGGACTCGTCATCGGGATCGGGATGGTCGTGCAGGAAAAAACTGTCGTCGTACCGGTAGAGACCGATGATTCGACTTGCGGAATTTCTGACGTAGTGCTCCGACAGGGTATCCGAAACGGCCGGTCCGCCCTCCCCCGGGCCGAATTTGCCTTTCAATTCCTCTTCCGCCTGCTCATTGCAAGCACCCGGCAATAGCACCGCGCACACGAGCACGATCATGCGGGCCGTGCGCGCCGATGTCCATCGTAGCTGGCTCTGTAGCTGGCTCTGTAGCTGGCTCTGTAGGGAGGCTGCCCATTGCCACATGGTGGTCACTCAGAACGGCTGTCCGATTGTCAGATGCACCTGCGTGCCCTCGTCGCTTTGCGCCACATCCAGCCGCAGAACGATGGCGTCGAAAAGGGCTCGCACGCCCGCTCCGTAGGATTGGTGCATGTCCTCGTACAAAAGCTTGCCCGGCGTGGGGCTGACCTGCCCCACCTCGTAAAACAGGGCGTATTGCAGCCCCTGCACGATGCCGCGGGCCAGTATAAAATCCAATTCGACCCGGGTTTCGGTGGTGTAGCGCCATTCCAATGCGGAAAACACGCCGTAGCGATCGCGCCATCGGCCGTCGGGATATCCCCGCAACGGGGGACTGCCTCCAGAGATCACCACGTCGCTCTCTTCCCGGCCTGTGGCCTGAAAGTAACGATTGTTCCAGACCCAAACCACCTGCTCGGATTGGGGAATGAAAATTCCCACCTCGTAGGACTCCACCGTAATTTCTTGGTCGTCGCCAAATATATTGCCTGTGTTCTTGCTCGTTCCGAGAATACTCTCTTTAGGCGCAGCGAGGGTGGTTTCATACGTCAACCGGACGCCCACGTGCGGGTCCACCACGTCGTCCGTAAAGTCCAAAAAAAGCGCGCCGCTGGCGTTGTGATCGGAAAACGGAAACTCGTTGCCGTCTTCGTCGAAGCCAAACCCTTTGAAATAGGAAAGGGTATAGGTCAGGTTGAAGCGGCGTTCGAAGAGCCTAATGGTGGGCCGGATCAACTGAAAATCGAATTCCGCCGTGATGGGGATGGTGAAATTGGGCGAATCGCGGCCGGGAAGGAATGTTTGAAAATTGCCCAGCTTGATGTTGCCGTACTGGTAATCGAACGTCATGCCGGGCAGGGGCAGGGGCACGTCGCGAAGCGCGGCAACACGAACGCTGATATCGGTTTCATCCACCGACTCCGCCACGGCTACTGCGGCGTCGATTCCCGAACCTGCGATATTGCTGAAGGAACTGAGCACCCCGACGAAGATGCCGATCCCCGGCAGGGAAGCCACCGCCGGCAAGATCAAATATTCGTTGGGCCTGCGCTCGTCGAAGTCGCGGCGGCGCTCGGGCACCAAAGCCCAAGCCTTTCCCGCCAGGGACACCATGAGCAGCACCAGGAGTCCTTTCCTCATCCAGCTTCGCGCGATTTCCATCCACCTTTCATATTTTGCCCACGTCCGGCGGCGATTCCCAGGTTTGGCTGATACGCCGGTTCCCCTGGAAATAATGAAAAGCCGCGATGTTTGCAAGCGGAGGACGCCGGTGCCAGGGACACTCCGTCGGCGGTAGCGACGATCCGTCAGCCGAATCGGCCACTCACCAGGAAACGGCGCCACCCTCGCAAATCGGTGGCCCAGGGTGGGAAATCCTCCAGTTCCGCCACTTTTTGGTAATCTGCGAAATCTGCCAAATATTGACAGATATCGGTTGTCAGGAGACGGGTTTGGTGTTAAAGAGAGCCAAATCCGTGCAGGAATGGCGCCTGCGATTTGGCGACGTTTCGTGCACACCTGAGTCATCGTACCAGTAAACCGATATTCGCTCGCAGCCGCCTGCTGAGGGCCCGTGTCTCCGGCGGTTGCGGCGCAAGCAAACTCGCCGAAGGGAGTGCCTCATGAAACTCTCGCGCAGGGGATTGTTCAAGCTGACCGCGGCGACAGGTGCCGCAGGTTTCATCAGCACCTTGGGCTTCGATCTGCGGGAGGCCCATGCGGCGTCCCGCCAACTCAAGATCAGCAGCGCCCGGGAATACAAGACCATTTGCCCGTACTGCGCCGTAGGGTGCGGAACCATCGCCTACGTGCACGGCGACGGGGGGTTGAACACCGTCCCCAGCATCGTTCACATGGAGGGCGACCCGGACAACCCGATCAATGGCGGCACGCTTTGCCCCAAGGGCGCCTCGCAGATGTCGCTCGCCATCAGTCCGCGCCTGCGCAAGAAACCCATGTACCGCGCCCCACGCGCCACCGAGTGGCAGGAGGTGAGCTGGGACTTCGCCATGGATAGGCTGGCCAAGCGTTTCAAGGAGTCCCGCGACCGCACCTTTGTCGAGAAGGACAGCCGCGGACGCACGGTGAACCGCTGTGACGGGATCGGCTGGGTGGGCAGCGCCACGGTGACCAACGAGGACGCCTACCTCATCGTCAAGACCATGCGGGCCATGGGGCTGATCTACATCGATCACCAGGCGCGTATATGACACAGCCCCACGGTGGCCAGTCTGGCCGCCACGTTCGGAAGGGGCGCGATGACCAATCACTGGAAAGACATCAAGAATACCGATGTCATCCTGGTGATGGGCGCCAACCCGGCGGAAAACCACCCCTGCGGGTTCAAGTGGGCCATCGAGGCCCGTGACGGGCGCGGAGCCAAGCTGGTCACCATCGACCCCCGTTTCACCCGCACCGCCGCGGTTTCCGATCAGTTCATGCAGATCCGGCCCGGCACGGATATCGCGGTGCTGGGCGGGTTCGTGAACCACATCATCCGGAACGGCCTCTTCCACGACGACTACGTCAAGTTGCACACCAACGCCACGTTCATCGTCGGAACGGGCTTCGGTTTCGAGGACGGTTTGTTCTCCGGGTTCGACGAGGCCAGCAACCAATACGACCAAAAAACCTGGGAGTACGAGCGCGGCGCGGATGGTTACGTCAAGCGAGATTATACGCTCAGCGATCCGCGTTGCGTCTTCCAACTGCTCAAGAAGCACTTCAGCCGCTACACGCCGGAGATGGTGGCCCGGATCGCCGGCTGTACCGAAGATAAATTTCTGGAAATCGCCAAGACCATCTGCTCCACGGGAACCGCGGATCGCGTCGGCACGATCATGTACGCGGTGGGCTGGACCATGCACACCACGGGCAGCCAGAACATCCGCAATGCGGCGATCCTGCAACTCCTGCTGGGCAATATTGGACGGCCCGGCGGAGGGATCAACGCCATGCGTGGCCACGCAAACGTGCAAGGAGCGACCGACCACGCCATCGTGGCCGGAATATTGCCGGGCTATCTGAAAGTACCCAATCCGTCACAGACCTCCCTGCAAGCCCATCTGGAGGATTCCACGCCCGAGCCCCTCGTACCGGATACGGTTAATTACTGGAAGAATTACCCCAAGTTCATGATTTCCCTATTCAAGGCGTGGTTCGGGGATCACGCGACCGCTGAAAACGACTTCGCCTACCATTACCTGGCCAAACCCCCGGGGGACGCCACTTGGCTTTCCATCTGGGACGCGGCCTATCAGGGCAAGCTGGAAGGGTTCATCACGCTCGGGTTCAACCCCCTGCTGGCCGGGCCGGATATCAATCGCCTGTTCAAGGCCATGAGCCGGTTGAAGTGGATGGTGGTGATCGATCCCTTCATGCTCGATTCGGCGGAGTTTTGGAAAGCCCCGGGCATGGATCCCACCGAGATCGACACCGAAGTCATCTATCTCCCCGCCACCCACTGGGTAGAACGCGACGGATCGTTCACCAACAGCGGACGCTGGGCGCAATGGAAGGAAAAAGTGATTGACCCGCCCTTGGGCGTGAAATCGGACACCTGGATCCTTTCCGAGCTATTCTGGCGGGTGAAGGAGCTGTACGAGAAGGAGGGCGGCGCGTTCTCCGATCCGATCCGCCATCTGACCTGGAACTATATCAATCCGCGCGAGCCTACCCTGGAGGAGCTGGCCAAGGAAATCAACGGGTTCGATCTGAAGTCAGGCAAGTTGCTTTCCTCGTTCGGACAGCTCAAGGACGACGGCAGCACCATCTCGGGCAACTGGCTGTATTCTGGAAGCTTCACCGAGCAGGGCAACATGATGGCCCGCCACGGGACCGCCGATCCCACAGGGATGGGTATGCACCACGACTGGGCCTGGAACTGGCCCCTCAACCGGCGGATTCTGTACAATCGGGCCTCGGCGGACAAAGAAGGCCGGCCCTGGGATGCAACCCGCCCGGGGATACAATGGACCGGCAAGGAGTGGGTGGGCGACGTGCCCGATTACGGGAAGACCACCCCACCGGACAAGGCGGGGGCCTTCATCATGACCGAGGAGGGCGTCGCTCGCATCTTCAACCCATCTCCTTTTTTCCCCATGAAGGACGGCCCTTTCCCCGAGCACTACGAGCCGGTGGAAAGCCCGACAGCCAACGCGCTCCACGAGAAAGTGCCCAATTCGCCGGCGGTGCATTACTACGACGGCGTGGAGGAAACCCTGGCGCGCAACACCAAGGACTATCCCTACGCCTGCACAATATACCGGGTCGTGGAACGGGAGCACTTCGTCACCAGCAATGTCCCCTACCTGGTGGAAGCGATGCCGGATTTCTTCGTCGAAATTCCCGAGGAGCTGGCCCGTGAAAAGGGTATTGAGAACGGCAAACGGGCGAGGGTCTGGTCCAAACGCGGATCGGTCGAGGGGGTAGCCATGGTTACCAAGCGCATTCAGCCGCTGAAAGTGAATGGCGAAATCGCCTACACGATCGGCATTCCGGTGCACTGGGGATTCGTGGGCATCAACCAGGGCGCGATGGCCAACCTGCTCACGCCGTTCATCGGCGACGTCAACACACGCTGCCCGGAATTCAAGGCCTTTCTGGTCAACATTGAAAAGGTATAAGGGAGGCGATGATGAATCTGCCCGCGAACAATCTCGCCATCAAACGGATTTCCGCCAGCGCCGAGCCGGCGACGCCAGGCATTCGGGAAATGCCCGAAATCGCCAAGCTGGTGGATATCTCCCGCTGCATCGGGTGCAAGGCCTGCGAGATCGCATGCAAAGAGTGGAACGATCTCAAGGTTGAGCCGACTTACAACTTCGGCAGCTACCAGAGCCACGTGGATCTCAGCCCCGATACCTGGCTGCTGATGCGTTTCAACGAGCTGGAAATCGACGGGAACCTGAACTGGTTCATCACCAAGGACGCCTGCCTGCACTGCGAAGAACCCGGGTGCCTGTACGCCTGCCCCGCGGAGGGAGCGATCGTGCAGTATGAAAATGGCATCGTCGATTTCAACCAGGAAAATTGTATCGGCTGCCAATATTGCGTTGCCGGCTGTCCCTTCGATATCCCCCGGTTCAGTAAGGAGACGCGGCGGGTTTACAAATGCAATATGTGCATCGACCGGGTCGAGGCCGGGCTCGAACCGGCTTGCGTGAAGACCTGCCCCACCAATGCCATCGCATACGGCACCAAGGATGACATGCTGGCCCTGGCCGATCAGAAGCTGACCATTCTGAACAATCGGGGCTTCGCAAAGGCGGCCATTTACGACCCCGAGGGCGTGGGCGGCACACACATGATGTACGTCGTTCCCCACGGCGACCACCTGCCCGACTATGGTCTTCCGGAAAAACCGGTCGCCCAACAGGGTGCCATGGCTGCCCTGGCCGTTTTCAAGCGGATCGGGGCCTACATGTTCGGAGCGGGCATCTTGGCCACAGCGCTACACTACTTGGCCGTCGGTCCCGAATCACCCGACAGCGATAATGGAGGGGGATGACATGCGTAAAAATGAGTTGGAACGCTTCAACTATGGCCAGCGTGTGGTGCATTGGGTCGTTGCACTGAGCTTTCTGCTGCTGATGTTCACGGGCCTCGCCTTCTCCTATCCGTCACTCACGTGGATCAACACACTGTTGGGTGGAGGCGCTGCGGCTCGCGTGATTCATCCCTGGGCCGGGATCGTCTTCTCCGTGGGTTTGGTTTTCATGTTCTTCATGTGGGTTAAGAGCATGTTCCTGAACAAGGGAGACCGGGAATGGCTGGCAGCCATCAAGGCCTATGCCCGGCACGACCGGGAAAGGATTCCTCCCGCGGGCAAGTACAACGGTGGGCAAAAAATCTTTTTCTGGCTGCAAATTCTACTGGGCATCTTCCTGCTGCTCAGCGGAATACCGCTTTGGTTTCCAGAGGTTTACGGCAGCGGCTTGCTGGTCACGATGCGCTTTCTGCACTTCGTCTTGGCGCTGGGAGCCGGGCTTTTCCTGATCATTCATGTCTACTTGGGCACCATCGCCTACCCCGGTACCTTGGGCGCGATGCTCTGGGGTAGCGTGACCCGAGGCTGGGCCAGGCTTCATCATCCCCTTTGGTACAAGGAGAAGGCAGGGCATTGACCACGGGTCTATCCCGCCGACCGCTCCAGCAATGGGAAGTACGGCGGCAACGGGCGGTCAAATTGTTGGCGCGACGCCCCCATGCCGCTCCCCCACTGGAATTTCTGCTGGAGCTCCTGCCTTTGCAATCCGAGTTGTTCCGCTGGAGCACCGAAGCCGAGTGGCCGGGTGCCATCGTCACAGGGGCCGGGGACGATACCCCCAAGTTGCGGCTGGACGCGTTGTCCATAGATCTGCTGGTTCCGCGCTTCGCTACATTTCTGGAGGGCCTGCTGCCCCACAGTCCAGATGTGCTCGCCGAAATTGGCGCCGGAGTCCAGGCACGGGAGCCCACCCAACGGGCCTTGCTGAAGCATTACCTTGCGGGCCAGGATCTGTCGGAGATAGCCGCGGGTCTTGATTGCGAGGCCCGCCAATTGGAATTCTTCCCTCGTGCATTCATGCAACCGATCGCCGAAGCGTTGGCGCGCGACACCGCGGTGCCTGAGGACTGGCAAGAGAATTTCTGCCCCATGTGCGGACGCCTACCCCAATTGGCCCTGCTGCGGGACGACGCGGCGGCCAGGGGCCGGAGGCTGCTAGTCTGCGGCCTTTGTGCCAGCGAATGGACGTTCCGCCGAGGTGTATGTCCCCATTGCGGCGAAGAGCGGCCCGGCCAACTGTTTATCCACTCTGTTCCCGACCCAACCCACGTTTACGTGGACGAGTGTAAGAGTTGCAGTGCCTATTTGAAGACGGTCGATCTGAGAAAGGACGGCTTGGCTGTCCCCCTCGTGGACGAGATTGCCACGGTGGAACTGGACATCTGGGCAGAGGAACGCGGTCTTTGGAAAATACAGCCCAATCTCCTGGGGATGTGACCCTACCCGCCGATTTTCGATTCGGGGTACCGCCGTCCAGGCGGAAATCAGCCCTGCTGCTTTTCGCGAAAAACCCAGCGAGACAGCCACATTCGGTGCCGGGCGCACCAGTGGTACCCCGCGGCCACGATCGGACGCACTGGACCCAAGTCCAGAAACCAATGCAGCAAGGGAAAATCCATCGCATCCAGCAGTTTCGTAACCGCCGCACCGCCGCCCCAATACAGGCCCTCGGGCGAGCGCAGGTGAAACTGGTACGGTGAAGCCCGTATCACCGCCTCGGGCAACCAAGCCTCGCAATATTGGGCAGGAGACTCGGCGAAGCGCTTCTTTCGGTCGCCCCGCAGGACGAATTGCACGGATCGCCGGCAGAAATCGCAATCGCCGTCCCAAAGGATGAGCCACCGGTCACGAAATTCAACCGGCAGATCTCCTCTCTCTTTCAGTGAAACACGCCGCAAGATCTCACTCACCCGGTTTCTCCATTTTGCCCCAACGCCATACGTTCGGACCGTGACACGCCATGTGAGTCATTCCAGAATGTCCTTGAATATTTCTATTTCGGATGCTACGATATAGGCCTATATTTTACATATATCGTGATGTTTGATGCTTTTGCCAGTCGGTCGATGACCGCCCTCCTGGACTTTGATTTTTTCTGGGCCGCGAAAAAGCGACCTATTTGACTTTTAATGAATCCACGGCGAACAATATTGCGTATCTATGTACATTGCGGCGGCTGTGCGTTCACGTCTCAATTCTAAAATGCCCCCCGATTCTGCGAATAAAATGACCGGTCGACCTATCAGCATTCTGCTCGTCGAGGATGAGCACGATTTTGCCGTCGCCTTCGAAGCGATCCTCGGCGAAATCAAGTGCGAGCAATACGACCTGGATCATGTCGACACATTTGAACTGGCCCGGAAAATGATATCGGCGCGGCGGCACGATGTATACGTGGTCGATTACAAGCTCGCTGACGGAGACGGATTGGAATTGATACGCGAAGCCACGTCCAGCGGTCATCCGGGGCCCTTCATCGTGTTGACGGCCAGGGGAAATCGGGAGGTCGATCAGCGAGCCATGGACGCCGGCGCAGCCGACTATCTGGACAAGACCGTGGTGGGCAAATTCGCGTTTGCCGAAGGGGGCGACGTTAATCCGGGGGCTGATCTGCTGGAACGATCCATCCGATACGCCATGGAAAGGGCTCGCGACCGCGCCGAATTGAAAGCCAGCGAAACCCAGTTTCGCAGCCTGATTGAAGGTTCTATACAGGGCATAAACGTGGTCAAAGACGGCGTGATGGTGTTTGCCAATCAAGCCATGGCCGACATTTTCGGATACGCCGGCACGCAAGACATTGTTGGCACGCAAATAAACGACAGAATCGCTCCGGAGGAGCACGAGAGATTGCTGGCCTTTCGGGAGGCTCGGCTGCGCGGCGAAGATACGCCCGCCCAGTACGAATTTCGGGGCATCAGGAAGGATGGGAAATATATTTGGGTGCAGGTGTTTGCCCATTCGATTACCTGGGAGGATGAACCGGCGATATTGGTCACCCTGATTGACATCACAGCCCGAAAACAGGCCGAGGAGGCGCTGCGGGAAAGCCAGGAACGGTTCTATCAGATGGCGGAGAACATCCCGGCCACCGTCTTCGAATTCGTCCGATCCTCGGATGGCAGCTATCGGGCGCCCTACATCAACCGCATCGGCGTCGATTATATGGGCCTCACGTCCGATGAGCTTGAAACATTGCCCGATAGCGCGGCACCCATCTTCGAACGCATGCATCCCGACGACCAGGATTCGTTCCTGAAAGCGTTGGGAAATTCCAATCAATCGATGACTCGTTTCGATTGGCAAGGCCGGGGCAAACACGCCTCCGGCGATTGGCACTGGTTGCACGGCTTTGCCTCGCCGAGGAAGTTGGAAAACGGCGAGGTCATGTGGAATGGCGTGA
Source organism: SAR324 cluster bacterium (assembly GCA_022574555.1). Taxonomy (GTDB): domain Bacteria; phylum SAR324; class SAR324; order SAR324; family JACQKK01; genus JACZRV01. The sequence goes on from JACZRV010000139.1 coordinate 9,865, forward strand.
TCCTGGATATCCACAAGCAGCGGCAAGACCAGGAAGCATTGCGGCAAAGTGAGGCGCGCCTTCGTAGCGTGATCGAGGGGTCGATTCAGGGCATAAACGTATTAAAAGACGGCGTGACGGTGTTTGCCAATCAAGCCATGGCCGACATTTTCGGATACGCCGGCCCGCAAGAGATTATCGGCACGCAACCCATCGACAGAATTGCTCCGGAAGAGCGCGAGAGGATTCTGGCCATCCGGGAGGCCCGGCTGCGCGGCGAAGATGCGCCCACACAGTACGAATATCGGGGTATCAGGAAAGATGGGACCTATATTTGGGTGCAGATTTTTGTCAATACGATCACCTGGGAGGATGAACCGGCAACATTAGTCACCCTGATTGACATCACAGCCCGAAATCGGGCCGAGAATGCGTTGCGCGACAGCGAGCGGCGCTATCGGGAGTTAATCGAATATTCCCTGCAAGGGGTATCTGTCAACCGCGATGGGAAATTCCTCTTCTGCAGCCAAGCCATGGCCCGCATGTTCGGCATCGACGATCCACAAACCATGGTCGATCGGGACGTAGATTCCTTCTACACGGCGGAATCAAATGCACGAAGAATCGAGCGGCGTGCCAACGTCTTAAAGGATGGGACGTTGGTACCCGCCCAGCTCGAGGCGGTCCGTCCCGACGGAGCGCGGTTTTGGGTTGAGTCCTTTACCCGCAAAGTGGATTGGCAAGGCGCGCCCGCCTATTTCTCCGTACACGTGGACATTACCGAGCGAAAACGGGCCGAGGAGGCACTAAAGAAAAGTGAATCCCACCTGGCCTCGATTCTGGACACGGCCGGAGACGGCATCGTCACCATGGACGACGCATGCATCGTACAATCCTTCAACAAGGCCGCGGAGCACATT
>JACZRV010000219.1 GCA_022574555.1 SAR324 cluster bacterium
CGCCATGATGGATTTCCAGGCGGCGCGTTGGCTCCTCGCCAGCGAGGTGCCGCTGCAGGCGGGCAACGACCATCCCACCTCTATTCCCACCGGCGTCTTCCGGGCAGCCGATGGCCACTTCAACATCGCCGCCAGCGGCGACAAGATCTGGCGCCGCCTCTGCGAAGCCATCGGCGCGGAACCCCTGGCCGATGATCCCCGCTTCGCCACCGGCGCAGACCGCTCCCGCAACCGCAAGGCGCTCAGCGCGGCATTGGAAGAGCACCTGGCCAAACGCACCGTGGCCCAATGGGTGGAACGGCTCAACGCGGCGGGCGTGCCCTGCGGTCCCATCTACAACATGGAGCAGGTCTTCGACGATCCCCAGGTGCGCCACTTGCGCATGGCCACGCCGGTGACCCATCCCCGCCTCGGCGAGCAGCGCCTGGTCAACCAGCCCGTCTCTCTCTCCCGCACCCCCGGCGGCGTGCGCGACCCCTCCCCCGATAAAGGCGCCCATACCGACGCCATTCTCGCTGAACTGGGCTATGCAACCGAAGAAATCTCCGCCCTGCGGGACAAAGGCGTGGTGTAGGGGGGTGATCGCCCATTTCCCCTTGATTTCAATGGCGATCGTGGATTACGAATAGAAATTATCGGGTAAACCATTTATAGAGGCGCCATGATGCGCGGAATCGCTCGGAGTCGCAGATTCGCCGCCGTCGCATTCGCGGCGCTGCTGGCAGCATTTTCCGGCACGGCGCAAGCCCAGGAAGAAAAGCCCGACGCGGCGGTGACCCCCGTGGCCGCCATCGGCAAGATTTCCGATGCGCAGCGGGGGATCATCTTCAACCGGCTGCAGACCGTCCTCTCGCGCTACTTCAAACTGGTCTCGCAGGCAGAATACGCAGCCGCCGAGGAGGCCGCCTTCGAGCAGCTCGATTTCGAGGAATGCACCGAGGAGCAGTGCATCCGGGCCATCCAGGATATCCTGCAGGTGGAAACCCTGTTCGTGTTGCAGATCATCCGCGAGGGCGACTTCACCCAGCTCACCCTGAACATGGTGCGGGAATCCGACAAGGTGGTGCTCGACGACACCTGCGAGGGCTGCACCATCTCCGAACTCCACGCCAAGGTGGAGGCCCTGGTGGTCCAGATGGTGGCCGGCGAACCGGCCGCGCCGCCCCCCGTCGCTGCGGTGCCCCCGGAACCCGAAATGGTCACGGTCAACCGCTCCGGATGGGCGCTGTGGACCGCCGGCGGCTTGCTGCTCGCAGGGGCCGTGACGGGCTTCGACGCACAGACCCAGGCTGACGACGCCAATTCCAAAGCCAATGCCGCCCGGGACGATGACGATGCGGCCGAGTACGAGGCCGCCCAGAGCGATATCGACGACGCCAAATCGTCAGCCGATCTGGCCAATATTCTCTTCGTCATCGGCGTGGGGGTCGCCATCTACTACCTCAACAGCGGCGACGAAGTGCCCGCCACCACCGCCGTGGGCGGCGGATATCCCGCGACAGCGCACCTGCCCCTGATTCTGCGGGCCACGCCAAACGCCATTCACCTGGGCTGGAGGCTCCGCTGGTGAGAACTATCATGAAATTATTCGGCGCAACCAAGCTCTGGTTGCCCACCGCATTGTTCGGAATCGCCCTGGCCCTCGCCGGCGGCTGTGTCATCGACGAGGATATCGGCGATGCACCTGGTACCACTGGCGCGACGGATGGTGGGGGGTCGACGGACGGGGGGGGGTTGAGTAATGTCTGGGTCACCAAATCTTCGCTGCCGACAGCGAGGAGCGGTGCCGTGGCGGCTGTGGTCGGCGGCAAAATCTACGTTATTGGAGGTCAGGGAGGACCCTTGAACGTCAATGAGGAATATGATCCCGATGCGGACGCATGGAGGACACGATCCGACATGCCGACCGCTCGCTCGTTTCCCGCGGGTAGCGCAAGCGGCGGCAAGAATTATGTATTCGGAGGAGACGTCGGCGCTATGGCGGATAACACCAACGAAGAGTACGACCCTGTGACGAATACCTGGACTATTCGGACGGTCATGCCTACCAAACGATTCGGCGCGGCCAGTGTAGAAGTAAACGGGAAGATTTATGTACTGGGAGGAGACGACTTTCCTCCATCTAACATCGTTGAAGAATACGATCCGTCTTTAGATGAGTGGACCAACTGCAGTGGCCTCCCAAATCCACCCTGTGCGGCAATGCCTATCGGGAGGTTTGATTTTGCCGCTGTTGCGCTTAATGGCAAAATCTACGTATTGGGCGGTGACACGGGGGGAGGGAATGCCATCAGCACG
>JACZRV010000140.1 GCA_022574555.1 SAR324 cluster bacterium
CAATATAGACTCTCGTCAAAGGAACTTCTTCTCCGGCTTTATAGTGATGTTGTTTTCGGTCGGTAGCAACAATAGATGAAACAAGCCGGTGCAAGTGGTTCTTTCGTATGATATGAACTATTTTGATGTTTCTATCGTTCAACCATTGCAGAAGAGTGACTCCACCTGGTTTTGCAAATAACGACCAAAGGATCTCGTAATATGAGTCATATTTTATATCCGATATTATTGGCGCGCCGTTGATTGATAGGCCACGGAATGATTCGAAAAGGCGATCCCAGTCGGCATTTTCCGCTTTCCGAAGACGGATGCCAACGTCGTTCCTAAACTGTGAGAAAAACGAAGATCGAATTTTTCGTATCGATTTTACTTTTGGGTTTGCACCGAGAAATATTTCTCCCAGGTCTTCGAGGCCAGCATGCTTTGCAATCGTCTGTCGTATAACGGTAGTCCCGCTTCTGGTCCTAGCAAGACAGACTATAAAATCGCTATCAAACATTCGTCAATCAAACTTATATAATGCTTCTAATTAGATATTGTCGATTGGGTTCTATTCTGTCAGACGATAGCGCGAATTATCAAAACATATGACGGCGGGCCGTTACGCGGGCGGCGATGCGCAAATCCAGTTCATTTCGAAGGAACATGGTAGCACGCTGCGGGATAAATGGAATTTGAGGTACTGCGGTCTGGATTCAAGCAGCGCTCCTGCTCTGCGATTGGCCGGGGCACCAGAATTGGGGTTCCAAACGAAGGTACGCAGTGCGCGGCTACACCGGCGAATTCAACTCAGAATCATGCTTAAAACGGCATCGCCTATCGAAACCCGAACGAGGTGCCAATCGGAGGAGGGGCGATAACCGGGGGGCTGGGTGACGGAAGGGTCGAGGAGCTGCTTTGCAAAAGCGATTTCTCCGTCACCGAAATCGTGGGGGAGCTGAGGGTGCAACTGAATCAACCTGATTCCGGTCGCGACCAGGGTTCGACGCGATATCTTTTCCATGGCTGAAGCGACCGGCATAGGTGCGGTCTTCTCCGGTTTGTTCATTCCCAGGATTTGCACTCGGGTTCCGATTCGGGCAGAATGCCGTCCAATTCAGGGTGCCGGGTGGGGCTGATGAGTGGGGGTCTCGTAAGACAGTATCTACTTGTTTGTATACCGCCCGCGATGCCACTTGGGAAACTCCCGTCAAGGATGCGACTTTCGAAGATGGCCAGCAACATTCACCCTACGGCCGTCATCGATCCCAAAGCGGAACTGGGCGAAAATGTTGATGTGGGCCCCTATTCGCTGATCGCCGCCGAGGTGCGGGTGCACGACGGCACCAAAATCCAGAATAACGTCACGATATTGGGGCCCACGGTTATCGGCCGCGACAATCGAATCTTCGCTTACGCCTCCATCGGCCAGGATCCTCAAGACAAGAAATTCCACGGAGAGCCCGAATCCTTCCTGGAAATCGGGGACGGCAACACCATCCGCGAATACGTGACCATCAATCGCGGCTCTGAATTTGGTGGCGGCCACACGCGAATCGGCAACGACAATTGGATCATGGCCTACTGCCACGTCGCCCACGATTGCCAGGTGGGCAACAAGACCGTATTCGCCAACGGCGCCACCCTGGCCGGCCACGTCACGATTGAAGACGGCGTGACGCTGGGCGGCTTCACCGCCGTCCACCAATACTGCTCGATAGGCGAACTGGCCATGACGGGCGGCCTGACCATGATCGCCCAGGACGTGCCCCCATTCGTCATCGCTACGGGTAACCGGGTGCGGCTCTACGGGATCAACAAAATCGGAATGGAACGCTACGGCCTCCCCAAGGAAGATATTGACGCGATCCAAAAAGCCTACAAGACTTTCTATCGCAGCCGCCTGGCGAAACAGGAAGCCCTGGAGCGCATCGAAAACGAACTGGCCCACTCAGCGAGGGCCCAGCAGTTCGCCATGTTCATCCGCGAGTCCAAGCGTGGGATTTGCCGTTGAGCGCCCGCAATCGGAGCGCTGACGACATGCGAGGAATCAGGGAACCGTTGCTACAGGTGCCCGGATTCAGCTGGTCGGCCACGAGCGCGGGTATCAAGGACGACACCCTGGATTTTTGCGTGCTCGCCGCGGACCAGCCCTGTTCCGCCGCGGGCGTATTCACGCGCAACAATTTTCCCGCGGCTCCGGTGCTGGTGGGACGGGAACACCTGCGCCAGGGCCGGCTTCAGGCCGTGGTGGTCAATTCCAAGAACGCCAATGCCGCCACGGGTAAATCCGGCATCGAGGATGCGCGGCGCATCTGCCAATTGCTGGGCGAAACGTTGCAAATCGCACCCGAATTGGTGCTGCCGAGTTCCACCGGAGTGATCGGTGTGCCGCTGCCCATGGCGCGCATCGAGGCCGCCTGCCGCCAGGCCAAGGCCCATCTGGCGTCGGGACCGCAGGCAATTGCCGCATTTGCGCGGGCCATCATGACTACCGACACCCGGCCCAAGGCCGTATCGGTGAAGGCGGGAAAGGCGATTCTGACAGGGGTGGCCAAGGGCGCCGGCATGATCGAGCCCCAAATGGCGACCATGCTGGCCTTCTTTGCCACGGATGCCGGCATTGCCGCGGCAAATCTGCAACGCTTGCTGCGGGACGCAGTGGATTCGACTTTCAATCGTATTTCGGTCGATACGGATACCTCGACCAATGACACCGTGGTCATCCTGGCCGGCGGCGGTGCGGGAGAAGTGGACGAGCGGGAGTTCGCCGCCGCCCTGCACGAGGCTTGCCTGTACCTGGCCAAGGAGATCGTGAGGGACGGCGAGGGAGCCACCAAGCTGATCGAGTTAACCGTTTCGGAAGCGGCGAGCGAGGCATCCGCACTGGCGATAGCCCGTTCCGTCATCAATTCTCCCCTGGTCAAAACGGCCATCTACGGGGCCGATCCCAACTGGGGCCGATTCGTCATGGCGATCGGCAAGGTGTTTGCCCATCCCGTTCCCTTGGCACCACTCCGAATCTTGTTTGGCTACGAGGAACCACCACTTGCCATATCGGCCGATGGCGCCACCCCGGAGATCCTGCAGCGGATCACCGAATACTTGCGGGGGGATAAGCTGCGCATCGAAATCCGGCTGGGGCAAGGCACTCACGAGGAAACCATGTGGGGCTGCGATCTGACGGAAGGCTACGTCCGCATCAATGCGGAATACACCACGTAAACGCACCGCGGGTGATGCGACGGGGCGAAAATAGACCGGCGGGGCAATCGGGCTGCGGAAAATAGTTGGTAATCGTTGGGGATTCGGGTTAAAACAACTACGGACTAGCCTCCGGAGTGAAATCGCCATATGAGCGCAAAAAAACTGGAATTTTTTTTCGATTTCGCCAGCCCCTATTCCTACATCGCCTCCCATCAAATCGAGGCTGTGGCGGAGAAACACGGGACTGAATTGGTGTGGCAGCCCTTCGTTCTGGGTGGGGTGTTTCAGGCGATCGGCGCGAACGCTCCCAGGGATAACAAGCCTAAGGGCGAGTATCTGCTCCAGGACCTGGAAGACCTTACCGCGCTCTACGGAATTCCTTACAAACAGCGCACCGAATTCATCATTCGTTCGATTCTCCCGCTCCGCGCGACGCTCCAGATTCCACAGGGCCAGGAGCGTGCCAGGGCCGTCCATGCGCTCTACAAAGGCAGTTGGGCGGAGGACCAAGATATGAGCCGGGCCGAAGTTGTGGAGGGACTACTGACCGATGCTGGATTCGACGGTGCCGCTCTGGTAGAAGGTACCCAGCAACCGGCGGTCAAGGACGAGCTGAGAAAAAATACCGAAGATATCGTCTCCCGGGGCGGATTCGGAGCTCCCACGTACTTCGTCGACGGTTCCAAGATGTTCTGGGGACACGACCGGCTGGATGTGCTGGACCGATACTTGGAGAACATGCAAACAGGCTAGGAAGGCGCTAGTATGATAGGGTGGCGCCAAGTGCCCGGGAAGGCACCCGCGACAGGGTACGATTTCAGCAATCGGCCCACCCAACCCATCTTGCAAAATATCCGGCAAACCTTGGAGATCGATGACTAACCCATTTAAGCGGTTCAAGGATTACTTCTGCAGCGATATGGCCATCGACCTGGGTACGGCCAATACGCTGGTCTATGTACGCGGTCAGGGCATCGTCATCCGGGAACCCTCGGTGGTGGCGGTCAAGCGCGACAGTAAAGGGGGCTATAAGGTACTGGCGGTCGGCAGGGAAGCCAAAACCATGTTGGGCCGCACCCCAGGCGGGATCTTTGCCATCCGCCCGATGAAGGACGGCGTCATCGCCGATTTCGAGATCGCCGAGGAGATGCTGCGTCACTTCATCCGCAGTGTGCAGCGGGCCAACTCCTTCATCAAGTTCAAGCCGCGCATCATCATCGGCGTGCCCTCGGGCATCACCCAGGTGGAAAAACGAGCCGTGCGGGAATCGGCCGAATCGGCGGGAGCCAAGGAAGTATACCTGATCATGGAGTCCATGGCGGCTGGGATCGGCGCCGGGCTGCCCATCACCGAGCCCAGCGGCAACATGATCGTCGATATCGGCGGAGGCACGACCGAAGTGGCCGTGATTTCCCTGGCGGGCATCGTCTACAGCGACGCCGCCCGCATCGGCGGAGACCGCATGGACGAGGCCATCGTCCAATACATCAAGAAGCAGTATAACCTGCTGATCGGCGAGCGCACTTCGGAGGAGATCAAGATTCAGATCGGCTCCGCCTACCCCAACGGCCCGACGCTCACCCACGAGGTCAAGGGGCGCGACCTGGTCACCGGCATCCCCAAAACCCTCACCCTCACCGACAGTGAGATCCGCAACGCCCTGGCCGACGTCTACGACGGCATCGTGCAAACGGTGAAGAACGCTCTGGAGCGCACCCCGCCCGAACTAGCGGCCGATATCGTGGACAAGGGCATCGTCCTCGCCGGCGGCGGCTCCCTGCTCAAAGGGCTGGATATCCTCCTGCGCGAGCGCACCGGATTGCCCATCATCCAGGCCGAAGATCCCCTATCCTGTGTGGCCCTGGGCACCGGCATGGTGCTCGACCAGATCAACCTCCTGCGCAACATTGCGCTGACGTAGACCGACTTACCAGCGGGTAGTCTCCTTGGCCTATTAACTGCTATTGGGGTCTGATCTGTGCAATTGTACTATTAGCCGAACAATGGCGTGGATACCATCATAAGGTTTATTGTTGAGCATTGGAAAACCATATCAAATTCTCCGTGGCTTAGTGCCTTAGTCGTCGTCGTTGCGGTATTTTTATTACTGGCGTTTTGGATTTATACAGCTTGGTTGCTTGGCAAATGGTACTTCGGCAGGCAAATCAACATTCTTCAGCTTGAAATTCACTTATTGTAAAAAAAGCTGGCTTTTATGACGCAACGATACAAAGAGCTGAGAGCGAGGTACAAATTGATTTCAACACGGTGACGGGAAGTGATGGAGAATAAAATTGTAAGCGATGATTTGGAGCTTGAGGCCATACTGCTTTGTACGGGGCCTACGGCAATAAGGGATGCATTTTTGGAACTAACTGATCAAGGCCATATCCATTTGAAAACAAATCCCATGGAGAAGAAATTTCGTTGGGAAGCGCCTGGTCAACCCACCGAAAAAGATATTGAACGGGATGCGGCAGTGTGGATATTGATAGATTCGGGATTGATTGCAGATATCGAAGACTGCGGCACAGCGGATTTTTCTGCGATATCGGCCGAGAAAGCGGAAAAGGTTCGAGCAATTTACGATCAATTGCCGAAAAAATTGAAAAACAAAATCTTCGGCGAAGAATTACAGCCGGAATAATCTAGGATTGGTCGACTACCCAGCCCACTCCCCGGTGCACCGCCGGGAACCGAGCCGGATGGAGAATTTCTGCCAGAATTTCCAGAGAATCCACCAGGCGTGGGCCCGGCCGGTTGAAATAATGATTGCCGTCGGTAAGATATACACGCCCCTCGCGTACGGCCCGTAGTCCGTTCCAACGCTTGTTCCGGTGCAACACCGCCATTTCCTTTTCGCAGCGTTCGATCCCGAACCCGCAGGGCATGACCACGATCACGTCCGGGTCCTGTGATTCCAGCTCGTCCCATTCCAGCCACGGGGAATGGGCCCCGGGCCGGGAAAAAAGGTTGATCCCGCCGGCGAAGCCCACCAACTCGGGCACCCAGTTTCCCGCTGTCATGAGCGGATCGATCCATTCGATGCAGGCCACTCGCGGAGGCGGATCGGAACCGGCGGCACGTTGAGCAACATCGGCGACACGCTGACGGATCGCAGCCATAAGGTGCTCGCCGCGTTCCCTCTCGCCGAGGACTTCGGCCACGCGTCCGATGGTGGCCCAGACCGGCTCCAGTGCGTTGGGTTCCAAGGAGACGATTTGGGGGCTGGTCCCCGTCCAATCGGCCACGGCGCGTGCAACGTCCGCTTCGCTCACGGCGCACACTTCGCACTGGGTCTGAGTGAGGATCACGTCGGGCCGTAGTTCGCGCAAAAGGCCGGCGTCGACATCGTAGATGGAGACCGCGCGGCGCACCAGATCCTTCACGGCGTCGTCGATCTCCCGGCTGCTCCGGGAGGCATCCAGGCGTGCCGCGGTGAGAACGGGTAGCCCCGTGATTCCAGTGGGATGGTCGCACTCGTGGGAGCGGCCCACCAGAGCCTGTTCCATCCCCAGGGCGCAGACGATCTCCGTGGTACTGGGCAGAAGCGAGGCGATCCTGATCATGGAGGCTCCCTTGGCGTGGGCGGGGCACCCGCCGTGCTCTCACGCTGCGGTCCTTTCTGGCTCCGGCATAAATGGTCTACCATCTACCGCATAGATTCTGACACACGACCGGAGAAAATCCCATGGCAACATTCGTCACCCTGTACCGGTTCAATGGCCCCATCAAGGGCGGCGGGCAGGAGCGATTCAAGAAGTTCAACGGAATCGTCGAGGAGGAGGGCGGCAAGATTCTGCGTTTCCACGGCCTCATGGGGCCTTACGATGTAATCACCATTTGCGACTACCCCGGCACGCGCGCCGCCATGAAGGCCGGAGCCCGCATCGGCAACCTGATCAACGCCCAGACCCTCACCATGGCGGCCCTGGAGAAGGACGACTTTCTCCAATTCCTGACCGAGGTTTAGCCGTGGCCAACCTTCCCGGAGACCGATGACTGTTTATGGGGGCGTGTGGATAACAGGCACCTGTGCCGGTCAGTCGAGATTGAAGACGCTCATGTCGTCGAACTTAACGAAGGCGCCCTCTGTTTCAGACGCCTCCACCAAGCCGTCGAACAGCCCATCGACGATGATCGCATCAGACACGATCCCCAATCCCTTTTCGTCGTAACTGACGACGTTTTCCACCGTAAAATCCTCGGCCTTGACCCCGTACCACTCGGCCAACCGCGGCGACTGATCCAGGATTTTACGAATCAATTCCAGCCGCTTCTCCCCGTTGGTTCCCATTCACTCCTCCCTTAGTTGGGCCTCCGATCGATCGGCCTGTTCGCTCCACCAAATGCTTTCCGTATCCGGGAACAATGCGGCCGCTTTGTCAAGCCGTTCTTGTGCGGCGCCCGTGTGGCCTTTCCCATGCACGATTTTCGCATCGCGGAATTGGTTGGGAGGCTGTTTCGGGTTACTTCCGTTTCTTCTGCAATGCTGAAGATAGTCAATGCACCTCTCTCGTGACAGCGCGAATTTCTCAGTACGGACCGTTGAGTGACCATGGATTCGCGCAAATCGATCGGTGCCGGTCCCCGTTCATGCCGCCATTACTTGGCGGCGTTACAGGGGATTCGGCGCCACCATTTCCTTAGGGGACGGATCGTGAGATAGGTGGGAGACAAGGAGGCCGTCGCCGTGCGGCCCCTCGATGTCTTTCCCAACCAGGCACCTCAGGAGCACCAGCCATGGCCACCTATGTTGCGCTGATCGGCTACACGCCAAATGGGCATCGGATCGGTCAAGGAAAGCCCAAGCCGGCTCAACGCCGCCGGGCAGCTGCTGCGCGGTCAGGGAGTCGAGCTGAAATAATTCTACCTGCTGATGGGGCAAACCGGTGTGATGTACGTGATGGAGACGGAGAACGGCGAGGCGGTGGCCAGGGCTTCGTTGCTGCTGAGGTCTTCGGGCAAGATCAGGCTGGAATCCATGCGTGCGTTCAGCGGACAGGAATATCGGGACGTCATCGGCAGTCTACCGTGATCCCCTTTCCGGCCGAGTGACCCTCCCATGAAAAGGGCGCACGAAAGCCCCCACCACCATCCCTGGCGTGCCCGCCTGCACCGGATCATCTTCGAGGCCGACACCCCTGGGGGCAAGGCCTTCGACGTGGTGCTGCTGTGGGCCATCCTGCTCAGCGTGGGGGTGGTGCTGGTGGAGAGCATGGTGTCCGTTCGCGAGCGGTTCGGGACCGTACTGCGGGCGGTCGAATGGGGCTTCACCCTCCTGTTCACGGTGGAGTATGGCCTGCGGCTGATCTCCGTGCGCAAGCCGTGGCGATACGCCATCAGCTTCTTCGGCGTGGTGGACCTGCTGGCGGTGCTGCCCACGTACGTGAGCCTGTTTGTCGCCGGCAGCCAGAGCCTGATCGTGATCCGGGCCCTGCGGCTGCTGCGCGTCTTCCGCATCTTCAAGTTGCGGGGTTACGTCAGCGAGGCAAACGTGCTGCTGGTGGCGTTGCGCATGAGCCGCCCCAAGATCACGGTCTTCCTGGGATCGGTGCTCACCCTGGTGATCATCATGGGGGCGCTGATGTACCTCATCGAGGGCGAGGAGAACGGATTCACCAGCATCCCCCGCGGCATATATTGGGCCATCGTCACCCTGACCACCGTCGGTTACGGTGATATCGCCCCCCATACCGTGCTGGGACAAGTGCTGGCCTCGGTCGTGATGATCCTGGGGTACAGCATCATCGCCATTCCCACGGGTATCGTTTCGGTGGAATTGGCGCAGGCCACCCGGCAGGCCGTGACCACCCGCTCCTGTCCTTCCTGCTCCCTTGAAGGTCACGACGCCGACGCCACATACTGCAAATACTGCGGCGAACCCCTTGCGAGCGGCGATGAGGCGGACGCATAGGGGAATAAGCACAGGGGAATAAGCACAGGGGAATAAGCACAGGGGAATAAGCACAGGGAGATCATTCATGATTCTATTCCTTTTTACCGTTCGGCTTGTTCAATGATTCAGCAGCGCGACCCCGCGCAATCCAGTGATTTCGCCAGCCGGAGCCGGCCGCCGGAACGGGTTGATGAATCGCAGCGGATCGGAAAGAATAGTGGTGCAGCGCATCGTTCCCGCCGAACGGCAGAATTTCACCGGAGGGAGGCCAGGTATTGACCCGTCCCGCATCGCAGCCCGCAACGATCCCACCCATCGGACAGAATCTGACCGATCTCATCGGCAACACGCCGCTGCTGAGGCTGGACCGATTCGTCCCCCATGGGAACCTCTTCGCCAAGGCGGAATGGTACAACCCGGGGCAATCCATCAAGGATCGCGCGGTGTGGGGGATCATCCGCGAGGCCGAACGCGACGGGAGCCTGTCCGGGGATAAGATCATCCTCGACGCCACTTCGGGAAATACCGGCATCGCCTATGCCATGATCGGCGCGGCGCGGGACTACCGCGTCCGGCTGTGCATCCCGGCTGGAGTGACCCCCACCCGATTGAAGATTCTCAGAGCACTGGGCGCCGACGTGATCCTGACCGACGCGGCCCAGTTTTCAGACGGCGCGATCATCGAGGCCCGCAGGCTGTACGCAGATGATCCCGATCGATATTTTTACGGCGACCAGTACACGAACGAAGCCAACTGGCGCGCCCATTTCGACACCACCGGTCCGGAAATCCACGACCAGACTCAAGGGCGCATCACCCACCTGGTCGTGACCGTCGGCACGTCGGGTACGCTGATCGGAGCCGGCCGCTATTTGAAATCCCGCAATCCACGAATCGAATTGGTGGAAGTGCAGCCGGATTCGCCGTTCCACGGCCTGGAAGGCATGAAGCACATGGACAGTGCCATCGTGCCCGGTTTTTACGATCCCGGGTTCGCGGACGTAAAAATGGGCATTGCCACCGAGGCAGCCTACAAGTGCGTCGTCGATCTGGCCGCCAAGGAGGGGTTGTTGGTGGGCATCTCCTCGGGGGCGGCATTATCGGCCGCGCTGGACGTGGCCGCTGAAAACCCGGACGGTGTCGTCGTGACCATATTGCCCGACAGCGGAGTAAAGTACTTGAGCGAGCGGTTCTGGGATGATATATAGGTTTCATCGGTAAAAATTCATATATCATTGATAATTCAAATCAAATCGATACAGAGGATCCTATGAGTGCAAAGGTGGAAATCCCCGCGGCGCTGCAGAATTTTACCAACAACGAGAAGCTGGTCGAATTGCCGGGCGCAACCGTGCAGCAGGTTTTCGACGAGTTGACCGGCCGATATGGCGAACTCAAGCAGCATCTCTACGACTACAAGGGCGAATTGCGCAGCTTCATCAATGTCTACGTCAACGACCAGGACATCCGCTACGCCGGTAATCTG
>JACZRV010000141.1 GCA_022574555.1 SAR324 cluster bacterium
GAGTTGGGTGTTGCGCACCCTATTGCCTTGCCGGGCTTTCTCGCCAACCCGTTCGCGTATCTTCGTGAAGCGGCTCAACCCAAACTCGATGGGCGCCCGCGCGATGAATGACGGACCAACGAGGCGCGTTCAGCCCCAGGGCAGTCAATGATTTGCCTAGCGGCGTCGATAGGGCGTAAATGATCCCATGATCATCGTTACCGGAACCAAGCGATCGGGCACCTCCATGTGGATGCAAATCCTCGTCAATGGCGGATTTCCCTACATCGGAGAAGCGTTCCCGCGGGATTGGGGCACCGTGATCCGCGATGCCAACCCAGAGGGTTTCTACGAGTCCACCCTTGCCGGGGGCGTCTGGTGGCGCAGCAACCCCAGCCCCCGCACCAACGCCTGGCTGCACCCCAAGTCGGTGGAAAATTACGCCGTCAAGGTCTTCATCCGCGGTCTGGCCCGCACCGATTACGCCTACATTGGGCACGTCGTCGCCACGGTGCGCGAGTGGCGGCAGTACGAGGCCTCCCTGCGGCGCCTGTTCCGCATCCAGGCCAAGAACAGGGGCCAGGATTTCGAGGAGAAAAAAGTCGCGCCCCTGCCGCCCGGTTTCGACTGGTGGATGGAAAACCACGCGTTGATCCGCGACATCGCCACCCGCCGCTACGCGGTGCACGTACTCTCCTACGGCAGCCTCCTCGACGATCCCGGCCAAACGATCAGCAAGGTTTTCGGCTGGATCGGACGGGGCGACACGAAACGGGCCATCGAGGTGGTCAACCAGGAGTTGAACACCCAGCGTCCCGAGCAGGGAGAGACATTCAGCTCGGAGTTCGGGGAGATCTTCGATGAGTTTTATGACCGGGTGCACAAGGGCCGCCCATTTGAAAAGGCATTCCTCGATAAATTAAACGATATCCATTCCAAGATCGTCGCGGTGATCCAGGAGGTGGCTCCCAACTACCTGCGGGTGCGGGAACGCCCCGACGATGTGATGCCGCCACAGCAAGCCCCGGAGACCGCAGATGCCGCCCAAGCGACACCGGACCAAAGCACGCAAGCGAGGTAGACCCGGATCCCCCCGCCCGGTATCCGCGGCTGCGGTCAAACCGGCGGATCTGGGGCCCCTGTTGCAGCGCCTGCCCACGTTGGCTTGCGAGCCGGAGCTGGCGCGCCTGGAAATGGCAGCGGACGAGTTGGATCGGGCCTTGGCGGCTGGTGAAGCGGCGCCGGACGTCATCGGCCGGTTGGCCGGACCCGCGTTTCATGCGCGCCTTCTGGTACGCCTCAACGATTTGAAAGTGCGCGCCCTGGCCGATGGAGACGAACCGTTGCGGTTTCTCATCGAATCGGCGGTCTATTACATCGAGGAGATACGTGGCCCGCCATGGGACAATCCCCTGGTGGTGGCCTATTACTATCGCGATGTGGCCCAGCTGGCGGGTACGTCCTTCGGCGCGGAGGCCGCGATCCAGGCCGTCAAGGCGTACGAAGCGGAATTCCAGCAACTGCTGGAGCAGAAGCTGCAAGCCGGCTCGTCGTGACGGGCACATCCTGACCCCCATTGGCCAGCCGGGTAATCACGATCCGAGGGCCTCGTAGAATTGCTTCTTCGTCACGCCGGCTTGGTGCGCCATGTAGCGAATCAAATCGTGCCCGAATTCCCTTTTTGACTTAGATACCGTCACTTTGAGGAGTTTGCCGGGCAGCACTTTGGCCCATTGCTCGTGTCCCGTTGACTTGGTTGGGCGGAGCGTAAACCCGAGATTTGCCAGGATAGTGGCGGCTTCGCGGTACTTGAGGGGTCGGTACCGCGAAGACATTAGCTCCGCGGGGCAAGAATTAGCGGCAGCGGCTCACGGAACAGTTGACGAATGCCGGTCCCAACTCGCCCCAGCTTGAAGAGAATTACGTAAAAACACCATTTCGTCCAATATCGTAGCGGAGCCCGCCGCAGTAGAAGTTGACCAGCAAATTCCCGGTCCTGCCCAGCTACCGCGTCGTAAACATACTCCTCGATCATCTCGTGCAGACTATCCCGAGCCTCCTCAAGTGTGTCTGCTTGAGTCGCGAGGGTTAGATCAAGGCAAAACGCCTCCCAATGATCGCCTTTATTTTCTGCGTAGCACCTCAACATCAATCTTGCTGGACTCATTTCCATGACCGGCTCCCTTACATGGGTTATGAGCGGCGTCCGCTCCGGCCAATTATCGGTTTCCTCCGATAATCCTAATTTTCGGATACACAAGGTATACCATGATTTAAACCGCTCTGGTGAATAATATTTGATGCAAAATGGCACTCCGCCAGTCGCCAACATCCCCACCAGCCGGCGCCCAGCGCGCGACGCCGACCGCCTGTTTACCTCAGCAGATGAACGCGGTGGGCGCCGCGCGAAAGGCGGGTGGCGGAGTCCACCAGGGGAGCCTCGGCCAGGGCGATCCATCGGCCGTCGGGCGAGACCGCCAGTCCATTGTCGACCACCCTGCCCTCCACGCCAAAGCGGTAGAGCACCTTATCGCGCCCGGAACCCGCCCGTCCCGGTGCCAGCACGGTGATCCCCTGGAACTCGCCGTGGCGGGGCGCGGGCACCCGGCCTTGGGCCAGAACCAGCACTGAATGGCCGGCGCTGAGTACCAGCCCGACCAAATTCGCCTCCAGCCGCCACAGCCAGCGCAGTTCCCCAGACCAGGTGTAGGCAAACAGGGTGTTGCCTTGGGGATGCTCCGCCGCGGGCTGGTCTTCCGCGTGCCGGAACTCGCGGGGGATGTAGGTGGCGCCGGTGACGAACAGCGGGCCTTCCTGCAACGCAACCAGGGTGCCGTTGGTGGCCGTCACCGTAACCTCGCCCAGGCGTAATGGCTGCACCAGGCGCAGGCGTTTGACCGGCCGCCAACCCCGCGCACCCTCCTCGTAGAGGAAGCCGCGGCCGTCTTCCGTGGCCACCGCCAGGTGACGGCCATCGGGGCTCAAGGCGACACCGCGCCAGAATGCCGCGACGCGATAGGGATGCTCCGCCGCAATGACCTGGTCGAACTGGGGCAGCCCGGATTTCCCGGCCAGTACGACGACCCGTGATTCGTCGGCGCCACCGGGCCGGGGAATGCCGCCGCTCGGCAGTTGCAGGGGCAGGGCGATTCGTTCCTGGTCAATACCGGCATTCCGATTGACGGCGAACCAGGTGATCGCCTGGCGCAACGGTCCATCCGCGGGAAAGCTCCAGCGCAGGGATCCGGTTCTTCCGTCCAGGCGGTACAGGCGGGCCAGGGCCATGCGCTGCCCTTGCCGAGGCCAACTGTGGCTCATGGCCGCCAGCACGTCGTCGCCTCGGGCCATCAGGCGATAAGCACCGGGGTAATCGATCCAGCCCCAGGGACTCTCCGGATCGGTGGGTTGGGAGCGGCCCAGTTCGCCGGCAGTATCGAAGTGCCACAGGGGATCGGAGTTGCCGCTGCGGGGGGCGTATGCGGCGATGCGCCCTTCGGGACCCTGCTCACCGGCGTAGAGCCGGTCAGAATCCGGGGAGAACGACAATTGCTTCACCACGCGGCCTTGACGCCGCAGGGTCCAGATCGTGCGGCCGCTTTCCGTTTCCATCACCCGGATCAGGCCATCGAGGGAGCCCACGGCCAGCAAATTGCCGTCCGCTGAGAAACTCATGGCGCTTATCGCCGATCGGGACCCATCGTCGGAGGTCCACGGTTGGCTCCATGCGACCCAGGGTACCGGCCGCAGGGGAGCGGTGGCGGCCAACGTGTGCTGATCGCCGCCCGTCCGCCACTCGATCGCCATCTTTTGCCGAGGCCGCCAGGGTATTTCCACCAGCCGGCGGCCGCCGGGAAGCAGGCTGGAAGTCGTCCGCTGCCCGTCGATGGTCACGTTCGAGACCACCATCCCTGGGCCAGGGGACAGAATCACGCCGTCCCGGATGAACTCGACCGGCGGCGAACCGGGGCCGGCGTGGGCCGGGTATAAACCGGCACACCAGCCGAAAACGGTCAGTGCGACGGCGGACTTCCACAGCCTGCCCCGGTGCCTGTTAAACATGCCCGTTAAACCTGCCCGTTAAACCTGCCCGTCAGACGTGCTCGTCAAACAAAGTGGCGCACCAGGTAATAAACCCAATCGAACCAGGCGTGGGAATAAACGCCCGCCTGGTAGAGCCGGGTCAGGATTTGTGCGGCGAACAAAATAAACAGAGCCACCGCGCCAAAGGCCCAAACTGCCATCTCGACCCTTCCAATCGCAGGCGGCGGGGATGCATCCTGAGGCGAGATGCCCCGTCCGATCAGGGAGGCCGCAACCTCGTCTGAACGGCGCACCGTCGCCGCGATCAGGGGCACGAGCAAAGCACGCGCGGCCCGCGCCAGACTGGAGGGCCAGCGCCACGGGGAGCCGGAGAAAAAGACCATCCCCCTCAGCCTTTGGGCGGTCCACACTGCCCGTGCTTCCGCGGCCATCATGGGAACGAAGCGCAAGGCCAGGGCGAACAGAAACGCCAGGGGGGCAGGCATCCGCAACCCGCGCAGGCCGGACATCATCTCGTCGGTGGCATAGCGCGTGAGCAGGCCGGCTCCCATCAGCAGCACCGCGTCGAAGCGCAGCGACTGCACCAGGCCGTGCACGAATCCCTCCTTGTAAAGGTACAGGCCCGGCGGCATGCCGAACGGAAACACATCGGGGCCCAGCAATGTTATCAGCACAGTACGAGGCATGGCCCCGTAAAACATGGCCTGGGTGGTCACCATGACCCACGTGCCCAGTGCCAGCACGACAACCGTGAGCCGCCAGTGCCGCAAACCGCCGCCCGCGAGCCAATACAACGCGGCGCAACCCGCCAGCAACGCCAGATTGAGCGGGCGGTCCAACAACAACGCCAGCACTGCCGCTTGCAGGGCCAGCATCATGGCGGATTGCGGCGTGAGACGTGTCATGAGCCGCCTCCCAGCGCCGCCGCGGACTGACCTTCGCCGGCAATTTCGGTGTGCAGCCCCTGCGGGCCCAGATGCCAGACCTCGTCGAAGAACGACCGGATGGGCGCCAGGTCGTGGGTGGCCATGATCAGGCCCCGGGCCGCATCTCCGAGAAGATATTCGCGGCACAATTCGAGGATCTGTCTCACGTGACGGGCATCCTGACCGGCAAAGGGCTCATCCAGCACCAGCAGCTGGGGGCCGTTGATCATCACCGCGGCCAAAGCGAGCCGCTGCCGCTCGCCCTTGCTGAACAGGTGGGGAAATCTCGCAGCCGATTCCCGCATGCCGAGTCTCTCCAGCCATCGTTCAACCCGCCGTGTCACTGGTTCTCCCTGGGGCGTGTGGTTGAGTCCGAATGCCAACTCTTCGTACGCGGTTGCTGCCTGGAGAATGAAATCGGACTGTTGCGGCAAATACCCCACACGGCTGGCCCGCCGGTGCCAGGACATATGGGCCAGGGGTGCGCCTCCCAACGCCACCGTACCCTGGAGCGGGCGCCGCAGACCGACGATGCATTCCAGCAGGGTGGACTTGCCCGCGCCGTTGACCCCCGTGAGTGCCACGGCCCGGCCTGGCTCGATGGTGGCAGCCACCGGGGGAAAGAGGGCTTCACGGCTCCCCGTGGGCCTCACGGTGACCCCATCGAGCCGGAGCAATGGGGGGGCGTGACTCGCGCGGCCGGGTACACTTTCCCCGCCTTGTGCCGGGACGGGTTGAGGGACACGCCGCACGGGCGGGATGGGATGGCTGGCGCGATAGTAGCCGGTGCGGCGGAAGGCTTCGGCGGAGCCCATCCAGACCAGACGGCCACGCTCCAGGTAACCGACCCGATGGGCGATGCGCAAAATGGGTTCGACCCGGTGCTCCACGGCGAGGATGGCGACGCCCTTGCGGGCCAGCAGCGCCAAATGCTTCAGCAGCACTTGCCGCGACCCATCGTCCAGGGAGGCCAAGGGTTCGTCGAGCATGAGCAGTTGCGGCGACCCGGCCATCAACGACGCCAATGCCGTTCGCTGAAGCTCGCCCCCGCTGATGGAGGTAACCGGACGATCCGCGAGGTTTTCCAGCGCGAACGTGCGCAATGTTGTTCGGGTCCGGGCCGCCTGCGTCTGGGCGGCTCCTTCGATGCGGCTGATCGGGGTGCCGCTGCCTAGCCCGCCGCCGGTTTGCGATCCGAAGGCCACTTCGGATTTCACGGTGCGGCGAATTACTTGGAGATTGGGCTCCTGAAAGAGCAAAGCGGAGCGGCGGGCCCAAGCCTTGGAGGAATAGGCGCGAGCGGCAACGCCCCGATAGCGAACCGCCTCGGGCGGCACCGGGAGAATTCCCTGAATTGCCCGCAGCAGGGACGTCTTGCCCGCGCCGGAAGTACCCGCGAGCAGCACGATCTCGCCGGGCTCCAGGGTAAGGGTAATTCCTGCGAGGGCCGGATGTTCGGCACCCGGATAGGTATAATGGAGATCATCGATGTGGAGCAGGGGCGCGGTGGCGCTACGGTCCGTGGACGCCGGGACTTCGGCGTCTTGATCTTCCAATATGGGACACGCCAGGGGCGGGCGCCGGATACGACGCAGGGAAGCGCCCAGGCGCATGCCCATGGCGGTGCCCAGCGCGGCATACACTCCGCCGGTAAAAGCCGGTAGAAGGACATACCAGTCGGCCAGGTATTGGCGATACAGCACCTTGATCAGCTGCAAGTGCCAGAAGATCACCACCGCCTCGCAAATCCCTATCAGCACGGCTCCCGCGAGCCATTGCCGCCACGATAGCCGGAAATGCCCTGGCTGGCCGGCACCGGTGCGGTCTAAGCGGGTGATGCCGCTCAACCACAACCCGGATTCGATGGTGACCACCGCCACGCCCGCGAACAGCACCACAGCGGGTGTGTAGTGGCCGTTCAGCACCGCCTGGAACACCATCCAGATCAAGTAAAACAGGGTGTAGATCCCCGGCCTGGGCACCAGAACGAACACCGTTCCCAACAGCAGGAACAAGAGCAGCTTGAACAGCAGGCCATCCGCCAGAAAGAGGAACGGTCCCAGCAGGAACACCCCCACCGCCTGCACCAAAGCGTAGGGGATCGATACCACCACGAAGGCCAAACCGGCGAAGAGGGCGATCAGCACCAGGTCACGCAGGGCGAACCGCGCCGTCCAGTGCCCCATGCGGGCCACCGTCCAGGCGAGAATGAGCAGCGACAAGCCGGTCGCCAGCCAGATCGCGAGCCACCCGGCCAGGGGCGCCTCGACGACCTGGAACGTGCGGCACATCTGGATCGGATCGCCAATCAGCCCCCAAGGCTGCCATCCCGTACAAAACCGGTAATCGCCCGGGGCGATTGCGGTCAGGTCCAGATAAACAGGATGAACGACGGAGCCCTTTTCGCCGGCGGGAATACTCACCAGGGAAACGCCGGTTGATGCGCCCTCCAGCCACGGATCGCCGAAAGCAGGCAGGGGCTTCTCGTCGTGGGCCGCCAGCACGTAGGAGCGCGCCGTCGCGATCAGACCGCCTGGGTGACCATTGGCCATCTCCACACGCACATGAGTGGCGGGAGCGAAGCGATCCCCACCCGCGCCCCAGCCCAGCCGGCTTTGTAGGCTCCGCAGCCAGGCCGGCTCGATGGTGATGGTATCCCGCGGCAGATGGCCGAGTGGGGTGCCCAGCACATCCGCCGGGAGGTACATCTCTCCCGGCTGCAGCCCGCTGCGGAGATCGGCCCGCGACAATACGCGGTACGCGCGCGTGGCCATCATCGGTGCGGGGAGAGCGGCGCCTTCCACCGACCAGCGCAGGGCGGCGGCGCCTCCGGTATAGGCCTCCCGCACCCGGAAGGGCAGCTCCACATAGACGGCTTGATCACGATGCTCCAGAAGCACCGAACGCGAAAATTCATCGGGCGCGGAGCGCGGCGTGCCGCTCAGCACGATCCCGGCACCCATCTCGACGCGCAAGGTGAGATGCAGCGGCTCGTCGACAAGGCTCCGCAGGGAAAGCCCCATCACGCCCCTCGCGCCGGCCGGCAAGAGGATCGGTGCGCCGGCCGGTTCCAATGGAACGCCGGAGGGAAAATGAAGCCGAACCTCCACTGGCGATGGCAGTTGTGCCGGTGCCTCCAACGGAAGGGTGCGGGTCACCCGTTCCCGGTGGCTTCGGTCGGCCAATGAAAGGAACATCCGCTCGCGGGGTGTCCATGAGTACGTGAAACGGATGCGCAGGGGTCTGCCTGTAGGGACGAGCTCGCGGATCAACAGGGTTGACGACGCGTCCAGAAGGGAAACTTCGTCCCACGGATGACCATCGGGCAGGACAAATGCGATCTCCCCCCGCTGGAAGCGCACATCCTGCGGTCCCAGGCGGCGGGTTTCAGCCCCGGGGTGACAGGCCTGTAGTGCGATCGCCTGTAGTACGATCGCCGCGGTCAGGGCCAGCGGAACGATCCAAACGGAGAGCCACTCTTTGAGCCTTGCGGTGGCCGTAGCGGGCGTGCGCAGTCCGGTTCCCGGCCGCCCATTCGGCGGATGGAAACCTGGGTCTGAAGGATGGGGATCTCCCTGTATGGCCAACACCCCGTGGCGCTCCGGCGAAGGTCTGCTCCCAGGCAGGTCTTCCGGCTCCCGGATCGACCGCGGGCTGGGCCTTCCCGGCTGTGAAAGTTCATTCACAAGGCCAGTGGCGCTTTCCAGCCGCGTCCCCGGTCACGGCAGCGGGGGCTGCATCGGATTCACACCGATTTCCCTATTATCCGCGCGGACCTGGAAGTTCTTGGATGGATCGTGGCCCGATCTTTCCCGATGGAGCCAACGGTGTCAAGGCAGGGCAGGATCTGCGTCCAAAATCGGGAAGGTGGCTATGCCGTGAGTTGTAGCGGTAACTCGTCCCATGTTCGCCCTTGGAGCATCCGGCCATTCCTTTTTTTGTTGAATCCTCCCCATTGCTTGAAAAAAAAGGGCACGCCGGCTCGATGACATTGTTCCTTAATCTCCATTACCCATTCTTCTTTCATCGGCCGCGCTCCAGGACCCGACTCGCCGCCCACAATCACCCAATCGATACCCGTCAAATCCAGATGGCCCACGGGTCCGATGAGAGGCTCCAAAGATAGAAATTTTATGCGGGCATCAGATCTTACCAGATGGCTTATTCTAAATTTATAGTCTTCGTTTTCTACACTCACGCCCATCCACACGTTATCTGGCCATTCCAATACATCGTTGTATTTACACAATATTTCCGAACGTTTCGTCAATACTTGAAACGTATGCCAGTTGGCTTCCCTCATTACGCGGAATATTTTTTTTGTATATGAGATAGGTACGTTTTCATGGAATATATCGCTCATCGAATTAACAAATATGAGCTTTGGCCGATTCCAAGCCAATGGCTTATTCAGTGTGTCTTCATGGAGAGTCAACTCAAAGCCGTTGACGTAATTTTTTTGTCCCATCAACCGAAGACGCTTTGCCATTCTCTCCGCGTAACAGTTCTTACAACCGGGACTAATCTTGGTGCAACCCGTCAAAGGATTCCATGTGGAATCCGTCCATTCTATTTTTGTATTAGACATTTTTAAGCCGGATAGTTTTGATATTTTCGGAAAATACTTTGAATGATTTTATTTGCAGTTTTGTTCTGCGACGCAAAGAACAAGTAGTAGATGATTGAACCTTTGGAGTTTCTCATAGGAATTGGCGCTGGCACATAATCAAATCTAGCACCAATTCTCAATTTTTTCCTGAATTCATCAGTAATTTCTTCGTTAGTGCTTTTTATGATTTCGTCTTCTAGAAAAGATAATTGGTCAGAAGGTTGGTAAAATTTTTCTTGCCATGAATTATCTCCCCAATAGTCATTCATTTTTTTCACGTCTCTAGGATTGACTCCGCTTGGATCTCGCCATAACGCTGTCCTATTCATGGCCATTATTGGAAAATTTAGGAACAAATCAATTGCTTTCGAATTACCAGCTTTTTCAATAACGGACCATTTTAGATCTAAGCCATATGGGTCTAATAAGCACAATCCTCTCCGGAATAGTTCGTATTTAATATTAGGGATTATTTCGGAGATCATCAAATCGTTGCAATCACCTGAATAAATATGTACATCAGGTCTATCGCCCACTAATTCCCTTAATAGATCTGTTTTCGATGAGTTCAAGTCTATGAAATGATACTCTCGGAACGGTGGATCAACCAGTAATGCATTTAGTGGACTACCAAGTACGTACTCTTTAGTTGTTTTAGATATATGTATACCAGCGCCAGAGAAAGCGTCAATGTACACATGATAAAATTTTTGTTGGCCTGGGGCATTCATGATAACAGAGTATGCAGACGCATAATCTCGAACAATATCCAATTTGATTTCGGTCCAATACCCAATTTCGTCAAATTTGATTTCCTTCATATGGCGCCCCTCAGAAAGCGAAAACACCGCATGCAGCTTACGCACAAAGTAAATTATCTCATCCATTAATATTTGTTAGGCAAATGTCAAGATATTTCGTTCTTGAAGCGCGAAGATA
>JACZRV010000024.1 GCA_022574555.1 SAR324 cluster bacterium
TTCTCCTAAATGCCCTGCAATCGATCGCCTGCTGCGGCGACGGGGACACGATGCTATGTTATTGACTCCCTTCGCTCCCTGCAAGGGAGAAGGCTCTATTGACCCTATATATTTTTAGACCCAACGAGCTTGATATTCCCGCAATTATTCAGGGTGCGGGGAACAAGTTCCTTACTGGGGGCTTGAGGCAAAGCCCTATAAAACGTTTTCGTCAAATTCCTTCCAATCTCCATCAATAACTCTAGCGGTGCTATCCCGCCGCAGTGCTATCCCGCCGCAGTGCTCCAGTCGTAAATCAGCAACACGATCGCCGTCACCACGATGTTCCCCAGGCAGATGGGCAACATCCGCTTCCAGCCCAGGTCCATGATCTGATCGAAGCGGAAGCGGGGCACGGTCCAGCGGATCATGATGGTCAACCAGCAGAAGAAGATCACTTTGGTAACGAACGATCCCAGTTGCAAAACGGCCACCAACCATGGGGACAGGGGCAAATGGCCGCCCAGAAAATGGAATCCGTCGGCGTGCAGCCAGGGCACGTGGTAGCCCCCGAGAAACAGGGTGGTGGTGAGCGCCGCCAACCCGACGATGGCGATGTATTCGGCCAGCATGAAGGCCGCGTAGCGCATCCCGGAGTATTCGAGGAAGTACCCGGCGATGATCTCCGATTCCCCCTCGGGCGCATCGAAGGGCAGGCGCTTGGTCTCGGCCAGCATGGCGGTGAAGAAGATCACGAAGGCGACCGGCTGGGTGAAGATGCCCCATTTGGGAATCAGGTCGCCGAACCAATAGGTATTCTGCTGCTCGACGATGGTGCCCACCTGCAGCGATCCGTAGACCATGAAGATGCCTATCAGCGACAGGCCCAGGAAAACCTCATAGGAGAGCATCTGCGAGGTGGCCCGGGCCGCACCGAGCAGGGCGTACTTGCTGTTGGAACTCCAGCCACCCAGCACCGCGCCGTAAACGCCCAACGACGTGATGGCGAATATGAAGAGCAGTCCGGTGTTGATGTCGGCGATCTGAAACTTGAAGTCGCCGATGGGCCCGGCGAAGGGGATCACGGCCCAGATCACGATCACCGAAACGAAGGCGAAGAAAGGGGCGATGGTGAACAGTAGGCGGTCCGCGCCTTCGGGGATGGTGTCCTCCTTGAAGATCGATTTCAGCCCATCCGCGGCGAGGTGGAGCAAGCCGTGCCCGCGAAAATTCCCCAGATTGGCCCGGTTGGGCCCGATGCGATCCTGCACCGCGCTCATCCACTTGCGCTCCATCAGCGTGAGCACCGTGCCCAACATCATCACGAACATCAGGACGAATACGACGATCTTGAGTACCGCCTGTACCCAGGGGATCAGTAGAAATTCCATCATTCAGCCATGCCTTCTGGTTTCAATTTCCCAATGAGTCTAGTGATCGTCGATCAACTTTTCCCCGTACCGGATGAGATCGTCGAGCATGTCGGATTCCTCTTCCGAAAGGTGGGTTCGGATCGGATCCAAATCCAGACCGGAGTTGCGTGCCGGATCGCCATCACCGCTCCAGTTCGCCGCCGATCATGTTGATCGAGCCGAAGATGGGTACGATATCCGCGAGGTAGTGGCCGATGGTCATTTCCGCCATGGCCGCTACAAAATTGAAGCAGGGGGGGCGCACACGACACTTCAAGGGCCGGCCGCTGCCGTCGGAAACCACATAGAACCCCAACTCTCCGTTGCCCCCTTCGACGGCTTGGTAAACCTCGCCAGGCGGCGGCTGGGGACCGTCCATGACGATCTTGAAATGGTCGATCAACCCCTCGATGCTGCCGTACACGTCCAGTTTATCGGGCAGACCCGCCCGGCGGTGATAGGTGCGGTACTCACCCG
The DNA here is from genome assembly GCA_022574555.1 of SAR324 cluster bacterium. GTDB lineage: Bacteria > SAR324 > SAR324 > SAR324 > JACQKK01 > JACZRV01. The sequence goes on from JACZRV010000024.1 coordinate 1,869, forward strand.
GCGGGAGCTTGTCGGCGGCTTGGCGAATGATGTGGATGCTCTGGCGCATCTCCTCCAAGCGCACCAGGAAGCGGTCGTAGCAATCGCCCACAGTACCCACGGGAATTTCGAAGTCCAATTCCGGGTAGACCGAGTAGGGGTCCTCCCGCCTGAGGTCGTAGGGTACGCCGCAGGCACGCAACATGGGCCCGGTGAAGGCATACTCGATGGCGCGCTCCTTGGAGATGATGCCGATCCCCTTCATGCGGTCGATGAAGATCTTGTTGCGGATCAGGAGGCGGTCTCCCTCGTCGATCACGTCGGAGACCTGGGCCAGCCGCTGATCGAGCATCTGCAGAAAGCCATCGGGTAGATCGTTGGCGTTGCCGCCAATACGAGTCCAACTGGTGGTGAGCCGCGCACCTGTGACCTCCTCCACGAGTTCCCACAGATATTCGCGGGCCTTGATGAACCAAATGAAGACCGACATGGCCCCCACTTCCATCGCCGTGGCTCCCAGGCACGTGAGGTGGTCGCAGACGCGGGATATCTCGCCCATGATCACCCGGGCGAATTCTGCGCGGCGCGGCACCTCGATCCCGAAGAGCTTTTCGATCGTCATCGAGTAGCCGATGTTGTTGATCAGCGGCGAGACGTAGTTGAGCCGGTCGGTATAAGGGATGATCTGGATGTAGTCGGAGTTCTCGGCCTCCTTCTCGAAACCTCGGTGCAGATAACCGATGTCCGCTTCCATGGAGACGATCACCTCGCCGTCCAATTCCGCCCGGAAGCGCGTGATCCCGTGCATCGCCGGATGGGCGGGACCGATTTCGATCACCATCGGCTCGGAGCCGAGATCGGGAGAATCCAGTCGTTTCATGATGGCAGTGGCTTGGGGCCTTCGGGGGTGATGACCTTGTGCTCGTAGTCGTGACGTTCGCGGATCTTCCGCATCGGCACCAGGGGCTGCTGCAAGTAATAATCGTAATCCTTGCGCAGCGGGTGGCCCTCGAACTCGTCATAGAGGAGCAGGCGGCGCAAATTGGGGTGGCCCTTGAACACGATGCCGTACATATCCCAGCACTCGCGCTCGTACCAATCCGCCGCCACCCAAAGTCCCGAAATGGTATCCAGTTCAGCTTCGTCTGTGGCGAGCGGTATCTTCACCCGCAGGCGATGGTGCAGCACGATGGACTTCAAGTGCACCACCACCTCGAAGCGCGGTTCGCGAGGCAGGTAATCCGCCGCGGTCAGGTCGATCATCAGGTCGAACCGGCAGCGCGGATCGTCCTTGAGAAAGCGGAAGAGATCCAGCAGACCCTCCCGCTTGATGACCACCGTCTCGTCGCCGAAATTGGTGTGGTGCGAGACGACGGAATCGGAAAAATTTTCGAGGAGCAGCGCGGTCAGCACTGGAGGTGACGTGGGGGCCTGCTCGCTGACTTGCTCTTCTTCCACCGGCTGCCGGGGATCTTCGGCCATGGGATATCGGTCAGAAATTTTTCGGGGTGGATGACTGTGCCTGGCGGCGGCTCATGACCTGCTGAGCAAAAGCTCGTCCTTGGTCTGGCGAGGGTTGATGCCCGTGATGCCCTTGGGACCTTCGTCCTGGATCAGCCGTTGCAGTTCCACCAGTCCGTCGAGCACCGCCTCGGGGCGGGGCGGGCAGCCGGCGATGTAAATATCGACAGGAATAATACGATCGATGCCCTGCACCACGGCGTAATTCTGGTAGAATCCGCCCGAGGCCGCGCAGGCGCCGAAAGCGACCACCCACTTGGGTTCCGCCATCTGCTCGTACACCCGTTTCAGCACCGGGGCCAACTTGTGGTTGACGGTGCCCACTACGAACAACAAATCCGCCTGCCTGGGGGAAAAGCGGGGGATCTCCGCGCCGAAGCGCGCGCCGTCGTAATGGGCACCGTAGACGGCCATGTACTCCATCCCGCAGCAGGCGGTGACGAAAGGAAACTGAAACAGGGAAAACTTGCGTGACCAGTTGATCACCGCATCCAGCTTGGTGGTGATAAAGCTTGTCGCCGCATTCTGTTTCATTCCCATTCCAGTGCTCCTTTTTTCCAGGCATAGACCAAGCCCAGCACGAGCACGGCGAGAAAGACCATAAGTTCGCCGAACCCGAAGAGGCCCAGATTGCGGAACTGAACGGCCCAGGGATAGAGGAAGATCACCTCGACGTCGAAGATGAGGAAGATCATCGCCACCAGATAGAACCGCACGTGATAGCGGCGAAAGCCCGAGCCCTCCGTGGGCATGCCCGATTCGAAAGGCATCCGCTTTACGTCGGTAGGCCGCTTGGGGCCGAGCATGATGGCCAGCAGCGTGAACATGCCGCCCAGACCCAGTGCCAACCCGATCAGCATCAAGACCGGCAGGTACTGCTCCGCAATCATCGATACCTTTCCCCGATGGGGTCGGACCTCGCGCCCCTCGCGAACAACCGGCCCAGTCCGGCCGATTGCGGCGGATCCTCGCAAACCGTTGAAAATCAGGCTAACACACCACCGGCGGGTGTCAACGCGGGGGGGGGTGCGGGCCATGACGAAAAAGAACCTTCCCCCCACAGACCAGTCCCCACAAAAATTGCGGTTTCTTCGGCCACGGATCAAACCCCCTCGTAGACACCCTCCATGTCCATCACGAGATCGGCGGAATCAAGGTGAATCTCGTCGGAACCCGTGATTGTATCCAGCGACCACTCGTCGTCGCGCTCTCGGCGGTAAACCTCCACCTGCCTGGTGGCCTGAGCGACCAGAACGTACTCCTTGAGGGTATCCAGTTGCTGGTAGGCCAGCAGCTTTTCCCGCCGGTCGATGCCTTCCGTCGATTCTGAGAGCACCTCGATGATCAGGCCGGGCCGTGTGAGGTAGTACTCCCCGGTGTCCTCCGGGTCGCAGGTGACCGCCACGTCGGGGTAGTAGAATGCGTCGGCCGCCTCGACCGAGACCTTGACATCGGCGAAATAGACCCGACACGGCCCGCCATCCAGGTGCGCTGCCAAGATCCGGTACAGATTTCCGTTGATCCGGTTGTGGGTAAGGCTGACCCCCACCATGGCGAAGCTCTGGCCCGCCACATACTCGTGCTTCACCGTGGCGTGCTTTTCGCCCTCCAGGTACTCCTCGACGCTCAAACGGAGCACTCGTGCATGGGAAGTCATGGCGATTTCTCCTCGGTTGCCTTTGCCTTGAGAACCATTGCCCTGGGAAAATGGCGTGGATCAATGCCCGTACAATCAGTAAAGGTGGATCGGCGCCGTGGATGGCTCATCTACGCCACCCCCAAAGCCTCGGCCACCACCTCGACCAGGTGCTGGGGCTCGCGGTGGGTGGCGTGGCGGATTTGCTGGCGGCAGGAAATTCCGTCGGCGACGATGACCGCATCGGGAGCGGCAGCGCGCACGGCGGGGAGCAGGCGCTGTTCGCCGATGGCCATGGATAGCTCGTACTTTTCCTTCTCGTAGCCGAAGGAGCCCGCCATGCCGCAGCAGCCCGATGCAATCTCGCTCACGTGAAAGCCGGGAATGGCCCGCAATACTTCGAGGGTCGGCTCGGTGCCCACGAGGGATTTCTGGTGGCAATGTCCGTGCACCAGCACCTCACGGCTCTTGCCGCCGTTGCTGTCGAACCGCAGCCGGCCCTGGCCGTGCAGCTTTTGCAGGAACTCGTCGATGGTCGTGGTCTGGGCCGCAACCAGTTCCGCATCGGCGCCGGGTACCAGGTCCAGGTAATCGTCGGACAGGGTGAGGATGCACGAGGGTTCCACGCCCACGATGGGGATGCCTTGTCTGGCGTAGTCCTTGAGCGCCGCGATATTGTGGACGGCGTAACGCTTCGCTTCGTCCAGCAGACCCTTGGAGATGAGCGGCCGGGCGCAGCATTTCTTGTCGGCGAGGATCACCCGGCAGCCCGCGTGTTCCAGCACCGCCACCGCAGCACGGCCCACCTCGGGATAATTGTACTCCATGAAGGTGTCGTGGAAGAGCACGACGGCCGGCCGGTCGCCGGCTTCGCTCCCCGCGCGGTCGCGTTTTTCGAACCAACGGCTGAAGCGTTGGCGGGCGAAGGGGGGCAGACTTCGCTGGGGAGCCACCCCCAGCCGGGACAGGAGCGCCTTGTTGAGCGGATTGCCGAGCAGCCAATTGGAAAACGGCGCCGTGGCACAGCCGATGCGGTTGAGCCATTCCACGTGACCGAACAGGCGCGAGCGCAGGGGCACGCCGTGGACCCGATTGTATTGATGGAGGAATTCGTACTTCATTTTGGCCAGGTCCACCCCGGACGGGCACTCGGTCTTGCAGGCCTTGCACTCCAGGCAGAGATCCATCACCTCGTACATCTCGCGGCTGGTGAAGGCCTCGGCGGGCAGTTTACCGGCCACCACGCCCCGCAGGGCATTGGCCCGGCCGCGCGTGGAATGGCGATCGTCCCGCGTGACCTGGTAGGAGGGGCACATGGTGCCGTCCATCTTGCGGCACTGGCCGTTGCCGTTGCACATCTCCACCGCGAATTCGAAGCCCCCGTCGCGGGAGAAGTCCAGGGTGGTTGCCACGGGGTTGCGCAGGTAGGTGCTGCCCAGCCGCAGGTTTTCCGTGGGCGGTGGGCCATCGACGATCTTGCCTGGGTTCATCAGCCCGTGGGGATCGAAGGCCGACTTCACCTGCCGGAAGGCCTCGTGCAGCTTCTTGCCGAAGAAGCGCTCGATGAGCCACGAGCGGGCCAGCCCGTCACCGTGCTCCCCGGAGATGGTGCCCCCATGCTCGGCCACCAGGGAAGCCACCTCCTCGAAGATGGACATCATCTTGCGCACCTCGTCCCCCTTACGCAGGTCGATGAAGGGGCGGATGTGCAGGCAACCCACCGAAGCATGGCCATAGTATCCCGCTTCGGTGCCGTGCCTTTCCATGATCTTTTTGAAATCGCGCAGGAACGCAGGGAGCCGCACGGGATCGACCGCCGTATCCTCCACGAACGCCACCGGCTTGGCGTCAATGCGCCTGCCCATCAGCAGACCCAGGCCGGATTGGCGCAGGTTCCACATCAGATTCTGATCGGCCGCCTCCATGGCCCGCACATGGGCATAGCCCAACTTCGCGCGCTTAACGGCCGTCTCCAGACGGTCCAGCTTGGCCACCAGCTCGGCACGGTTTTCACCGTGGAATTCCACCAGCAGCAGCGCTTCGGGCGAACCCTCGATGAATCCGGTTTTGCCCCTGAAGACCGGCGAGGCCAGAGCTTCGGAGATGATGCGGCGGTCGATCAGTTCCATGGCCGAGGGGCCGTGGGTCAGGATCAGCTCGTTGCCTTCCACCGCCCCCACCAGGTCGTCGAAGTGGATCGCCATCAGCGCCTTGGCTTTGGGCACGCGGCAGATCTTTACCTTGAGCGCGGTGGTCACGGCCAGGGTGCCCTCGGATCCCACCAGCAGGCTGGCCAGGTTGGGCGTGGGGCTCTTGAGCACTTCATCCAGGTTGTAGCCGCTCACCCGGCGCAGGATCTTGGGAAAACGCCGCTCCACCTCGTCGCGATGTGCCTCGGCGATCCGCGGCACCTCGCGGTAGATCTGCGCCAGCAACCCGTCTCCCCCCTGCCGGGACGCCAGCCCGGCCGCATCGACCGGCCCGAACGTGGCGCGGGTGGCATCGGAGAGCACCGTCTCCGCCTCGATCACGTGGTCCACGGTCTTGCCGTAAACGATCGATCCCTTCCCCGATGAGTTGTTGCCGGCCATGCCCCCGATGGTGGCCCGGTTGCTGGTGGCGGTATCGGGCCCGAACAGGTAGCCGTGGGGCGCCAGGAAGGCATTGAGTTGATCCTGCACCACCCCCGGCTGCACCCGCACCCACTCCTCCTCCATGTTCAGCTCCAGGATGCGGGTGAAGTGGGTCGAGAAATCGAAGATCAGCGCCTCGCCCACCGCTTGTCCCGCCAGGGCCGTGCCGCCACCCCGGGGCAGCACCGGCACCCGGAACTTGGCCGCCAGCTCCATGGCCGCCACCACGTCGGCCACGTGGCGGGGCACGATCACCCCCAGGGGCTGCACCTGGAACATGCTGGCGTCGGTGCTGTAAAGGTGGCGGGTCATGGCATCGAACCGCACCTCGCCCTCGATCCGATCCTTCAGGGCCTGGGCCAATTCATTCATGCCGATTCATCCATGGATTGGGTCTCCGCACCACCGACTGTTCCGTTTTATAGAGGCTAAGCACAGGAAGGCCCGGCTGGCAGGAGCGGCGGTTTCGATTTCGAATTGCCGGCGATAAATTTACGCTACCGCCGTCCGACGATGGAGAAGGTCTCGCTGGGCATGGCCACCGTGCCGTCGGGCTGGGCAAATTCAGCCGCCGCTTCGGTGATGGCGGCCCAGGCCTTGTCCTGCATTTCCGGGGTTTGCTGGGCCAGGAGGGCCTTCACCGGCGCGGCCACATCGCGAATGAACTCGGTGTAGTCCTGGGCCATGGGCCACTGGAATTCAATGGTCAGGCTTTGGCTGCGCACATCGGAAAAGCCCGCGCGCCGGAAGGTTTCCTTCAGGGCAGCGATATCGGCCAGGGCGAAGGGACCGGGCGTGCCGGGCGGCGGGGTGGGCACCTCGATCATCTTCCCGATGACAGCCATCGGCATAGACAGGGCCGGCATTTTGGACGCCTCGGAGAGCACGGCCGCCGCGAACAGACTGCCAGGCCGCAGCAGCCGCCGGATGCCGCCCAGCGCCTGCTCCAGATTGGGCAGGAACATCAGGCCCCAGCGGCAGAGGATGGCATCGAAGGAGCTCTCGGTAAAATCCAGCGCCTCGGCATCCATCTCCCGGAAATCCAGGTTGTCGAGATGGGCCTCCGCCCCGCGCTCAGCGGCGAGGGCCAGCATTTGCGGCGCCGAATCCGTGGCCGTCACGCGGCCCTGGGTCCCCACCCGCCTTGCCGCGGTGAGGGCCGGCTCGCCGATGCCGGTAGCGATATCGAGAACCTGGTGGCCAGGTTGGACGCCGGCCAGGTCCACCAGATGGTCGCTGATGTGTTGCCCCCCCGATTCGAACGTGCGCCACCATTTGCGCCAGCCCGCCGCGACGGAATCCCACTGCTGCCGTCCACGTTCCTTGTATTGCTGGGGATCGAATGGCTGATCGGTCATAGGCAACCTATCGGAAAAGTTTTGGGGGTTCGGTTTACTATTTTAATGGTTCCGCCGATGAACACTGCAGGCCAATAATCACAACAGTACAAGTGCGCATCGGGACCAGGAATCTCGTGGGCGGTGCGGGTCACGACACGAGCGCCTGTGATTATTGCAAGCTCAGCTAATTGCAGGCGCGTAGGGACACGGCATGCCGTGTCCCTACACCCCGGAGATCGGCCGGTGACGGACGCTCAGTTCATGCGCTCGATGATGGTGGCGATGCCCATGCCGCCGCCGATGCAGAGGGTGGCCAGCCCGGTCGCCCGGTCCGTGGTCTCCAGCTCGTCGATCAGCGTACCGATCAGCATGGCGCCCGTGGCTCCGATGGGATGGCCCAGGGCGATGGCGCCGCCATTGACGTTCACCTGGGCCGGATCGATTTCCAACTCGCGCATGGTCTTCATGGGCACCACGGCGAAGGCCTCGTTGATCTCCCACAGGTCGATATCGGTCACTCCCATGCCGGCCTTGGCCAGCGCACGGCGGCTGGCCGGTCCCGGCGCGGTGAGCATGATCACCGGCTCGGCACCTATGGTGGCCATGGAGATGACCCGCGCGCGGGGCTTGAGCCCGTGGGCCTTGGCGTATTCCGGCGTTGCGACCAGCACCGCCGCCGCGCCATCCACGATACCGCTTGAATTGCCGGCGTGATGCACGTGGTCGATTTTACCCGCCTGGGGATAGACGCGCAGCGCCATCTCGTCGAAGGTTTCGCCGCCGTTGGGGGCATAGGCGCCCAGTTCGACAAAGGCGGGATTCAGTCCCGCCAAAGTCTCCATAGTGGTGCCGGGCCGGGGATGCTCGTCGCGATCCAGGGTGACGTTCCCTTCCTTGTCCTTCACCGGGACGATACTGTTTTTGAACCGGCCTTTCTCTATGGCGTCGGCGGCCTTTTGCTGGCTGTTCACGGCAAACGTGTCCACCTGCTCGCGGGTGAACCCTTCCAGGGTGGCGATCAGGTCCGCCGAAATGCCCTGGGGTACCATGGGGTGCAGCGCCGAGAGATCGGCGTTGAGGCCGTCAAGACCCGCGCCGTCGGAGCCCATCGGCTGACGAGACATGGATTCCACGCCGCCACCGATGGCCAGCTCCTGCATTCCGGACATCACCCCCATCAGGGCGAAATTGACCCCCTGCAAACCCGAGCCGCAGAAACGGTTCAGCGTGACGCCCGATACCTCATGGGGCCACTGGGCCAACAGCACCGAATTGCGCGCGATGCAGGCTCCCTGTTCGCCGGCTTGTGAAACACATCCCACGATCACGTCCTCCACTTCCTTCGGGTCGATGGGGTTGCGCTCGGCCAACGCCCGCAGGGTGGTTGCCATCAGTTCCTGGGGATGGGTCTCGCTCAGAGCGCCCACTTCCTTCTTGCCTCTGCCCCGCGGCGTACGCACCGCGTCGATGATCCATGCTTCGCCCATGTCCGGCTCCTGTTTGGTTTGGTGATTGATGGTTGCCCGCCGCTGCGGTCATATTGCTGGATTGGCCTCGGCCCTGCGGGACAACTGCATTGTTCTACGGTTCCACGTTTTGCGGCGGAACTCAAAAAATTTTTTATCTGTTCCCTCGGATTGGTGAATATCTGTTAATTTATTGATTTTATATGGGTTTCCTCACTCCCCTGCCCCATCTCCATTTCATGGCGAGGGGGAGCTTTACCGACGCATTTCCCTTCTCCACAACGTGGGGAGGGGAGCACCGTGAGTCGTCGTAGCGGTGCCGCAGGGCGGGGTGGGGAGCGCTTTATCGGCGCCCGATCCTCTTTTGTCCTCGCGTCGGAGAATGCCTCACCCTTGCTCAAGGCGCCATGCGAGCAATTCGAGCCGGTCCTGCCCCCAGAACAGCTCGCCGTTGTAGACATAGGTCGGCGCGCCGAACACCTGTTGACCGATGGCGTCCCGGGAATTGGCGTCGCGCTGGGCATCCACCCCCGATTCCTGTGATGCATCGACCCAGTCATCGTCGCCACCGGCTTCCTTCACAATAGCGCGGATCGTGGCCATATCGGCCACGTTACGATCCTCGGCCCATACCGCCCGCAGGTAGCGGAAAATCAGATCGGACGGATCGGCGCCGGCTTTCATCGCCACCAGCACGACACACGTGGCCGGCAGGTCATCCACCGGAAAGTATTTGGGCTCGGGATTGAGGGGGATGCCCAGAAAGTCCCGCCAGCGTTGGAGTTCGGTCAGCCGGTACGCCTGCCGCTGGGGCGCCCTCTGCTTCACGGGCAAACCGCCGGATACCGAAAAGACTTTCATAATGTCGGCGGGTTTGTAATTCACCGTGAGGGAATGCTTCTTGGCCAACGCGACGAATCGCTGATGGCCCAGGTAGGTGTACGGCGAAACGATGGAGAGATAATAATCGATGGTCTTGGTGGTCATTGGAACTCCCGCACTTCAGATATAGCGAAGGTAATGGAATCAATCCCCGTCTCCCCAGAGCGTTAACGTTCCATACCGCACCGAGACCGTGGTGGCAAAGTCGTGAAGCTTGCCCTGTCCTAATGGCTCGGTCCTAATCACTCCGTCGAAATCGCGCTGTCCTGGTCACTCGTTCCGTGGCCGAACCCGCGAGGGGGCAACCAATCGGTGTAGATGCCCTTCACGCCGAGTTTGCGCAACGCCCGCACCGTCTGCCCGCTGTTGATGGTGTGGGCGTAGACGAATATGCCGAGTTCGTGCAGGCGGCCGGCCAAATCGCTTTCCAGAGCGGTCTTGCGGGGCATGGTCACCGCGAAAGGGCGCACCCGGCCGGCAAAGGCGAGGATCTCCGCATCGGTCGCCTCCAGGCGGTACAACGTGAGGATAACGCGTGGGAATCCCAGTGCCGTGACCGGGCCGAATTCGCCGAAGCGGTAAATCTGGGGGATCATCCGCTCCGCAAGCGCCGGATAGCGCAGGCGGATGCGCGCCAGGGCGCGCAAATTGTCTTCCTTGACATCGGTGATGACCAGCGCGTCGGGTCTTTGCTCGATCCACGCGGCGAGCCGCTCCAGTGAAAGGGGGGTGAAGCCCCGCGCCGCTCCTTTGGCGAAGTATTCCTCCCGCGATGGGCGGGGGCGGCTCCCGGTCAGACTCGCCAGCACCCGCTTGGCCCAAGTGGGCCGGTAGCGGCCGTAGAGTGCGCGGAAGGTGCGTCCCCAATCGTGCACGAAGACCAGCCGGTCATCGCTGCTCCAGTGGATATCCAGCTCGAAGGCGCGAAATCCCTTGGCATAATTCGCCTCCAGCGCCTCCAGACTGTTCCAATACGTGCGGCCGTCCAGACCGCCCCCCGCATGGGCCACCCTCTCCGGAGGCGGCGAACCCGGATCTCCCGGCCGCTCCGCCGCAAGCGGACCGGCGAAGAGAACCGCAAGGGTCAACAGAAACCCCGTGATGAGAGCGATCTGGGGCGCAACACTCCCTTCGGGATTGCAAAAGCAGGAGGCTGCTCCCTTCCTGATGAGTTCCATGGTGCCTGCGATTCATATCCTAAACATTGAACCGGAAGAGGATCACGTCTCCCTCGCGCACTAGATACTCCTTGCCTTCGAGGCGCAACAGCCCCTGGTCCCGCGCTTGTTTGTATCCGCCGGCGGCCATCAACTCCGGGTAGGCGATCACCTCGGCGCGGATGAATCCGCGCTCGATGTCCGAGTGTATCTTCCCCGCCGCCTTGGCCGCCGTGGTGCCCTGCCTGATGGGCCACGCCCGGGATTCCGGATCCCCGGTGGTAAGAAAGGTGATCAGTTCCAACAGCTCATAGGACTTGCGGATGAACCGGTCGCGCACCAATGATTCGACCCCCAGCTCCTGGAGAAACTCCGCCTGATCCTCCGCAGGCAGCTCGGCGATATCCATCTCGATCTTCGCGCTGATTCCCATCAACACCGCTCCCTCCGCAGCAGCGTGGTCCTGCAGCGCCTGAGGGATACCTTGCGCAACGGCGTCCTCCTCCTGGTTGAGCAGGTAGAGGAAGGGTTTGCTGGAAAGCAGCGCGAAACCCGAAAGTTGGGTGCGCTCCTCGGGCGTGAATGGCATCCCGAGAAGGGATTGTCCCGATTCCAACCGCTCGATGCAGCGTTCGATCAGCGCCTTTTCCTTTTCCCTGCCGCTCTCCTTCCGCATTCGGGAGCGCCGGTTATCCAGGGGCATCAGGTCGCTGAGGATCAGCTCCTCGCGATAGCCCGCCATCTCGCGCGCGGCATCGGTTGATTCGGGCAACATGGGGTTGGCGAAGTCGCGCAGCACAAGCACCAGCGCGTCGCACTCCACCATGGCCTGGATCGTTTGGGGATTCAGCAACCCTTTTGACTGCACGCCACCGGCGCGGCCGGCCACGTCGACGAAGACCACCTCGGCATAGGTCTTTTTTTTAGCCTGGCTCAGCTCGGCGAGGCGCTCTACACGCTCGTCGGGCACCTTGATGACGCCCAGGTGATCCCTGGTTTTGCCTCCTAAACCTGTCTCGGCGCGCAATCCGCTGAGGGCGTTGAAGATGGTGGTTTTTCCCGAGCCGGGATATCCGACGATGCCAATTTTCATACTTGGTTTTCCGTTGTGTGCACCGCCGCTACGGAGCGGGCGATGTCATGGTTGCGCTTGCTTTTATGGGCTGGAGTGTTTATCCGGTATGCAAATTCTCAACGGCACTGTTGCCCGCGGCCGAACGAATAAACTGCCCCGGGGGCCGGCCGTGCCCCACCCGCCATCCCACGCAGGATTTCCCATGAGAAAGCTGAAGATGACCATCGGTCCGGTGGAACTGGAAGCCGAACTGCTGAACACACCCACGGCGGACGCGATCTTCGACGCCCTGCCATTCGATTCCAGCGCCAATACCTGGGGTGAAGAGGTCTATTTTTCCACACCTGTCGCGGTGAGTGAAGAGCCGGAGGCCCGCACCGTGATGGAGCCGGGCGAACTCGCCTATTGGCCACCGGGCAACGCCATCGCCATCGGCTACGGTCGCACGCCTGCCTCCAAGGGCGACGAGATCCGCCTGGCATCCCCGTGCAACGTCTGGGGCCGCGCCCTGGGCGACGTCAAACGACTCGAGTCGGTCAGCCCCGGGGCAAACATCAAGGTCGAGCGGAGCTGAATCCCCGACCATTTCGGCAAGAACCGTGGCGAGAACAGCCCCGAGAACAACCCCGATAACCGCCCCGATAACCGCCACAGAAACCTCAACGTCCGCCATGAGCCGTCTCGCAGAGCTGGAGCGCCATCTGGAACACACCATTCCCCCGGAGGGCGGGCCAGACAGCCAGGCGCTCTTTCGGCGCATGACCGAACGCGCCTTATCTCTGCTCGCCGTTGGCGGAAACGGCCGCGTGCTCGATCTGGCCTGCGGTATGGGGCAGGACACCCTCGCGTTGGTCAGGCAGCGCACCCCGCGCAGGCCAGCGGCCGGGGCCGAATCGATTTCCCAACCCGTTTCGGCGCTCACCGTAGGGCTGGAACCCAGCGAGCGGATGATTCGCTGGGGGCAGAATCAGGGCCGCCGCGAGCTGGGGGACGGCTTCGCGCAAACCGCCCCGCCGCCGCGCGTGGCCTGGGTGCGGGGATTCGGGGAGGAACTCCCCTTTCGCGGCGAATGTTTCGAGGCGGTACTCTGCAAGGGGGCCATCGATCACTTTGCCTCGCCGCGGGCGACCCTGGCGGAAATGACCCGGTTGCTGCGGCCGGGCGGCCGGGCCGTGTTGGCCATCGCCAACTATGATTCCCTTTCCTGCCGCCTGGGGCGGATGCTGGACCGGTGGCGCGGCTGGCGCCGTCCGGGGTACAACCCCGCACCCTTTCCCTATTACGAACCGCCACCGGACCATCTGACCCGATTCGGATATGGGGATATTTTACGGCTGCCGCGGCCAAACCTGCGTGCAACGCGCGTGGAAGGAATTTCCCTGCTGTGGGGCTTTCCCCCCTGGGGCGCTTTCCTGGCATGCCTGCCCCGTACGTTGCAACGAGTTGCCCTCGCCGTCGCGTTCGCCGCCGGCCGCATGATCCCGGCTTGGGCCGACGTCATCATCGTGCAAGCGGTGAAAGACGGGTAACCGCACCACGGTATGCACCGCACACGTACCCCCGGTAGATCAACTTTCGTAAACGGGCAAGAAAGATTTTCGCCCCGGCCCAATCGAACGTATCGCGCGCTCCCGAGAATTCGCTAAAGCATTTCGCTAAAGCACATGAACGCGCGGCTTAGATGCCCCAGCGGAGACGGTAATAGGCCAGTCCGGCGTACTCGTGAAGCGCGGCGGCTGCGGCGGCAAGTGATGCCGCCCTGGGAAGCAGCGCCTCCCATCCGTACGGGGGGTTCACGGCACGGTAGTCGGTGGGGACGGGTACCGGCACGATCCCGAAATGGTTGAAAACGCGCACCGTTCGAGGCAGGTGCAAGGCGGAGGTGACGACGCAGAGGGAGTTCCAGCCTCGCCGTCGTGCGGTCGCGCTCGTCTGTTCCCCATTGCCGTAGGTGTCCCTGCTCTCCGTCTCCAGAATCAGATCGGCCTCCGGCACACCGAGGGTTCGCAACAGGCCGGCCATCTCGCGGGCTCCGGTGGCGCCATCGGGCCAGACCTGCCCCCCCGACACAACGATTGGTCTGGCGCGCTCCTGCCACAGCCTAAAGGCGGCCAGGGTGCGCTGGACGGAGGCCCGGGTGAGCTGGTAATCAGAGCTCCCACCTGTCCGGCCGGAAGTCCCGCCACCCATTACGGCGACGGCTTCACATCTCGTTGCCGAATCTCCGGGATAGGAAAAGGCATCCTCCAGCGGGCTCAGCAGCGCATCGGCGACGGGCTGCAGGGCCAAGAGATATAGCAAGGCAGCGAGCGCGGCCAGGGCCATCGCACCGGATTTTTCGCCGCTCCGCCAGACGGCCCACGCGGCCGCGAGCGCCGACACGACCAACACTCCAGGCGGCAGGAGGAGCGCCCCCCCGATTTTGCCGATCCAGAACAAGGGAAGCCCTCAATCCCGCGCCGGGGGCGGTGGGGCATCCTCCACTTCCAGCTGCGGCGACCCGCCTGCACCCGGCTCACCGGACAGCAAAGTGAACGATTCCAGCACCCATTGCATGCGGTTGGGGTCGAGCACCAATTCAATGAGTCCGGTTCGCACGCCGGCGGAACCCTTTACCTTGAACTCGACCGAAGCGTTGCCACCCTGCGGGGGCGGGTGCAAATTGAACAACGTGGATTCTTCGATGGCGTAATCCGCCCCTACCTGCGCCGGCAGATCAGGATGGGTTAGGATCACGCGCAGCGCGTGCTGATAAGCGGCGGTGCGGCGCATGTTCCACGGACCGACCAATATGGCGATCACGAGCACAGCGAGCACGAGGCTGGATAGACCCAACAACCGGCGTGGCAGCGGCGCGACTCGATCGGGGACGATGACCACGGTGCCGCTCCAGCGGTCCCCCAATCGCCTGCATTGAGGATCGGCGAATACCAGGTATCCCTCTACAGGCAGAAGCACCAATGCCAGGTTGCGCGTGATCGATTGTATCAGGGTAGCCCCCGATTCCGGGTGCGAGACGCGGCGCACCGCGATCCCCGCCACCCATTTGCCAAGACTGCGGCCACCCAGGCCATCCTTGATCAGAAACAAGGTTATCAGTCCGCCGGCCCAGTAGACGTATCCCGTCGACGTGCTGGCCGAGACAGCCCGCAAATCCCAATGCTCGCCCAAAGTCAATTGGTCGCCCAGGTTTAGCGCCGTCACGATAAAAAAATAGTCCAGCAGCAGCGCGAATAAGCGGAGGTGCAGCGGGGCCAGTTTGATCGGCTCCGGGGTGATTGGGGTTTCGGGCGCCACGACCGGGTGTTTGCGAGGGATGTGGTGGGCGAACTCACCGCCTATCAGGCGGTTGAGAACCCATTGGTGTCAATAATCGAAAACCCGCTGGCCGAATGCTTGCGAGACCGGCCACGACGGGAAATGACCGGTTTCAATCCAACTCCCCGGCCTCCCGGAGTTGCTGCAATAGCTGCCGCGTCTGATCGGTCGAATTGACCTCGTCCAGCCGCTTGGCGTGCGTGGCAAGTTCCTGCCATTCGCTGCGGGCGCAAAGCACCTTGATCACACCGAGGCGGGCGAAGATGTTGTAGGAATCATCTTCCAGGAGTGCGCGAAAGGCCGATTCGGCCTCGTCGTTCCGTCCCAGCAAGTAGCAGGCAAAAGCATGGCACTCCCGCAAGTCGGGATATCTCTGCCAATCTTTCACATTCTGCAACAGGCTCATCACCTCTTCGCCGTCCGCCGGCGCTCCGTGATGCAAAAGCGCACGAGACAGATACAGGGTCAAGCTGGCGTCATCCAGCGATGCCTCGGACAATTGGCGCAAAGCGGCCAAACCCTCGTCGGTGCGGCCATCCTGAATGGCAAGCAAGGCCAGGTTGAGCCGGCTGAGGGTGAAGTCCGGATTCTGACTGATGACTTCGGCATAGTGCCGCCCGGCCTGATCCCCTTCCGCCATCAATTCTTCGGTGAATGCCAGGTTATGCCGGATCGGCAGCCAGTCGGGCAGCAATTCCAAAGCCTGCTCGAAATAAAGCTTGGCCTGCACGATTTCATCCTGATAGAGGGCCAGGCACCCCAGATTATAGAGGATGATGGCCCGGGCGCGTCCCGTGGCCGTGGCCAACTGGGACTGATGGTGCTCGATCTGCCGCAGAACCGTGGGATTTGTGGATTCCCGCGTGTGAGAATAAAGCACCCGGTTCAGGGCTTCCAAGGGGTTATCATCGGGCAGACGAAATAATCGACTCAGCGCTTCCAGGGTGTTGCCGGCGACGATGAGTCGTAATACTCCAGTTATGGCCGATTCGGTCATGGTCGTGACGATTGCTTGAGATTAGACGGCTTAGCGATGGCGCGCGCCTTTATTTGATCTGTTTAACGACTTGATTTTCAAAACGCACCTGCCTGCCGGGATAGTGCCAGATCGTAATTTGCAGCTCCTCCGCGGTCGACTCCTCCTCTTGGGTAGGAATACCCAGGGCCCATTTAACTTCATCGGGGCTGTCTCCAACCCGCACGACGCCCGAAAGGAGCCGCCTGAGGCGATCGGTGAGCACGCCCCGGGTCAACATTTCAGCGTACGCCTCGGAGAGAAACTTGTCTGATTTGAATGGGCGATAGATACCCGTCGTGCTCCGAACCCAAAGATGGGCCGGCCTATCGGTTTCATAATTGACCTTTTGCCAGGTGATCCCGGCAAAACTTTCGCTGGGTTGGGCCACGTTGGCCAACTCCAGGTCGGTTGCCGGTATTTCGAGAGCCTCGATGGGTACATCACCGTTTTCCAACACCACCGGAAATACGGAGACAGGCTGGTCACCGATTTCGTTCAATTCATGGGGATCCAAGGGAACCCAGCCGGTTCCCTTTATTTTTATTCGGCGCTGCGGATCAATCACCTGGTACCAAACGACCTCATCGGCGTCCAGGGTTTGGCCCACGACCGAATAGGTTTTGCGGGCACGCAGCAGAATCCGCTCCCCCTGGCGCGGTGCGGTGGTAAAAGCGTAAGTATTGACTATAGTGAAGAAGGCGTTGCTGTCCTGAGCCACGGCCGGTGCCGCTACGGACAGTAGTAAAACTAGCATGCCAACGGTGCCAAGTTTCATTTTTCCCGATAGATCGGATCGTCCGGTATTCCTTCCGGTTTCAGCAGGCCGATTTCAGCAAGAACGAGACGGAAGTGTCACCATAGCGTTTCGTCTGGAACAGTTCAAGGCCGGGTGGGACAAGCACCTCAGCCCGGCTCGACGTCTCTATTACCAACAACGTTCCTGCCGCGAATCGCGCCGACTGCGCCACCAAGTCTAGCACAGGGCCGTATTCCGCGGTGGCGTACGGTGGATCGAGCAGAAGCAGAAACCGGGCCGGTTCCCCTCGTACTTTCTTCAGCCACGGTTCCACGCGGGCATGGACGACCTTCCATCGGTCGGCAGGAACGCCCAGCCGCTCCAGGTTGGCTCGGATGGCCGCCGCGGTACGCCAGGCGGCTTCGACGAAGGTGGCATGGGGTGAGCCCCGGCTGAGCGCCTCGATCCCGAGCGCACCGGTGCCAGCGTACAAGTCGTACACAACCAGATCGCTCAGCACGACACGATGCTCCAGCACATCGAATATGGCTTCGCGCACCCGGTCCGGCGTGGGCCGCACCGTGCTCCCGGAGGGGACTCGGATCCGCTGTCCTCCCCAATGCCCGCCTACGATTCGGAGTTGCATGCGGTTATGCCGTTATCCATACCAATGCCCAGCCACGCGTCGGGCTGCGACCGCCGTCCGCGAAGCGGAATTTCCCTTTAATTGGGGAATTTAGCGTTTCATGCACGGGTCGCCGATGGATAAAACCCCGGGTTTCGAAGTGCGATTCACAAACTGGGGCTTCCGGTTTACTAATTAGAGGGCTCATGGTAGTAGAGAGTGCTATGAAATCTTGCGACTCGGGGGATTGGCTGGGGGGATGCGTCCGGGATTTCGCACTTCGCACGGAAAAACGTTTCAGTCGCCTTCCGTTCTTGCGGGTCGGCCATGACCCACAGTATCGCATCTTGCGCCTAAACCGATCGCTCCTCGGCGGCTGTCGGTCCACACCAAGGAGATCCCCATGACCCAAACGGCAACCCTTGAGGTCAACGGCAAGAAGATTGAATTGCCGGTGATCGTCGGATCCGAGGGGGAGGTCGCCGTTGACATTAGCAATATGCGCGGCAGTACCGGCGCCATCACCCTGGATTACGGCTTCGGCAACACAGGCGCAACCGATAGCGCCATCACATTCCTCAACGGCGAGGAGGGCATACTGCGCTATCGCGGTTATTCCATCGAACAACTCGCCGAGCATTCCGACTTCCTGGAAGTGAGCTACCTCCTGCTTCACGGTGAGCTGCCCGACCAATCGCAGATGGACAAATTCCGCAAGTCGATCACGTATCACACGATGCTCCATGAGGACATGCGCCAATTCTTTGCGGCGTTCCCCAAGGATGCCCATCCCATGGCCATCCTCTCCTCGGTGGTGTGCGCGCTGTCCACCTACTACGAGCACGACGACGAGACCAGCGACGAGGGGTTCAACCTGTCCGCAGCCCGGTTGATGGGCAAATTGCCCACCATCGCCGCGTACGCCTACAAGAAAACCGTGGGGCAGCCTTTCGTCTATCCGGACAATTCGCTGGAATACGGGGAAAATTTCCTCCATCAGTTGTTCTCCCTGCCGACGGAATCCTACACGGTACCACCCGAGGTGGTGCGAGCGCTGGATGTGCTCTTGATTCTCCACGCCGACCACGAACAGAATTGTTCCACGTCGACGGTGCGCCTTGTGGGCAGCAGCCAAGCCAATCTGTTCGCCTCGATCTCGGCGGGAATCGCCGCATTGTGGGGGCGGCTGCACGGCGGAGCCAACCAGGCGGTGTTGGAGATGCTTGCAGAGATCCACCGGAGCGGCGCGCCGGTCTCCAGCTTCGTGGAGAAGGCCAAGGACAAGGATTCGCCGTTCCGCCTGATGGGGTTCGGGCATCGGGTCTACAAGAATTTCGATCCGCGCGCCAAGATCATCAAAAAGTCGGCGGACCAGGTGCTGGCACTGGTAGGCGTCAACGATCCCCTGCTCCAAATTGCCAGGGAGCTGGAGGAAGCGGCATTGAAGGACGACTATTTCGTGGAGCGCAAGTTATATCCCAATGTGGATTTTTACAGCGGGATCATTTATCGCGCCCTGGGCATTCCGGTCAACATGTTCACCGTCATGTTCGCCATCGGGCGTCTGCCCGGCTGGATGGCCCATTGGTTGGAGATGACCCGCTCCCCCAATTTCAGGATCGGCAGGCCCCGCCAGGTCTATACCGGCGCAACCCAACGCGATTATGTCGCGATCGACCAAAGATGAACCGTTCGCGCCGCGCCATTTTCGTTGCGCTACCGCCGGGAGGCGCACTGCACATGGCGGTGCGGTGAGCGTTTCCGTGTGCGATAAAATGGTATGAGGAACCCATGAATACGGTCCCGGAATCCAGTTCCTTGCCTATCGAAAAGATGTCGCTATTTGACCTGCTGAAAGAGTGGCCGTCGGAGTTGGAGATGTTGCGGTCCACCGAAGAGACCAATTCGGCGTGGGATTGGAAACCGATTCAGCTGCATTTGGAACGCCTCCATGCCATCGCCCAAGAAATCCGGGCCCGCAAAGCCCAGGAACGGGCCAAGTGGCAGCCCTGATCCCATTCTGAGCGAACCCTCGCCCAAGCAAGCCCTAGGCGAAGCATTTCTGCTGATTCACGGTCTCAATCTGCACCCCGGCCGCATGGGCGCGTGGAGAGAGGTGCTGCTGGATCGGGGATGCGCCGTAGCCCTTCTTTGTCTTACCGGCCATACCGGCGAGGGACGCCAGGGGTGGCGCGGCGCGGGCGCAGAGCGGTGGCTGGCCGATATCGACCACGCGTACGCCGTCGCATCGGAAAAGTGGCCCGGCGTGCCGGTCTCCCTCTTCGGCTATTCCCTGGGAGCACTGGCGGGCATGGTCTGGAGCCTGAAACGGGAGCGGCCCTGGCGGCGGGCGGTTCTGCTGGCTCCGGCATTGCGCATGCACTGGATCGGTTCGACCCTGCTGGCCCTGGGAAGCCGCCTGTTGCCTCACGAATTTCCTTTCGCGAGTTGGACCCCGCGCTCGTATCGAGCCAACGCTACCGTTCCTCTTTCCGCTTTTCTCGCGGTGCGGGAGCTATCACGGCGGTTCCAGGAGGGGTTGACCCCACCCGGAGACGAAGACAGGCCTGGGCGTGGTAATAACCCGGGCGCGGCCGCGCCCCGCCCCGATTTCCCTCAATTCGTGATCGTCCCCAAGGGCGACGAACTGATCTCGACGCGATACATGACCCAATATGGAAAGCGGATCGGCCCGCCGGTGACCCTTTACACCTTGCGGCAAAAGCCGTTCAGAGGCTACCCCCGCCATCTCGTCGTCAATCCCCAAACCGTGGGACAACCCCAGTGGAACGATCTGGTGGGCGCGCTCACGGATTGGTTGGAGGCGACGTGAATCGATTCGCTGAACGAGGCCCATTGCAATTTATTGCGAAATCGGGATCGCAAATGCCGGCCATCCCGATCTGATTTTCGCGGATACGCCGGTTACAGCTTTTTCCGCTGCTCGTCATCACTGCTCGTCATCACTGACCGTCATCACTGACCGCCAAGGAGAATTCATGTGGTTTGCGCTGGCCCTGACCTCGGGGCTGTTCCAGGTGTTGCGCAACATGGTGATGAAGCGGATCGGGCACTCCCTGGATGAGACGATCAACGTATGGGGGCGATTTGCGCTGGTGCTGCCCTTTGCCGCCGTCACCACGGCCTGGAACGGAATTCCCCAGGTTACCGCTGAATTCTGGTGGCTCTGCCTGATTTTCGCCTTTGCCCAGAGTGTGGCCACGTTGTGTCTGTCCAGGGCGCTCAAGCTGTCGGATATCTCCCTGGTCACACCCCTGTGGAAAATTAGTCTCGTCATGTTGGTGGGCTGGGGCTACCTGACATTGGGCGAATCGCCTTCCTTGTTGGGCGTAGTGGGTATCGCGGTTTCCCTGGCCGGGGTCTACCTGCTCAACGCGCGCCGTGGACGAAAGTCGCTGTGGGCGCCCTTTACCACCGCCGTTATGGATCCCGGGCAGCGCTACACCCTGATTTCAGCCGCTCTCTACGCCCCGTGTGTCGTACTGATCAAGCAGATCGTATTGCTCTCCGATGCGAATTTCGGGGTGTTGATCTCCTATCTCTTCACCACCGCTGTGGTCACGCCGTATACCCTTTATCGCTCGGCGCGGCATTTCCGGCGCATTCCGCAATACTGGAAGGAATTTCTCGCCATGGGCGCCTTCGCCAGCCTGACGATCCTTACCGCCGTCCAGGCCTATACGCTCACTTTGAGTTCCTACGTGGAAGCGGTGAAGCAGGTGGAAATTCTGTTCGCACTCGCCATCGGCTATGTCGTATTTCACGAGAAAGAGCGCGTGCGGGCCATCTGGCCGGGCTGCCTGGCCGTGCTGGCGGGCGCCGTGATGATCCGCCTGTGGGGATAGACTCGATCCCAACAGCGGGCGATATTTCCCGCGCGGCCGGCAGGCCGTTTGGAATTTCCCTGCGGGCACGTTTAAGATACCTTTACGGACCCACGGGCGCCTTCACGTCTTTAAATAATGAACTTGGTGCGAGGCCATTCCCGGTCCTGCCGGGGTAGATCATCAGCGGAGAAAAGAACATGTGGCAGCTTTCATCGAAGATCCGGTCGGCACCAGGAGTGGCCGCATTGGCGCTGGCCGCCGTCCTGATGACGTCGGCGGGCGTGGCACCGGTAGGGGCGGCGTTCGGTGAGTTGATCGTCCTGCGGGGACAAGTGACCTTGTTCCGGGGGCGGATCACCGCGGTGGTGATCGACCGCTTCGACCTGGAAGACGGCGACCGTGTGGTCACCGCCGCGGACAGCAAGGCGCACATCCGCCTGTTCGGTGCGCTCGCAGGATCGGAGGCCATCGTCACGGAAAACACCGAATTCAATGTGAGCGACCTGGCGCTCCACCGGGAGCGCAGCCCGTTCGAACTCTTGGCCGGGGCGATCCGCTCCCGGCTGCTGGAATTCCTGGCGCCCATACCGTTCATGCGCACGCCGACGGCTGTAATCGGCATCAAGGGCACCGACTTCATCGTGTACGTGAAACGGCCCAAGGCCTCGGAGTTCGTCGGTATCGATGGACTGATCGAGGCGGTGAGCCGCAGCCGGCCCGAGTTTGCCATTCGCCTCGGTAAGCGGCAGTGGGGGGAAATCGTGGAAGGTGAAGAGCCCCGCCCGCCGATCCGGGTGCCCGACGAAATTTGGGACCCGGCGCAGATCGAGTTCGGGTTTCCAGGGGAGGTAGGATTCGGAACGGCTGAATGACCCCGCCCGTGGTGCGGTACAGATGAGCCGATAAAAATAGTAAGTAGATTTTCGGGGACGCGAAATCCGGTTTTGGATTTCGGTCACGGAATCTCTCCACCCATAAAATTAATGAGGATGGGAGGAGGCAGCAATCACCCGCCGCCCTCCAACCTCAAGCGGGCAAGGAAAAGCGGCTCGGGGCGAAGGCTTCGCAGGTGCGCTGGAAATCTTGCGGGTCGGTCGAAATAGGCCCGATGGCAACCGTGCCGACGCCGGCTTTGTAATAGGCGCGAATCCTCGCGTGGCAGGTTTCCTCGTCGCCCCAGGCGAAAACTTTGGCCACCAATTCGTCCGGAATTGCGGCGAGCACCCTGGCCCGGTCCCTGGCCTTGAAGCCCGCCTCCATTTCCTCCGCGACGCGGCCGTACCCCATCCGCTGGAGAACGGCCCGGTAGATTTTCGTGGAGCCGTATCCGTAAATCTCGCGCCGGAAGGTCTCCAGCGCGCTTTCGTTGTCATCGGTTACCGTTAGGGAGACCCGTGCCGACACCTCCAGATCCTCCACCCGTTTTCCGGCGCGCTTGGCGCCGGTGTCCAGATGCTCCAGTGCCTGGGGCACCCGCTCCACGGGCGTGAAATTATTGAGCACGACGCCATCGGCGAACTGGCCGGCCATTTCCAGCATCTTGGGCCCCATCGCCGCAAGCAGGATGGGAATTCCACCTTCGACCGGTTCCGCGAGGCGGAACCCCTTGCTGGAGAACACCTCCCCGGAAAAATCGGTTTTCTCCCCCGCCAGGATGCTGCGCAGCAGGATCACCGTTTCCTTGACCGCGGTCAGGGGCTTGACGAACTCCCGGCCGTACCAACGCGCCACCATCGCTTCGGTGGACGAACCCAAGCCCAGAACGAATCGGCCCGGCGCCAATCGGCTGATGGCCAGGGCAGAGGTCGCCAGTACCGCCGGGGGTCGTGTGTAGACCGGCACCACACCGGTGCAGATGCGCGCCCGGCTGGTGCGTGCCGCCACCGCTGCCGCGAGGGTGAGGGCGTCCTGCATTCCGCCCCCATCGGGCAGCCAGATGTCGTCATAGCCCTGCGCTTCCGCCCATATGGCCCGCTGCAAACCGCCGTCGTGTTGGGCCGTGGGCCATAAATACAGTCCCATGCGCAGCGCTTTTGCCATCTTGCATCCGCGTTGTGTTTGCCCCGCAGGAATTGCGGGAACCGGTGCCGAGTGAATTTTCCGAAATTCCAACCGTCCAGGGAGTAGAACCGAAAAGATCACCCCTGGGCCTGCCATTTCCATGTGTTGGAGCCGGTCTCAGATTCGGCTACATACCTGTCCTGCCTCCGCCACGCAAGTGGCCGCCTGCCGTTGGCCGGCATCACGGCGAGACCGGCGCATCGGGCGGGGTTTGTGGTTCCCGCCAGGCTTGGATATAATTAGCGCAGCCGTGGGACGCCGAAGCCCGAAACGCGGCCGCCCGCCCCGTTGGGGCGAGAGGAAAGTCCGGGCTCCGCAGAGCAGGATGCTGGTTAACGGCCAGTGGGGGCGACCCCAAGGAAAGTGCCACAGAAAACATACCGCCGATGGAACGGACGCTCCGGGCATCGCCCGGGCGGTCCGATCACAGGCAAGGGTGAAATGGTGGGGGCCAAGGCCTTAATGTAAGAGCCCACCGCGGTCCCGGTGACGGGGCCGGCATGGTAAACCCCATCCGGAGCAAGTCCAAATAAGGCGGCGATCATGGTGGCTCGCCTAGCCGCCGGGTAGGACGCACGAGCCCGCCGGCAACGGCGGGCCCAGATAGATGGTCGCGACTTCCCCCAGTGGAAGGACAGAACCCGGCTTATTGACTGCTTCGGCGCTCCACGGCGCCATTCCCAGTGCCGAGGAATGAATCTAGAGCTGGTTGGCCAGTTTCGTTGGGGAGCGAAGGCAAAAGCGCCGCATCTGAGCAGCGGTTCGTCCTTTAGTGGCGGCAGTGCCGTTTTTGGGTGGAGGCGGCTGCGAACGGCCGTCGTTGGAGGTGATATGGAATGGCGATCAGGCCTGATTTTTTCCTTCCAGGGAGCGGTAGCGGATCATGTAGTCGTGAGTCACCTTGTCCGCCGGCAGGCCGAGGGCCTGGGCGATCAGCTTGACGAATCCCTTGACGTAGACGGCGGCAGGGAGGCCGGAGAAATTCTCCTCTTCGATATACCCGATGTAAGTGTTGCGAATCTTGGTCGAGTTGGCCAAATCGCTTAAAGCGAGGCCCTTAATTTCCCGGAAGCGCCGCAAGGATTCACCCGTGTAAGTTTCCACCGACTCGATATACCGCTCAGCGTCGTTTGCCCCCTTCATAGAGTTCATAGAGCGGGTTTCCGAGTGCGGCGATTCCTGGGTTGGGGATTCCATGGCGCCGCCGCGGCCGATCGGAGCCTCGGATGTGGAAACGCCATTGTGCAGCATGCCGCCCTGCTGACGGTGGGCGTGGCCCTGGGCGAGCAGCGCCACTTCTCGTTCCTCCCATGAGGGCCTGTCCGCTTTATCGCCGCTATCCAGGTAAGTGTCATATTCGCGGCGCAATTCAGGATTGAGCAGCGTTTCGCAGGCCTTGGTGATCAGATCGAGAATCTCCCGGTTCTCGTCCTCTGAGAACAGGGAATAGGTCGCCATGGAGTTCTGCGTAAATGTGAGCTTGGAAAGTTCGTACGCGTCGCGTATTTCGTCCGGAGAGGCGTATCGCGAAATGCCGAGTACCTCGTAGTAATTTTGCGAGCGCAGGGACTTCATCCCCTCCCCCGAATCGGAGATTATGCGAGAGTCATTCCGGTTTGAGCTGGAGACCTTGGATCAAGTTTTGGGTAATGATCTGAAAACTTTGCGTAATCTTACTGTAGCCTCCATTCAGCGTAATCGGCTGGCGCTTTCTAACGGATTGCCAGACTTGGTCATCGTTTTCAATATATCCCAGAAAATCAACTTGAACCCCAAAATATTTCCGGCACGCGTTCTGCATCAAGTACCCGATCCTGACATCGGCCAAGGACCGCACCTGATTCAAAACGATGCGTGGCTGAAACCGGTTCATCTCCCGGCGCAGGAATTCACCGGTGGTTGCATTCTCTTGAGTGATGAAATCCAGCAGCTCCACGGGTGTGCGTAACCCGTAGGCATTTTTTTTGTCCATCGCCTTTTCGATGATGCCCTTGGTTTGGGGGTCCGACGCCAGCATTTTCAGTTTCCGATACAAGGCCGACTTGATAAAGCGGTACGCATTTTCAATGGAGGTCGGTTCGGGAATCACCACCAGGATTCCTTTATCGGCGACCATGAAGAAATCCAGCGTGTTGTAATTCGTACCTGCACCCAGGTCGAGGATGACGAAATCGATTTCCAGGGTCTGAATGGCCCGAATCAGCTTGATCTTTTGGGTGTACTTGGGATTGGCGATGTCCAAAATATCTTGCGCGCCGCTGATGAGCCGCAGGTTGGCCAGGGGTGTTTCGACGATGACGTCTTCGATGCGCAGAGTGGGGCTTTGGATGAAATCTGAAAGCGTCGACTCCGGCGCCGGGATCCCCAGGCAGGTGTGCAGGTTGGCTCCGCCCAGATCGGCATCGATCAACAATGTGCGGTGATTGCCACGGGCCAGCACGATAGCCAGGTTTACGGCGAAGAAGCTTTTACCCGTTCCACCCTTACCCCCCCCCACGGCGAAGATTTCTTTTTTCTGGAAGAGTTGCCCCACCGGTCTGTTCCTTTCAAGCATCCGCCCGCGGCGTGGTTCCGGGTTTGCAGGAGGCGAGACCCGATTGCGTCCCCGATGTCCGTATGTGCATCGGGTTGGGCGCGCGATACCGCACCGCGCCCTCACTCACCATTCAAGCAAAATCACGGCCATCCTGGCCGATACCGTCCAGTACCAGATTTTTCCCGCCCTGGATTTCGGGCCCACCGTCCGCCGGTATCATTCACGGCGTCCGGTAATAGTGCGTCATGGCGGCCGTGAAAAAAAATACGTTCGGCGCCCACACTGCCAGCAAGGGGGGCAGGTATCCGCCCTTACCCAGCGCAAAAAAGATTTCGGTAAGCAACCAGAAGACCACACCGGCCACGAGAGTCAGGATGATCTCCGCGCCACCTTTACCCTTCTGCGAAGCGCCTTGAGTAATTGAAACGCCGATCAACGCCATCACGAACAGAGCAAACAATACCGCATGTTTCTGATACCATTCCATTTGATAAAGCGCAACACGATGGGGCTGGTTAAGATGCAACTGGATTTCCTGGTAGACTTCCATGAAGGGCATGTGCCGGGCATCGGGTTCCACGGGCTTGAATACGTCGGGAAAGTCGCCTTTGGGAACGCTTGTTCTGGGGAGTTGCAGCGAGGTCCAGCGTCCATCATGCTGGCGGCGGCGGGCGACTTCACGAAACCGCCATCTACCCTTCGATCGAGAACCCGTCTCCATTCTTTCGAAGGAATCGATCCGGTAGGGCTGCTTCTGCGCGTGAAAAACACGTATTCGCTTTAGCGTACGGCGGCGAGGATCGATCCGTTCCACGTAAACCAGACTGTCACCGAAGCCGCGCCATTGGTATTGGTCGTCAACCCGTTGCGCCTCCTGTTCGCCAAGGGGATTGAGGTAGGCGTAGAGATAGTTTTGGTTGAGATAGCTGGCCACGGCAACCGGTATGATCACGATCAACACCGGGCGGAGCAGTTGTGCCCGGCCCGCGCCGGAAATTTTCATTGCGGTGAGCTCGACCGAACGGCTCAGGTTCCTGAACGTGAACATCGCCGCCATCAGCACCGAGATGGGAAGCAGAGCCTCCACATGGGCGGGAACGGAGCGCCAGGTTTCATCGGCGAAACTCGCAAAGGCCTGCCAGCTCGAGACAATGCGATTCATTGAGCCGATGAATTCGGCCACCACCACGAGTGCGACCAGAGAGAACAGTGTCAGCGCCAAGTATCGCAACAATCCGCTTGCAATATATTTGGTGATGATTTTCATGGCCAAGACCGGATTTCCCACAAGCGATCTCGTCCTTGAGTTTTCACCGAAATCCCTTTATCAAGACTAGATAACACGGATGACATTAGCCCCTTTCGCGAGGAGGGCGGAGCATGAACAAGTCGATCCTGATCCTGGAAGAAAACTCAATGATCCACGGCCTGATCGCATCGGCCCTGGAATTGGATGGATTATCATTACACCACGAGTTCGACCCCAATGCGTACATAGATCGGGTCAAGGCCCTTATGCCCGATTTGATACTGATCAGCAACGCGGATCGGGAACAGCAATACACGGTTTGCCGGCAATTGAAGAGCGACGAGTCTATTTCCGGGGTGCCTCTGGTGCTTTTGGCCAATTCGAGGGACGAATTGAAGGAAAGCGATCTCATCGATCTGCGGGTGGATGGCGTAATACGCAAACCCTTCGAGGCCAGCGACGTGCAGCAACAGGTCAGTAAGCATCTCGACCTGGTCGATTTAATCGGCTCCGCCTACGATTACAAAAAATCCCAGTCGTTGCGAGACGAGGGGATGAATCCCCTCGCCGATATGGAGGTAATCGATTCGGAGATGCTGGACATGCTGCGCCAAACCGGTGAACGGCCGGGTGTAACGGCGCCCGAGGTGCCCGAAATTGATTTTTCGCGCGAGCTGGATACGGACGCCCCCGTTGAGGCGGATGTGCCCGACGAGACGGAACAGGCCGGGCTGGCGGAGGAACCTGGATTTGTCGACGAGTCCACGCTGGAGGAAACCCTGGCCACCGAAGATGCATTTGAAATCGTCGACGAAGCGCCCACCGCATCCGACGAAGACGAAACCGTGGTGTTACCAGCCGATACGGCTTTGGACGAGGAAGATATCTCCCGGTCTTCTCCGCCGGAAGGGCAGCCTGCCGTCTCTGAACCCGAGGGAGACATGGCAGAGTTGGGGGCGGCGGATATTTTGGAGGAAGAGGCTCCAGACACAGGGGTCTCTCCCCCGCAGGCGTTTGACCAGGATTTGCACCAAGGGGAGGCCCCTAGCGAAGAACCGCGGATGGACGACGTGGAAATGGAATTGGCCGGCGCCGATATCGATTTCGCCGCCATAGACGAGGATTTGGAAGAGGGCGATGTGCCGCTGTTCGAGTCCGAGTTGGGCGACGATGCCCCCCCCCCGGCCGACTCCAGGGTGAGGGAGGAAATTCCCGAGGCGGTGCGGCGCATGGTTGAGATGAAACCCGTGCTGTCCATCAGCCAGGAAACTGAGGAGAGCCCGATTTCAGAAACCGACGTGGACTTCGAGCCGGATCCCGAAGAACTCAATCAGATGGCCGAGGAATTGGAAGCCCTTGAAGAAATCCCTGTGGACTCCGAATTTCAGCAACCGGCATTGGCGGGGGACGCCGCCAATGGCTTGGGAACGGCTGACGACACAGAAAAAGAGGCGGAAGAGGAATTCTTCCACGAGGATTATCTGGGCGACGACGAACTGGACGAGAAGAAGATCGAGGAGGCCCTGAGCTATACCGCGGAGGAAGACGAACCTGAACTTGACGTGAAAGCGCTCGACGACGACGAGGCGTATCTGGCCCGAGCGACGGAGGATGCGGAAATCACGGAAATGGATTCCCTCGACGAGATCGATTTGGAGGAGAGTCTCGACGATGACGATGAGATTTCCATTGAGCCCGACGAGGAATCCATGGTGCTCTCTGCCATCGAAACCAACGTGGAACTGGAGGCGACCCCGGACGTGGCTAAAGCGGAGAGTCCCGATTTCGCCGAGCCCGAGCTGGAATTGGCGCCGCTCGAAGACGAACTTGAGCCGCCGGACGAACCGGCGACCGACGAGACGGGTGCAGGGCTGATCGATCAGCAGCTCGATGCCCTGGAACAAGCCGCACCGGCGGTTGACAAGGATGCGGGCGTCGAGATTTCGGAGATCGAGCCAACCGAGGAAACCCCGGCCGAACTCGCCATCGACTTCAGTAAAGAGGAGAGCGGGCAAGAACAGGAAGAATTTGACAGCATGGCCCTGGAAATCCCACCCGATGACGGCGATTTCCCGTTGGATGCGGATTTCGATGCCCCGGCCGATGAAGCCGATACGTTGGCGCAGGCAGATATCGACGCGCCCATCGAGATCGAGGAGCCCTACATCTCGGACGACGCCCGCGCCATGGCGGCATTCACGTCGTCGGAAGATGGCGCGATGGCGGATCCGGCGGATACGGAACCGCACGAGGCGGAACTGTCTTTCGAGGACGAGTTCTCCGAATTACAGGCAGAGATCCATGCCAATCCGACAGGAGAAATGCTGGAGGACGTCCTTGCTACGGAAGGCATCGTACATACCGTCGGAGATATGGAATTCCAGATCCCTCAGCATGAAAGCAATTTTGCCCGCGGAATCGGCATTCTGGAATTACCGGGTGAGGGTTCGGTGGACAATGAGCTGATGGAAAGCCTGACCGGCGCCCCTCTGGCATCCGTTGCCGGGGCAATCGCATCTGCGGCCGGAGCGGTAACCGCAGAAGCCATCCCCCATGCAGAACTGTTGAGCATGATTGAAGCCTCGGTGCGCCGCGTGGTCAACGAGGAAATGCCGAAGATCATGAAACGAATGATCGAGGAAACAAGAGGGCATGGCGCTTGATAGATATAACCCCGCCGACTTTGAGGAATCCCGATACCAACACTGGTTGGACGACAACCTGTTTGCGCCGTCGATGGACCCGGGGCGCGAAACCTTCTGCATAGTCATTCCCCCGCCCAATGTGACCGGCTCGCTCCATATGGGCCATGCCTGGGACGAAACACTCCAGGATGTCCTGATTCGCTGGAAGCGCATGGCCGGGTACAATACCTTGTGGATTCCCGGCATGGACCACGCCGGCATTGCCACTCAGTGGATGGTGGAACGGATGCTGCTGGAAAAGGGCATCACCAAGGAAGATCTGGGCCGCGAGAAATTCGTGGAAGAGGTCTGGCGATTCAAGGAAAGTTCCCACAAGACCATCACTCGGCAGCTCCGCCGGCTCGGGGTCTCTTGCGATTGGAACCGGGAGCGCTTCACGCTGGATGAGGGCCTTTCGCGGGCGGTACGGCGGGTGTTCGCCACCCTGTACCATGAGGGGCTGATCTACCGTGCCCACCGCATGGTGAGTTGGTGCCCCCGTTGCCTCACCGCGCTGTCCGATCTCGAGGTCAATCATCAGGATATCGACGGCGGAATGTGGCACATTCGCTATCCTTTCGCCGATGGCTCGGGTCACGTGGTTGTGGCCACGACGCGCCCCGAAACGATGCTGGGCGATACCGGCGTAGCCGTTCATCCCCAAGACGAGCGGTACAAATCGCTGGTGGGCAAGACCGTGATTCTGCCCCTGGCAGAGCGGGAAATTCCCATCGTCGCCGACGAATTCGTAGACCAGGAGTTCGGCTCGGGCGCGGTCAAGGTCACCCCCGGACACGATCCCAACGACTTCGATGCGGGCAAGCGCACGGGGCTGGAGGTCGTCAGCATATTCAACGACGATGCCTCACTCAATGACCAGGTACCGCCGGCCTATCGCGGACTGGATCGATTCGAGGCCCGCAAGCGCGTCGTGGCCGATCTGGAAGCGGCCCACCTGCTCGTACGGCACGAACGGCATACCCATTCCGTGGGCACGTGCAGCCGTTGCGGCACCATCGTCGAGCCGCGGGTCTCACTGCAATGGTTCGTGAACATGAAGGAGATGGCCCTGGCCGCGGTGAAAGCCGTGGAACAGGGGGAAATCCGCCTGCTGCCGGAATTCCAGGAGAAGATCTTCTTCGAATGGATGAACAACATTCAGGACTGGTGCGTCTCGCGACAGCTTTGGTGGGGCCACCGAATTCCGGTCTGGTATTGCGGCTCGTGCGGCGAGGTGATCGTTTCGGAGGAGCAGCCCGTCCGTTGTTCCATCTGCCAAGGCTCGGAACTGGTGCAGGATCCCGATGTACTCGATACCTGGTTCAGCTCGGGTCTTTGGCCCTTCAGCACCATGGGTTGGCCTGAGGAGACCGAAGACCTGGCCACCTTCTACCCCACCTCCACCCTGGTCACCGGCTACGACATTCTCTTTTTCTGGGTCGCCCGCATGGCCATGCTGGGGATCAAGTTCCTGGGCCGGGTGCCTTTCCGCGAGGTGCTCCTGCACGGACTGCTGCGCGACGCGGCGGGCGAGAAAATGTCCAAGACCAAGGGCAACGGGATCGACCCCCTGGAGGCGATCGAAGAGTTCGGCACCGACGCCCTGCGGTTCACCCTGGCCGCACAGTCGGTGATGGGCCGGGACATGGTTTTGCAGAAATCCACCATCGAGGGTTACCGCAACTTCATCAATAAGATCTGGAACGCGGCCAAATTTCTCCAGGGCCACCGGGAACGGCTGGGCCAGCCGGACACTCTGCAATTTTCCGGTCTGGGCCTCTTCGAGCGGTGGATCGTGGGCCGACTGCAACAGGTGGTGGGCGAGGTGGATCGCCACCTGGAGGCGCGCCGCTTCAACGAAGCGTGCCGGGAGGTCTATGGCTTCGTCTGGCACGAGTACTGCGATTGGTACTTGGAAATCTCCAAGCCCGTGCTCTACGGCGACATGGGCGAGAACCTCAGTGCCAACGCCCTGGCCACGCTCAATCACGTCCTGCTCGTGTCCCTCGAATTGCTCCATCCCTTCATGCCCTTCGTGACGGAAGAGCTGTGGCAGCACCTCGAACCCGGCGGCGGGTCGATCATGGTGCGTCTCTACCCTCAGCCCAGGGAGGAATGGATCGACGAAGACGCCATGGAACGGGCGGGGCGGCTGATAGAGGTCATCTCCGCCGTGCGGGGCGTGCGGGGTGAAAATCAGATCAAACCCAAGCAGCGGGTGGATCTCGTCGTGGCCTCCGCCGATGATGCGCTGCATGAGCTTCTTGCAGGCGAGCAAACCATATTCTCCACATTGGCGGGTGTCGGCGAGATGAGCCTGGTGGATCAATTCGAGGCTGGCGACGGCCATGCCAGCGCCGTAGGCCGCGGATTCGAGATCTTCCTTTCCTTGCACGACCAGATCGACGTGGCACAGGAGCGGGAGCGCATCGGCCGAGAGTTGCAAAAGACCCAGGCCAAGATCGGCAAGCTGAATCACAAGCTGGGAAACCTGGCCTTCGTGAAAAAGGCCCCCGCCTCCGTGGTGGCCAAGAACCGCGAGGAGCTATCGGCGCTGGAAGCTCAATCCGCCACCCTGGGCCATTCGCTTAACCGGTTGCCTTCGTCTGATCGGCCCTGATGGCTTATAATCCCCAAGATCGATGACCTCCAAGATCCTCATCACCGGGGTGCTCCATCCCCGGGGCCTGGAGATCCTCCACGGCGCCGCGGACGTGACGGTCGACTACCGGCCGGATCTGCCCTACCCGGAAATTCTGCGCTGCATCGCGGAATACGACGCCCTGCTCACCCGGTCGGAAACCGGCGTGACACGGGAAATGATCGACGCCGGGCAGCGGCTCAAGGTGATCGCCCGTGCCGCGGTGGGGTTCGCCAATATCGATGTCGATTACGCGACGGAGAAAGGTATCCTGGTCATCAACACACCCGGAAAGAACACCAACTCGGCCGCTGAGCTCACCTTCGGACTGCTGCTGGCCGCCGTGCGCAACGTGATCCCGGCCCATGCCCATTTGCAAAACCAGCAGTGGGATCGCCACCGCTTCGCCGGCACCGAGCTGATGGGCAAGACCATCGGCATCATCGGCTTGGGTAACGTGGGTCACCGGGTGGCCCGATTCGCCCGCGCCTTCGATATGGAGGTATTGGCTTACGACCCCTACATTTCAGACGAGGCGTTCGAGGTCAATCACGCCCACAAGGTCGACCTCGATGCCCTGATCACCCGATCCGACGTGATCTCCATTCATACCCCCAAGACACCGGAGACGACCGCCATGATCGATGCCGCCCGCATCGCCCGCATGAAGGATGGCGTGATTCTGCTCAATTTGGCCCGCGGCGGCCTGATCGACGAGGCGGCCCTGGCTGAGGCGTTGAAATCGGGCAAGGTTGCCGGAGCCGGCATCGATACCTGGGAACAGGAGCCATTGCGGGATAATCCGTTTCGCGATATGCCCCAGGTGGTCATGACACCCCATATCGGGGCCTCCACCGGCGAGGCGCAACTGCGCATCGCCGAATCGATCGCCGAGCAGGTACTGCGCGCCCTGCGCGAGGGGGTGGTGGACTTTCCGGTCAACATGCCCCGGCTCAAGGTGCTCACCACCCCCCGAGTCAAGTTCTACACCGTACTCGCGGAAAAGCTGGGGCGATTCGCGGTGCAATCCCTGGATTTCAATCCGCGGCTGGTGCGCATCCTCTACCGGGGCGAGCTGACCTCCGAAGAGGGCTCCCTGGTGCGAAGGGCCTTTCTCAAGGGCTTCCTGGCCAGCACCTCGGACGACGCCGTGACCTTCGTCAACGCCGAGCGATTGGCCGAGGCGCGGCAGATCCATGTGATCGAGGAGGAAGACCCGGGTTTCAAGGACTACCAGAGCGCCGTGAAGTTCATCGTCTCCGATCACGAGCAGGAATTCACCATCGGGGGGGTCGTCTTCGGCGAGGACAATTACCGGCTGAGCCTGGTCAACGGATTCGCCTTCGAAGTGGTGCCCGATGGACACTTGCTGACCATGGTCAACGTGGATCAGCCCGGCGTGATCGGCAAGCTGGGCACCATCCTCGGCGACAATGGCGTAAATATCAGCCAGTTCGAGCTTTCACGCAACCGGCCCGGCGGTGAGGCCATGTCGGTCATCCGCGTCGATGGACCCGTCGATCGCGCGGTGCTGGAATCCCTGCGATCCCTGCCTTACGTTCTCTCCCTGCATCATATCGTGATTTAGCAGCTGGGGCGGGCAATCTCGATCCATAGCGATCCGTTCCATCAGATGCCCGGCCGGATTGATGTGGATTTCACTTCCAAAATCATGATATCGGAGGTGGGAGGAGTCTTCCAGGCGGTATTGGCGGCTCCAACTGGGAAATGTCTGATAACCGACCTACTGCGAAAAGGAGATTAGCCATGAAACGAGTGAACTATTCACGTAATCACTCCGGCACGGGGGTTGCCCTTGCGTGCGTGATCGGCCTTGCTGTTGGGCTGATATTTATTTTCGCCAAAACCACTTCAGCTTTGGCCAACGAGAGGGTCTACGGCGACCGCGTGTCACTCGGTGATGGTCAAATGGAGACGTATATCGAGTTCAACGGCGATGGGATTCCTGCCGCCATCGGGGTGGAATTCGGCGAGTCGCTGTTCGCCAATCTGCCACAGGGGATTGCCGACGGATACAATTGTTGGGATAAAAATGGGGACGGAAAACTATCGCTAAATCCACCGTACGAATGCGTTGCGGGTCACCACCGAGTGCTCTTTCTTCCCAAGCATGATGAGAATATCCCGTTCAATTGGGTGCTCCTCAATTGGAACCCGGGTGGCCACATACCCCCCGGCGTTTTTGATGTCCCGCATTTTGATATTCACTTCTACATCATGGATTATGTGGCGAATAGTTTCATCCGGCCCGGGCCTTGTGGTCCGGAACTGGTGAACTGTGATGATTTCAAAAAGGGACAGATACCGATACCCCCAGCGAATATTCACCCGGATTTCAAGAACGTGCACGCCGTCGCTCCGAGAATGGGAAACCACCTCATCGACGTGACTGCTCCCGAGTTTCGTCCCAGACCTCCCGATGGGGACGGGCATGAGTTCACGTACGCGTTCATCTTTGGTGCTTATGATGGGCACATCACGTTTTACGAGCCAATGGTCACCGTGGCCTATTTCCAGTCCCACCCGAACGAATGCGCGCAGATCAAGCTGCCCTCCGAGTACGAGATCAGCGGCTACTATCCTACCGAGTATTGTATGCGGTATGCGCAGCGTGATGGCCGCTACACTGTCTCCCTGGAAGGCTTCGTAGAGCGCAAAGCGGGAAGGAAATATTGATCTAGGACTCGATTTCTAACAGGGGGTATTCCCCTCAATGAAAAAAATGCGATGACAGATTCAAATATTATTGTTACGAGACGAATTTTGAAATGTCTCACATTAATCCATGAGATCGGAGAAGATTATGTCTGGTAAAATTCTAGTCACTGGAGCGACTGGAAACATTGGTTCAGGATTGGTCCCGGCACTACGCAGCGCAGGGGTTGAGGTACGTGCGTTTGTAAGGGATGAAGCAAAAGCCCAACCCCTGAAGGATGCGGGTGCTGAGGTGATCGTCGGCGATCTAGACAAGCCTGAGACGATCAATGCTGCTGTCGAGGGAGTTGAAAAAATTTTCCTCTTGACCTTTAATGGCCCGACTGAAGCACAGCAGGGCCTAAATGTCATCGAAGCCGCCAAGCAAGTTGGAAGTCCCCATGTCGTAAGACTATCGGGCTGGGGATCGGAAAAGAGCCGTATTGTCAAGAATCAACAGGAAATACACAAAGCCCTCAAGTCCTCGGGATTGTCCTGGACCATCGTACAGCCCACGTTTTTCATGCAAAATATAATGATGGCCGCACAAACTATAACATCCGACGGCAATATGTACTGGCCTATGAAGGACGGAAAAGTCGCCATGATCGATGTTCGTGACGTCGTAGATGCATCCCTGGCAGTACTCACCGGAAGTGGTCATGAAGGCAAGACCTATATTCTTACAGGTCCGGCGGCAATTTCATTTCACGATGTCGCTGGCACTTTAACAAAAATTCTCGGAAATAATGTCAATTATGTTAGCGTACCAGGAGAAGCTGCCAAAGAGTCCATGGTAGGCATGGGTGTACCGGAATGGATTGCCATGGGTTATGTAGAGATGTTCGAAGGTTTCGGTGAGGGCTTTGCGGAAAACGTTCAAGATGGCATGATAGCACTCACGGGCAAGCCAGGCCGCTCCTTTGAGCAGTTCGCAAACGATTTCAAGCAGGTGTTCAGCGGCTGAAAAGATGACACAACCAATAAAAGGTTTGAATTGGTGGTCCTATCATATCCTGAGCATGTCGAAGGGAGGAGGGCTGCTATGTCGCCCGTCTCGAAGGGCACTGGGAACCTGTTAAATTATCTTCGCTTCCATTTATAAAAAAATAGCGGTAATGGAGGTTGGCCGAGTCGTCTAGGCGGTATTGGCAACTCTAACTGGGAAATATCGGTTCACTTGATCGCTCGCGTATTGCGAGATAGTTATCGAGGTAGCGGGAGCGCACCGATTCGAGGGGACGTTTGTGGAGTATGTCACGCGCCAGAAATTTTCCGTGCCGGTGGACGAAGGAGACGTTTCGCAGGATTGGGCCGGGCGCGGGTTTTCGTGCAGTTGGTTCGTCGATCCGCCGGGCCGGGAGTGGAACGATTTCGTGCACCGCAGCAACGAAGTGGTCACGGTGGTGGAAGGCCGGCTGCGCATGACCATCGCCGGCGAATCCTGCATCGCCGAGCCGGGCGACG
>JACZRV010000142.1 GCA_022574555.1 SAR324 cluster bacterium
TGAAGAATATAATCGGTGGGTGTGGCAAACCGAGATATGTGGGGGGAGGTAGCGGTTGGGATGGCGCGGGCCACGAACGCCGGCCCTACCGGCAAGGTCCGGTGTATGGGGGAAATAAATGTCCGGGGATTATCCCGGACATTTCCGGTAATTCGCGGCCAGGGGCTTTCCGGCGGGCGGCGGATCGGTTACAATGACTACGAGACCCCGCCCCCGGCCTGCGGCCTTCCCCTTCCCGTGCACGGGAACGAATTTGGGTGTGGTCAATGTGGCCCCCTGGACCCGAAATATTCCAAAAAAACCAAACGAAGCCAATTTTTTGTATGATATCAGTACATAACTTTTTACCCACCGCAAAGGTGGGCGCGGGCGTCCCCGCCCGTGCGGGTCAAGGCTTACAGCACGTGGATTAAGAATTGCCGCGCCAAGGGGGGCAGCTCTTGAAAGTTTTCTTCTATTTTCTGACGGCATTAAGCGGACCATCGACGGGGCGATTTCCGGGCTCTTGTCACCCCCAGCCAAACCCGATAGGTTGACTGCCGTCGGCGATCCGCGGTTATCGCGGCCGTTCATGCCCAATCGTTCATCCAGATCAATCCCACACAGGCTGTATGGAATCCAACGCCCTGCCCCTTGCCGGGATCAAGGTGATCGACCTATCGCGGGTGCTCGCCGGCCCATTTTGCACGATGCTGCTCTCCTACCTGGGGGCGGAAGTGATCAAGGTCGAAAATCGCAAGGGGGACGAAACCCGCGTCTGGCCGCCTTTCACCAAGGACATGAGCAACTCGTTCCTGGCGGTGAATCTGAACAAGCGGGGCATCGTGATCGATCTGAACTCTGGGGAAGGGCAGGGGATCGTGAAGGATCTGGTGCGGGGCGCGGACGTGCTCGTGGAAAATTTCAAGACCGGCGCCATGGAGAAGTTCGGGTTGGCCTACGCGGAATTGAAAAAAGTCAATCCGGGGCTGGTCTTTTGCTCCATCTCCGCCTTCGGACGGCGGGGGCCGCGTGCCGCCTATCCCGGTTACGAGACCCTGCTGCAGGCCTATTCGGGCATCATGAGCTTCACCGGCATGCCCGGCGGCGATCCGGTGCGCAGCGGGGTCTCCTTCCTGGACCTGAGTTCGGGCATTATCGGCGCGCTTTCCACCGTTACGGCTCTCTACCGCCGCGACAAGGGGGGCGAGGGCGCGCTGGTAGAAGGCTCGCTGCTGCAATCGGCGGTGTTTCTGATGGCCTTGCAGCTTTCCAACTATTTCCAGAGCGGCATGATGCCCCAAAAATTGGGCTCGGCGCACGCCAGCGCCACGCCGTATCAGGCCTTTCCCACCAGCGACGGCCACGTGCTGATCGCGGCGGCCAACCAGAACCTGTGGGAAAAGCTGGCCCTGGCCCTGGGGCTGGAATGGATGATCCCCCACGAAAAGTTCAAGGACAACCGCTGCCGCATGGACAATCAGGCGGAATTCCTGGCCCACCTGAGCGAGACGACCCGCAAATGGGAGACCCGGCCCCTGATCGATGCATTGGTCGAGGCCGGTGTGCCCTGCTCAAAATTCAATGATTTCGACGACCTGATGGCTGATGGACAGGTGGACGCGCTGGGAGCGGTCAAGCAAATAGACGATCCCCATTACGGTAGCCTGCGGGTCTCGGGCCTCCCCTTCCACATGACCGGCCTCCCGCACCAGACCCCCCGCCGCGCACCCAGGCTGGGCGAACACACCCGGGAAATCCTCGCGGAACTGGGATATGACGCCTCGCGCATCGACAGTCTGATCGGCAAGGGGGTCATCTACGCCGGATAAGGCGCCTGCCACGACTTCGTCAGTGCCGCGCAACCGGCCCTGACTCAACCTGCGGTTTCCGGCGCGGATAGGACGGCCAACGGCCAAGGGGGAAATCATGGCGGAAATTATTACTGAAATTATTGCGATGGCGACACGCCGGGGAGTGGTGGGGGCGATGCTTGTGGGGGTAATGCTGCTGGAGCTCCTGGTTGCCGGTGCCGCTTCCGCCCAGGACGATCCTCGCGATTCCGCGCGGGGGGGCGGAACCGTCGTCCGGCAGGAAGCTCCCGGCTTCGGAATCCTTGCCACCACGGCCACCACCGTCTATGCCACCATTGCCCCGACCCTCACCACCAACGAACGCGAGCGGCGCGACCAGCAGCAGGCAAAGCAGTTGCATCTAATCTCCACCAGCCTGGAAATTCTGCTGCAGGAGATGTCCGCGGGCGGCGGGGAACACCTGGCCGCGTTGGCCGATCTGCTGGGCTGCCCCTGGTCCTACCGGCCCGACCTCTTCCGTCTGGCTCAGAATCGCTTCGCCGTCATCGTGCCCAATCACGACCCCACACCCTCGGCGCTGCTGGCCAACCTGCGCAGCGAAATCGACGGCGATGGGGTATTGGCAGAGGTGTGCCGCTGGGTGTGACTTTACGGAGAATGCGGGCCGCTGACCGTTTATTGCCGTTACTGTCCGTTGTCCCGCGTAGCTGAGTACGACAGACTGGTAATTAGATTGTATTGGCTGCGTGGCGGGTGAGTATTGGAGTGTCTTATTGGAGGCGATCGTCCCCACGAGATATCCAGCATATATTGTCTGTCCGGTGTTGCCGCCAAATAGTAATTTCAGGAGGCCTTGATCGAGACCTCGTCGACCAATACTGCTGGTTCGGGAACCGCTTGTCCCGTATCGCGCAGGGCCTGAACGTAGAGAGAGACCGCCTCATGGGCATTCTCGCTAAGTTCATGCAAAGTATTTCCCTGGTGGTGCAACCCGGTAAATCGGGGAAATAGGCACAATAATACGGGCCGTCCTTGTCCTCGGCCGGTTCTATGATCATCACGTATTTCAACCGATTCATGCCTCTCGCCTTCATTTAGGCCCTACACCAGATTCCCAATCTTCAGAATAGATGCGAGCGTCTTCCGCGCCAGATCGCGATTATGCTAAGGCAAGACCAAAATACCAGATTTATCAGGATGCCTATAGACGCGATGGCTACCTTTGCCACGATCCTTCATCACGATCCATCCCGCTTGATGGAGCAATTTCTCTATTTCGCGGGGTTTCATCGAGGATCGGAAGGCCGTTCAGTATTGAAATTTGCCGCCGCGTGAAGGGTTCACCCGTCCCCTTCGCCTTCGTCGTCGGCGGGTGCGTTCTCGCCGGGGAGACGGTATTCGTCACTGGCCCAGGCGGCCAGGTCGAATTGTTGGCAGCGTTGGGAGCAGAACGGGCGGAATGCGTTGCCCTTCCACGGCGTTTTTTTGCCGCAGCGGGGGCAAGGCACCCTGAGGGGCACCGCGTCTTTTTGGGTGGCCTTCATTATCGGCCCTCGTCGCGTTTTCTGGACCGCCCCCCTGGGGGTACCCGGATGCCCAGGGTATTCATCCGCGAACGCAGGGTGTTGCGGTTGATCCCCAGGATGTGTGCGGCCTTCATTTGATTCCATCCCGTCTGCATGAGCACCTGGCGGATCAGTGGCCGTTCCAGGTGGGCCTCCACGGTTTGCAGCAATCCGCTTTTGTTCTCGCGCACGTGATCCTGAATCGTCGCGCCCCAATAGCGCAGCACGCTTTGCTCGAATGTTTGTCCCGGCTGGTTGCGATCTTTCTCCCCGAGCACGTTGCGGGGCAGATCGGCGATCCCAATCACTCTGGAGCCGGCCATGATCATCAAGCTCTTGACGACGTTCTCCAACTCGCGAACGTTGCCGGGCCATCGGTACTCGGTGAGCACACGCAGGGCCTCGGCATCGATGGTGCGGGGGGAAAGCCCCAACTCGCGCGCCCCCTTGCGCAAGAAATGGGATACCAGGAGGGGAATGTCCTCGCTCCGGTCGCGCAAGGGCTCGCAGGTAATGATAAACGGACCGATGCGGTAATAGAGATCTTCGCGAAACGTGCCGCGGGCCACTTTGTCCAGCAGGTTTTGATTGGTCGCCGCGATGATGCGGGCCGTGACACGGATCGTCTCGCTGCCGCCCACGCGTTGAAACTCGCGCTCCTGCAGCACGCGCAGCAGTTTGGCCTGGAGGTCCAGGGGCAGATCGCCGATTTCGTCCAGAAATAACGTGCCGCCACGCGCCTGTTCGATGCGGCCCGCCTTGCGCTCTACGGCGCCGGTGAAGGCACCGCGTTCGTGGCCGAACAGTTCCGATTCCAGCAGATCGCGGGGAATGGCGGCGCAATTGACCGCCACGAAAGGGCGGCCCGCCCGTTGGGAATGGTGGTGGATGGCCGAGGCCACCAGTTCCTTGCCGGTGCCGCTCTCCCCCAGGATGAGCACCGTCATTTCCGTATCGGCCACCCGTCCGATGGATTTATAGATCTCGCGCACCGACCGGCCCTTGCCGATAATCGGCTCCTCCTGCGCACTGTCGTGTATGGCCGGCGCCAGGTCCCGGGGTTGGCGGCGCGACACACGGATCGCCTGAACCGCCCGTTCCACCAGGGTATCGATCTCGTCGATATCGAACGGCTTGGTCAGGTAATCGAACGCACCCAGCTTCATGGCGGTCACGGCGTTCTGCATGGAACCCTGCCCGGTGATGATGGTGATCAGCAAATCGGGGCGGATTTTGCGCTGCCGCTGCAGGAATGTCCAGCCGTCGTCGCCGGGCAGATTGATGTCAACCAGGGCCAGATCCATGTGCTGGGATTCAACGAGGCGCGATGCCTCCTCCGCGGATTCGGCGAAATGTAGCGTGTAGCCGGACTCGTCGAGGGTTTTGCGGATCACCCAGCGGATGCTCTCCTCGTCGTCCAAGACGAGGATGTTCACCTCCTCGGGCATTGCAGCCGATTTTTGATCTTCCATATTCGTCCAAACCCCTATCAACCGGCGCCATTTGCGTCGCGCTACGTTCCTTGGGCCCTCCTTCCAGCCAATGTACCTTAATCGGGCCACAGAAGGAATCAGCCCGGCAGCGCTCCGAGCTGAACGGACGGCCCTGATCTGTCAGCACGAGTGTGGCGCAGGCTGGTGCGAGGCCATTGGGGAGACATCCGGCGCTCGGTATCATTTGAAATAACTGAACTTTCCGCACGGTTATCCGTTCCTAATGATAGGAGCAGCCATGGCGAAGCAATGAATCAAAAAATATTTGTTTGACTTTGTAATGTTTTTGGTTCATCCTATGGTCTGATGCGGGTCCAGAGAGATCAACCTATCAAGGAGGATAGCGCCATGATCGAGCTACTTTCCCAAACAGAAGCGGAACGCCGCAGGATCGACCCCCGAAGCATTCAGTGCATCACGCCCTATCTCAATCCGGCCCATGTCCTGTCACCGCCCCGCCAGTGGCTGGAAGCGTTGGTGAGTGGGGAATACGGCTGGCATTTTTTCCGCCTTCGCTACAAGAATTTGTTGCGCAATCGCTATCTTGCCGAGCCCGACCGTTTTCATGCGTTGTTGGAAGAGTCGCAGTGCGGACGTTTGCTTTATCTGACCTGTCATTGCCTGACCAGCCATTGCCACCGTGAAATCGCGCGTGAGTATCTGGAAATGTTGCGAAAAAGGATCTTGCAACAAACTCAGACTCATGCACTCGCCACACCCGTTTCACGGATTCCGGGACTACCGTCTTTGCTGGTTCCGCCCGTGCTGGTTCCGAGCACTGCCATGACGCCGGTGATGGCCAGTTCCACGACGCCCCTGGGCCTGCCGGGGTAATCTGCCCCTGTCATTTTCTCCTTTTGCCCCTCATTTTTTTTCCGTACAATTGAAACAGAGGCGGCCCGCCACTCGCCCCCGACGGAACGGCGCGCCGGGGGGTGGGTTTGGCGCGTGGGATCAAGTCTCGCGCTGGAACGGCCAACCACCACAAGGGAGAACCTGACGAATTGAAAACGGAACTCGAATCCCTGCTGATGGATACCTTTCCCCTCAAGCTTTTCCGGTGGGGAAACGGTTTCGAAGCGATATTGATACACAACCCGATCAGTCCGGTGGTGGCCTATCTCACCCAATACACGGTGGGTTCGGCCCAAGAACAGCCGGGCCAGCAAGGTCTGGCCCACTTCTTCGAGCACATGATGTTTCGGGAAACGGAAACCCTGGGCGACGGGGATTTCGATCGCATCGTGGCCCAATCCGGCGGTGTGGGGCTTAATGCGTTCACGTCCTACGACACCACGGCTTATCACGTGAACGTCCCCGCCGCTCAACTGGAGCGAATCGTCACCATCGAATCGGATCGCATGGTCAATCTCCGGCTCAGCGAGGAATTGATCGATCGCGAACGCGGGGCGGTGCTCGGCGAGATGAACATGTACAAGGACATGCCATCGGAGCAGTTGTGGAATACCCTGATGGCATCGGCTTTCGCCGCCCATCCTTATCGGCACCCGATCATCGGATACACCGAGCAAGTAGAGGGATTCCAGGTGCCCGATTTCGAGGCGTTCTACAACGCCCACTACGC
Source organism: SAR324 cluster bacterium (assembly GCA_022574555.1). Classification (GTDB taxonomy): domain Bacteria; phylum SAR324; class SAR324; order SAR324; family JACQKK01; genus JACZRV01. Next base: position 6,437 of record JACZRV010000142.1, read on the forward strand.
TCCCAATCGCGCCATCGTCGTGATCGCGGGTGGGTTCGACGAATCCGAGGTGCTCGAACTCCTGGACGGCGCTTATGGCGCGCTCGAGCCGGGGCAAGCGCGGCCGCCCGATGCCGAGCCCGATCCACCGCCGAAAGCCTCCAAGCGAGTGGAAATCTTCCACGACAAGATCAGTGCCGAATTCCTGACCCTCGCCTACCCGACTCCGGGAATCACCCATGCCGACATACCCGGCCTGCAGCTCATTTCGGCGTTGTTGTCGGCAGGCCATTCCGCGCCCCTTTATCGGGCCCTGGTGCTGGAGGGATTGGCAACCCACGTTTCCACGTCATTGTTGGATGTCGATTGGATGCTCTCCTCCCCCGGCCTCTTTCTGATGGAAGTGGGGCTACAGCACGAGGTGTCTTGCGAGCGGGCCGAGGCGGCCATTGACGGCGTGCTGAAGGGATTCCGCCGGGATGGGATCCCACCGCAAGAGTTCGAGCGGGCGCTCAACCTTCAGCGCTTGGCCCATTATTCTTCCCTCCGCGCCAACATGAGCCTGGCGCGCTACGTGGGGGGCTTCGCGGTGGCACAGGCCGACCCCTTGTTCGGGGAAAAGCTGAACGCGGCGGTGGAGAGGGTCACCCCCGATCAGACGATGGATCTGCTGGATAGATATCTGGTGCAAGCGCCACGGGTGGTCTTGATGCAGAGGCCTGGAAAGCAGGAGGCGGCATGAGAGTGCTCTACCGGCATGCGCCCGCATTTCCCCTGACTCAGGTGGTGGTCATCTTTCCGCGCACCGGGGTGTGTCTCGACCCCCAGGAGCGCCAGGGACTGACCCGCATGACCCTGCGCATGCTCTTCGCCGGCGCTGGCGGACTGAGCAACGCCGAATTTCATGCCCGTCTCGAAAGGCTGGGCGCGAGCATCGGTCACTCACTGGCAACCGATTTTTTCACATTGCGGCTGGTGACGTTGACCGCCAATTTGGATGCGGCCTTGAAATTATTCCTTCTGGCGGCGAATCAACCCAATCTGGAATCCGCCGAGTTCGCGCGGCTGAAAGAGGAATTGCACAGCAGCTGGATCACCGAGCGGGAGGAAAGCAAAAACCTGCGGGCCCAGGAAGTTTACATCAACCGCATTTATCGCGGTCTGCCCAACGGATACCAGCTTGACGGAACCGGGGACGGCATCCGCCGCATCACCGTCGATGACGTGCGCAGCCATTACCGCTCCCTATTCCAAAGGGGGGAACCCATCGTGGGGATGCTCACCGATCTCCTCAGGGACGAGGCCGAGGATAGGATCTCCGGCGCCTTGGCGCACCTGACGACGGCGACGGACGGGCTATCCCATCCCTGGGACGACTTCCGGGCCGAACGGCCCAAAGGCCGCCACGTCACCATCGTGCCGGATCTGGAAACCCAAACCGACGAACTGATCGGCGGTGTCTTCTCCACCGGGGAAAACGGCCCGGATTGGCACATTCACCGGCTGATTTCACTGATTTTCGGTGGAGATATGAACTCGCGGCTGTTCCGCGTGATCCGGGGTGAGCGGGGCTATTCCTATGGTGCCGCGTGCTGGTACGAGACGAGCCAGGGCCGCTGCCCCCGCGACCAGATATCGCCCTTTACCATGTACACCTTTCCGACGGTGGAGCACACCCGGGACGCGCTGCCCATGCTGCTGTCGTTGTATGAGGAATTTGTCGAAAATGGCGTGGACGATGATGAATTGCACCGGGCCAAGGAAGCACTGATCAACTCCCACGCGTTTTTGAGGGACAGCCCGCAGAAGCTGCTGGCGCTGGATTGCGACGAGGCCTTGTACGGTTTCGGATTTGACGACGAGGAGGCCAACCAACGCAAGATCGCCTCGGTGCAACCTGCCGATCTGCAGCGGGTGTTGCGGGAGACCCACCATCCGGAATGCCTGACCCTGGTCATGCTGGGAGATCCGCGCCGGCTGGAACCCATCGCCGCCAAGATTTCGGGTGTGGAGCAATTGGACACCGTGGAATATCCCCCGCCCACGCGGTCGTCATAGGGGTGCCATGGGCGAATCGACCTGTATCGTGCTCGATCCAACCGCCCATTTTCATGCCACGGGCCGTGCCTGGCAGTCGTGCCAACGGGCGTGCATGCAAGCGCTGGCTCCCATGGAGGTTGCCATCGCGCGGGGCGTGGATGAGGCGGCTGAAGCCGCCCGAGACGGTGCCATGCGGGGATTCGAAAAGATCGTTTCCGTGGGCGGGGCTGCGACGGCCCATGGGGTGCTCAACGGCGTAATGAGCCTGGCGGATGGACATCGCAAGGCACTCAAGATCGGCTTCCTGTCTGTGACCAGGCCCGATCCCTGGTGCCGGACTTTGGACATGCCCCGGCGCCTGGAACCGCAATTGGAAATCCTGCGAGCCGGCAACACCCTGCCTTTCGACGTAGGCCGGATCGAGTGTCTTGATTTTCAAGGCCGGCCCCTGTCCCGCTACTTTCTCAATGGCGCGGCGTTCGGGATCGCCAGCCGCCTGAAATACGAGTGGGGCGCCGGAACCGGCGATGTATTCGCAAGGATTGGTGCCCTGGCGGGTACGTTGTTTGAAACCGTCAGCCGCCGGGAGCCTTGGGTACGCCTGGAAGGCCCGGACGAGGAAATTTATCGCGGACCTTGGATCGCGGGATTGATCATGGTGGGACGCTATTATCCGGGCTTGGGCCATGTAGCGCCCGACGCCGAACCGGCGGACGGCCTTCTGGACCTCGTGGGAACGCCCGGCCCCTTGCGCATCTCCCATCTGGCAGCCCTGGCCGGGTTTGGTTATCACCGGGGCGCCGCGCACCAAAAGCGCAGCAGAAGGGAGCATTTCAGGGTCACCGGCGTCACCGCACCGGTTTATGTCGAAGCCGATGGCTTGGCCCTGGGGACGTTACCGGCTACTTTCCGCGCTGTCCCACGCGCGTTGTCCGTGATGGTCCCGAAAGTGTCCGTGCGGGTGATCAAACCCCGTTTCGAGCGTCTCCCGGAATTAAAGCGGGGCGGCCTGGCCGCGGGCAATCTGAAAGTCGGATCGGGACGTTGACCGCCGACGGCAACCTAATTTAGTGGGCGCTACCATCCATGGTTCCCGCAGCCACCGACGCCTCGCAGTTTTCCGGAGCTTGGTCAAAGTCATGGCGACGAGTTCGACTACAGCGCAGGGGATGGCTGTTTTCGGAGGCATGCCCCCGGAAACGTACAAAATTCCGGAGCCCCGCCAAAGCAATCATCATCCAGAAATAAAGGTTTGACTTGCAACAATCATGCATATACAATTAAAATATGGATGAGCTTCAATCGACGGCTGAAACGATGATTCGGGAATGCGCCTGCCTGAATCTTCGCAAGGCGACCCGCACTTTGACCCAATTTTATGACAAAATGCTCCGGCCCGCGGGCATCCGGTCGACGCAGTTACCATTGCTTGCAACGGTGGCAGCGGCGCCTTCACTCACACTCTCCCGCTTGGCGGAGATTGTCGTGATAGACCAGACAACGTTGTCGAGGAACCTCAAACCCCTGAAAGATAAAGGGCTGATCGAGATCCGGCCTGGGAAGGATCGGCGAGTGCGGGAGGTCCGTATCACGAAAAACGGCAAAGCCATGATTCGGCGGGCGAAACCTCTGTGGGATAACGCCCAGGCCAAAATCGCCGATAATCTGGGGTCGAAGCGGCTTCAGGAAC
>JACZRV010000143.1 GCA_022574555.1 SAR324 cluster bacterium
CCCTCCTTGGCTCGTTGCACCCATCAGGTGAAACATACCAAATATCCCCGGCCAACGAAAACCCCCCAGCAAGGGGGCCATACCCATGTCCTCTATAAATGGCGCCATGCTTACTCGGGGAATGAGGAGATCCGGGCCGCCGTGGCACTTGGCAGGTGGATGTGGTAATGAGGTGGTGATTGGTGTTTTGTTGATTGGATCCGCAGATTGCGCTGATTACGCAGATTAGGGCTATCGCCTTCATTCTGCGTAATCTGCGGAAAAAAACCATGCGACACACCATCATCACACTGACCCTGCCCGCCCTGCTGGCCGTGGCTCTGGCCGCCTGCGGCCCGGACGCCTACGAGGGCACCAAGGACGCCCCCGACACTTGCCGACTTTGCGATGACGGTACTGTTGATACCGCCGGAACGGACGGGGGAACGGTGGTGAACTGGACACCACGCCCCCGGGAGACGTGACGGGCTTCACCGCCATGGCGGGCGACGGCCAGGTCGCACTCTCCTGGACGAATCCGGCTGAAGTCGACTTCGCCGGGGTGAAAATCTGCCAGGACACCGTCACCTATCCCACCGATCCCACCACCTGCAATCCGGTATACGAGGGCACAGGTACCAACCATGCCGATACCGGCCTCGACAACGGCACAACATACTACTACATCGCATTCGCACACGACGAGGTGCCAAATTACTCCAGTGGTGCCCAGGCCAGCGCCGCCCCGCCCGCCATCTGGACCACCGTGACAACAGGTGCTTTTCACACTCTGGCCCTGCGAGCAGACGGCACCCTCTGGGCCTGGGGACGCAATGATAACGGCCAGCACGGGTCGGGCGACACCATCGAGCGGCACAGCCCAACTCAGGTGGGAACAGCAACTGACTGGAGTGCCGTGGCGGGTGGTTTCCACACGATGGCTCTGCGAGCAGACGGCACTCTGTGGGCCTGGGGTGACAACTCGCTTGGCGGGCTCGGGGTGGGAACAAGCACCGGCCCACAAATGTGCCCTGGTGGTAATGCGTGCAGCACCATCCCCGCCCAGGTGGGCACGGCCAGCAACTGGAGCGCCGTTGCGACTGGAAGTTTCCACACCGTGGCTCTGTGTTCGGACGGCGCCCTTTGGGCGTGGGGATACAATCTCTTCGGCCAGCTCGGGTTGGGCGACACCAACGACCGCAACACGCCCACGCGGGTGGAACTGTAAGAGAGCCGCGGGCGTCCGGCGAGCGCCAGCACCGCGGCCCTGAAAGCCGACGGCACACTCTGTGCCTGGGGTTCAAACGATTCCGGTCAATTAGGCGACGGGGAGGCCTGGAAGGAAGATCCGGTGAAGGCGGTGTTTCCGTGATCATACCAACCCTCCATAACGCGCGGTTTATCCAGTTAGTTCCCCAGGAGGCATGATGGAGTGGAAAATTAGTTTAGATGTTCTAGCAATTCTCGGTGCGTTGTTTTTAGGATGGCTAGCGATCTGGATATATCGCAAAACATCTGCCCTAATTGAGTTGCGTCTTTCTCCCGTTTGGGCATCACGTACAGATGATATAGCGATTCTAAAGATTGAAGTAATAAACCGGTCAAAGGCAACTGTAAAAAAAGGGCATATTCTGCTGCAAATCTTGGAATTTGATGCTCCAGAATCGGGCGAACTTTCTGAATTTATTCCTTTCACTGAGAAGGCCCGACAATTAACCGCACAACAACCTCGATCTTGGCGTGAGGCTACAAAGGTTTTGGAAACCACAATTCACTTGCTTCCTGGCGAACACATTGTCGTCGAACGTTTATATAAGTGGCAGGGAGGGGAGCTCATACAATACGGGTTACAATTTCGAGCAAAATTCAATGCTCTGTGGCGCTTTCTCAATGCGACTATATTTAAAAGTATGGAACAATGGACGACTACTGGTTGGTTCGGGCTACCTTAATACCCCAATTTCTCGACTCCAGGACCGCAATCGCCGGCTTAGTGATCGGCCAGGTTATGTGATCGGTGTTGAAGACCGTACAACCGCGATCATCCGCAGGGCGCCGGCACTCACATCAGCGACGGCAGCCACAACGCGATCGCGGGAAATATCGCCAGCAGGATGATGTTGAGCAGCATGATGAAGACGAAGGGAGCGGAACCGACGACGACCTCGCGAAAAGGGCGGCCACCGGAAATCGCCTGGATGGTAAAGAGATTGAGGCCCACCGGCGGGGTGATCTGCCCCATTTCGATGAGGATGGTCAGCACGATACCGAACCAGATGACGTCGAAGCCGGCCGCCACAATAATCGGAAAGAGCACGGGGAGCGTGATGTAGATCATGGATAGTCCGTCGACGACGAATCCCAGCACCACGTAAAGGACGATCAGGGCGGCGAACAAATACCATTTGCTGAATTCCATCGCGACGATCCACTGACTCATGCCCCGGGATATGCCCGAGTAGGTGAGACTCGTGGAGAGGATCTGTGCCCCGACGATGATGAAGATCACCATGCACGTGGTGCGCACCGTGGACAGTAGAGCCTTGACGATCATTCGCCGGTTCAGGCCCCGGTACGCTGCGGCGAGCAGAACAGCGCCCAGCGCTCCGATGGCGGCCGCCTCGGTGGGGGTGGTGAAGCCCGCGTAGATGCCGCCCAGAACGGCCATCATCAGCCCGACCATGGGCAGAATGTGTGCGATGCGGCCCAGCCGTTGAACCAGGGTCAGCTCCGCCATTTCGACCCGTGGCGCCAGCTCGCGCCGCAGCATCACGCGCACCGCGATGTAACCGGAAAAGAGCAGGGCCAGCAGGATTCCAGGTATCACGCCGGCCATGAACAACTTGGCGACGGATTCCTCCACCAGCGCCCCGTAGAGGATCAGGATGATGCTGGGTGGGATGAGGATTCCCAGGGTGCCCCCCGCGGCCAGGGAACCGAAGACGATGGGGGGGTCATAACCCCGCCGCATCATTTCGGGGATGGCCACCGTGCCCACACTGGCGGCGGTCGCCACGCTGGAACCGCTGATGGCGGAAAAGATGGCGCATGCCGCGATGTTGGCATGCAGCAGGCCTCCGGGCAGGGGCGACAGCAGGGCGGCGATGCCCCGGTAGAAATATTCGCTGATCCCGCCGCGCAGGATGATCTCCCCCATCAGCAAAAACAGGGGCACGGCCACGAGGATATAGTTGTTGGTCGTGTTCCAGACCACCGAACTTATGGTGATAAACGCGAGCGTGCCCTTGCTCAAAAACAGGATCAGCGTGCCCACCGAGCCCAGCGCAAACGCGGTCCATTGCCCGGCCAGCAGCATCAGCGCCAGAGCCCCCACCAGAATCAGCGCCGTGTATTCCCAGGGCATCGGGTTCCGAATAGAATCAAAGCCGGACGCGCTGCGCTAAGGCAGATTCCGCACGCGGTCCAGAACGTAGTAAAAGAGTTGCAGCACCAGGATCACCGAGCCGGCAAGGATGAGGGATTGCGGAATGTACAATGGGGTTTCGGAAACCTGGGTAGAGACGATACCCCGCTGGTAAGAAAAGGCGACGTGGCGAGCCATATAGAGGGTGACGATGACGGCATACGCCAGGCTGGTTAGGCAGATGGCCCAGCTCGTCAATCGCTTCCAGTTCCCCACGAGGCGTCCGTAAAGCACCTCGACCCGGATGAACCCCCGTTCCCGCAGGGAATAGGAGAGGCCCAGAAAGACGATCGCGCAGTTGAGGTAACCGCTCATCTCGTCGGCGATCAAAGTCGAAACGCCGAACAACCCTCTCCCGATGACCTCGACGCAGATCAACACGGCCATCGCGGCCACGGCTGCGGCCGCCAAATACCCGCCCAAGAGGGAGATGCGCCCCACCAACGTGCCGAATGCGGATATGGCCTTTTCGATCATGGTGATGGATCAGCGAGCCGCCGCGGTCACTTCCCCAGCTTCTCCCTTACCCTGGCCATGAGCGCTACACCGTCGGGGCCCTGCTTTTTGGCCCAGGATTCCCAGTAGCTTTCCATCATTCCGGTAAGAGAAGCGATTTGGGCCTCGTCGGGATAGTAGAGAGCCATGCGGTACTCGTTCTCCAGGATCGAACGGGCCCGTTGTTCCTCGGCCTCTATTTCGCGCAACATTTTTGTGGACCATTCCGCCGCGACTTGCATCAGCGTCTCGCGCACGTGCGCCGGCAAGGCCCGGAATGCTGCGATATTAACCAGTTCGTAATTGGGCCCGCCAATGTGAATATCGGCCATCCAACCCCATTCCAGGAACTCCGCCCATTTGGCGCCAACCGCATTGAAGGCCGCGGTGGCGACCCCTTCCGCCACCTTGCGCTCCATGGCCACCGGCACCTCGGCGGTGGTCAAGGTGACCGAGGATGCTTTCAGGCGGCGGAGCATCTCGGCTTGCTTCGAATCGGTGGTGCGCAATTTACGTCCCGCGAAATCCGCCGGCTTCCGGATGGGCTTACCCACTCCGTAAAAATTCTGGGAGGGCCACGAGAAGTGAAACAGGGTCATCACGCCGAACGACGCGAATTCCTTGTCGGCATATTCCCGGATGATGGGCCACGTGGCCGCCAATTCCTCGTACGTGCGGATCAGGAACGGATTGCCGCTGACGGCCGCCATGGGCGTGGTGCCGGATATGAAGCCGGCATACGCCGATCCCATTTGCACCAGCCCGTCGCCCACGACCTTCACCACCTCCGTGGCCCGGAACGGCAGTTCTCCCGAAGGGCGCACGATGATCTCCAATTCGCCATGGGTGCGCCGCGCCACCTCCTCGGCAAATCCACTGAGAAAAATCGTGACAGGATGAGTCACGCCCGTGAACAGGTAATAGTCCCATGTGGTTTTGGACTGCGCGGCACCGCCTAATGACAGCCACGCGACGAACACCAATCCCAAAACCGCTGTCCTTGATCGCATCGCGCCCTGTTTCATCTGGTCTGCTCCCTTCAATGCCGTATTGGTTGATCCGGTCTGCGCGAGCCTGGACCCCGGCACCCCGGCACCTAAACGTCCGCCCGGCGCACAATGGGCGTTTCCCAACCCTTTTGCCGCTGCAAAACGTGATCCCAGCGGCTCGGCAGCTGGATGGGCTTGGTGACGAAGTGGGAAAGGCCCCAGCCCCAACTGGAAACGTACACCATCATGGCCGGGCCGGGCGCTCCGGCGACGATCATCTTCAGGCTTTGCGGCGATTTCAACAGGGGCATGGCCGCATTAGGATCGGCCTTGGCGCGCTCCACCAGTTCTTGCGGAATGGGGACGCCCCCCACCTCGGTGCTGGGCTCCCTGCCCAAGAAAAATTCGTGAGCCGGGAGATGGGTCACGTCGTAGACCATCTGCTGCAATCGCTCGCGTGAGACCCCTTCCCGGCGCACGGTGGTGAAAACGGTGGGGTTCATGATCACCAGATTGTCCATGCCCCAGTTGACAGCCTCCTTGTCGTACTTTACCCGCGCCTGGCGGCCGAGAAGCGTTTGAATCAGCTCCGTCGACGCCGACTCGGGAGGCAGGTATTCGGCCTGCCAGGTGAGGGCGGTGATGACGCTGACCGTGGGCTGGCCGGCACTGAATCCTTCGGCCACCCGCAACGGCGGCCAGTGGCCCTGGTAGGCCTCCTCGTTTTCCGCCATCAGGGCGATGTTCTTGAACGGCGTGCCGAAGGACTTCATGTCCGACTTGCCCGGCCACGAGTAGCCGATATTGATCAGAACCAGCCGAATGGCCCGCCCGATGGTGGAATTGGCCCGCCATCCGGGCCCCAACGTGGAAAAGCTGTCGTTGATGTTGATCTGGTCGATGAATTCCTTGCCGCTGACGATGAGCAGCGGAGAGGTCAGCCCCGCCGTGCATTGCACCCCTCGCAAATCGAAGGCGGGATCGGCCAATGCCTCCACGGCGGCGATCAGGAGCGGCATATAGTGCGGCCGGCATCCTGCCATCACGGCGTTGACGGCTATTTTCTCGACGGTCGCCGTTGCACCCTTGGGCTCGATATGGCCCACCACGTGACCGGGCGGCAGGTCGGTGCCTGTCAGCATGCGATCCACTGCGGTACGGGTCGGCGCTACGATGGGGTAGCCATCGCTCCAGCAATGCTGCAGGAAATACTGTTCCAGGCTTTCCATCGCCTGGGAATAGTCCGCTCCGCTGAAGACGGGCACCGAATCCTCGACGGGGATCACCTCGCCGCCGTCCGTCTCCCGGTTACGAAATCCGTCCACGATTGCGGCGGCGACCGATTCGCCCAAGCGCTGCTCCTCGATCACTTCCCTGACGGGCACAGCGGGGTAAGGGAAGTGCACCAGATTAATGGCGGTCAAACCCTCGCTGCGGGCATTGAAGCGGGCATCGGGAGCGAAGAATTCCGCCACGATGAATACCGCCGGCGTTCCCATCTGTTCGATTTTGGCCACATCACGTGCGGTCTTGGCGGTGCACGAGCCTCAGTCGCCGGTGAGGGCGATCACGCCGTCGGCATATTCGGCCACCTCCTTCAACCGCGGCGCCTTCTCTGCCGGATCGAGCATGAAGGGCACCCGCCATTCCTTGAACTCCACATCGGGATGCTGCCCTTTGATGGCTTCCAGCACGTACGGCAGCAAAAGATCGCCGCCGGACTTGGTGTTGTTCAGAATCCCGATCTTCCGCCCGTTCAGGTCGCCCAGACCCTGGGAAGCGCCGAACATCTCCGCGCCGGAAATTTCGCCCCGCGGGTTCAGCACTTCCAGCTTGATTTCGCTCCCTGGCATCTCGCCTCCATCATCATCGTTTTCCACCACCATTCGCTCCAGCCGCTCACCAGGGCCACTCGCCATCCGCAATGCCGCCCCAAGGCCGCGACAGATCCTTCCCTTACCACACATCGTCCCACGCGGGGAGAAGGAAAGTAGCTGGGTGGCCATGTAATCGGCTAACTCGCACAAACTGTTTGGCGGTGCGCAAAAGTCCAGCCCGCGGTCGGTGGGCTCCATTCCGTCCAAGCCTGGTTGAATGAGGCGAAATAAGGACCGGCCATGAACGACCCAGGGGCGCGGCATAAGCCACTCCAACAGGCGTCGGCTTCCAGTGCTGGAAGGACTCGGCCTCATCCCGAATCTCCCGATTTTGTGTGCATTCCGCCCTTCGCGACGCCAAGTCCTCCCGCAGCGGCATTCTATTTGCTTATGAGGAACGTGAACTCATGGAAGAGGTCCTGATGAACATGTTGAAATCACTTGGAAATATCCTCATCTTGACGTTGGTGGTTTTTTTTACCGAAGGATGCGCAATCGAACCCGCGCAAGTCGACAATAGTTCCCTCAATAAAGCCTCGGAGGGCTTGCACTCCTCGCCGACGGATAACGAAGGTTTTCCCCATCTGCTTGCAAGCCCCGGCTTGTTTCTTTCAGGAAAAAAAGACGGGAAGCACCTGGAAGTCGAGCTTCGTGCCCAAGGCCCGGAGGAGATCAGCTCAATCTTGGTCGAGCTGTATGATGCGAGCGGGAATTGGGGGGGAGACGGAATGTTGTCATACGATCATGGCGTCACCTGGAAAGGCCTTGTGGCCATTTATCGCGAGGCGGCGGTCGGCACCTTTTATCCCGATGTAACCTTGAATGTTGGTGACTTCCTCTCGGACACCAAAGTCATCCAAACCATATATTTTTATCGTCCCGCCGATTCCGAATTATTCTACAATGTCACCAATAATCTATACAACATCGATGCGGACGAAATTTCGATGAATCTATCGCCCGCAAGGCTTTCGGCAATTCCATTGGTATCGGTCGATCTCTACGCCGAATAGATTCATTCCCCCAGTGGTATCGGACCCTACCGCCGGTCATAATCGAGAACAGCCTGATCGCGACCACAGCTCGAAGGAATCCCAGTAACCTGATATCCCTGTCGCGCGATGGACCGCGGCGTTCCTGCCGATATTGCCGTTTTCTCCCTTCGCCTTGCCAATTAGAACCATATCCCGCAAAGGTTGCTCTCTGAGACGATTTTTCAACCCGATGCCGCAACCCGCCATCCGAGGTGCCCATGAAAGTCGGACTGTTCATCACCAATCAGCAGCACCTGGACACGGACATGGTGGCGGCGCTGGAGGAGCAATGCGTCATGGTGCGTATGGCGCGGGACCGGGGCTGGGACTCGTTGTTTTCCGGGCAGCACTATCTGAACGAGGGCAACAATCAGCAGCTGCAATTGGTGCCGCTGTTAACCAGGCTCATGGCGGAAGCGGGTGGGATGACCGTCGGGCTGGGCGTGCTGCTGATCAACCTGCACAACCCGGTCTATGTAGCGGAAACCGTGGCCACCCTGGACGTCATGGCCCAGGGGCGTCTCGTCTTCGGCGTGGGACTGGGCTACCGCGGGGTGGAGTTCGATGCGTTCCGCGTACCCAAGGGTCAACGGGTCCAGCGCTTCGAGGAGTGCTTGGAACTGGTCAAGCGGCTTTGGAGCGAAGAGGCGGTAACCCACGAGAGCGAAACGTGTAAGCTGGCGGGTGTGCGCATGAACATTCGTCCGCTACAGAAACCCCACCCGCCCATCTGGATCGCCGCCAACAGCGATGCCGCCGTACGCCGCGCCGCGCGGCTCGGTGATGCGTGGTTCATCAACCCCCATTCCACGACGGAGACCATCCGCCGCCAGATGGTGCTCTATCGGGATGAATTGGAAAATGCGGGCAAGCCATTCCCGCGTGAACTCCCGGTGATCAAGGAGATTTATTGCGCCAAGGACCGCCGCAGCGCGCTGGAAATGGGGGCACCCTACCTGGCCAGCAAGTACAAGGACTATGCCCGCTGGGGCCAGGATCAAGCCATGCCCGCCGACGAGAGCTTCGACCAGGGGTTCGACGACCTGCTGCGCGACCGCTTCGTCATCGGATCGCCCGAGGAATGCTACGAGCAACTACGGCCGTACTGGGAGGAATTCGGGGTCAATCACATCGTCTTCCGTACCCATTGGGCCGGCATGCCCCTGGATACGGCCCTGGCCAGCATGCGCATGATTTCCGACGAGCTTCTGCCGGCGTTGCGGAAGGCGTAGGAACCGGCGATTCGCTAAAAATGGCCTCCTGCGGCAATGTACGCCTTTTCCTCGGGCGTCGAGGATCGGCCCAGGAGGGCATTGCGTCGGGGAAAACGCCCGAATCGCTCGATCACTTCCTTGTGCTGGAGCGCAGAGTCGCGGAAAGCTTCCACTGTTTCTTTCAGCGCCCCGTCGCTATCGGCAGCGAGCTTCTCGAATTGCGCCACGGCCTCGCTTTGCGGAGCCCGATCCTCGGCGTGCATCAGCGGCATGTAAAAGAAGAGCCGCTCGGTGGGCCTCAAGTTGAGATCGTGGCCCATGGCCAGACCCTGCAGCACCAGACGCTGGGCATTCCCATCGGACGCGAAGGCATCCGGACTGCCGCGGAAGCAGTTGCGGGTAAACTGGTCCAGCAGGATGATCAAGGCCAGACGTCCGCGCGGCGAGCGCTCCCATCCGGCCAGTTCGCCATCGATCGCCCAGCGCAAATCCTGGCCGAAGCGGTCTCGAATGTCCCGATCGGTTTCGCCGCTAGCATTGAACCATATTTTCTGGCGCGTCTGATCGATGGCTCCGCCGCCGGCACCGATATCCCCCAGCCAGTAATCCAGAACTGCGTCGATCCGCTCCATAGTCCGCCTTATTGTGCACGCAGTTTGCGTGGCCCGTTCATCGAGGAATCCCCGGCGCACACCACATCTTAAATACAACCGTATTCTTCACGGCGCCGATAGTGCGTCGATGTGGCTTGCCTCGGCCGGGCCACCGCTGCGTCCGGCTGGGCGCTCCATGTTATGACCGCCCCGGATACCTGGCAAGCCGGTTCCTGGCAGACCGGATACGGGACGGAGCGGCAAATGGCGAGGCCCCGAATCCGCCCGGCGCCGGGGCTATTTACGGAGCTATTTACATTCGGCAGCGAACGGCGAAGAATCCATTGGCCCCCAATTTCCGATCCGTGCCCCCTTTCAGGGAGATTCAATCCATGGCCTATCAAGAGATCCTTTACGACGTGTCCCAGCACGTGGCCACCATCACATTGAACCGGCCCGAGAAGCTCAACGACTTTACCCGAACCATCGACAGGGAGTTGCGTGAGG
>JACZRV010000144.1 GCA_022574555.1 SAR324 cluster bacterium
TTCCTCTTTCCCGGCTCACGAGCATGGTGCAGGCGAGGAATTTCTGGTGTTGCAGGGCGTGTTCGCCGACGAGCACGGCGCCTACCCGGCGGGCACTTACGTCCGCAACCCCATCGGCTCATCCCACACGCCCTTTACCAAAGAGGGCTGCACGATATTCGTCAAACTCCGGCAAATGACCGATCCCGCCGAGGCAAGGCTGGTGATTGACACTTCCGCCGGGGAGTGGACCCCGCTCTCAAAGGACGGGCGCCAATTTCAGCAGCTCTATCGCAATCAGGTGAACGGCGAGTCGGTCTATATGGCTCGGATGCACCCGGGCGCGGCGCCCGTGGGCGAAAATCACCCGTTTGGCATGGAACTGTTCGTTGTCGAAGGCACGCTGGACGACGAGCAGGGGAGTTACCCGGCGGGCACCTGGATTCGCTGGCCCATGGGTAGCCGGCACACCTCCTCCAGTACCCATGGCTGTCTGCTGTGGGTCAAGCAGAATCCCCGTTCTCAATAGGTCACCTCATCCAGGATGGCGCGATAGACCGCCTCCAGCTTGCTCTGAAACGCGGCCAGGTCCGGATTCTTCAGTGGGGCCAGCACGCTCTGCGCGCTGGGCAACACGACGACCACATGGCCGCCCTCCTCGTAGATGGCGACGCGGCACGGCATGATCGCCCCCAGGCGCATGTCCACCAGTAATCCCTTACGGGCCAACTCCAGGTTGCAAAAATGAATGATGCGGTAATTGGGGAAATCGTCGTATCCCCGTTTGCGCAGCCCCATGCCGATGTCGTTCTCGCCGGTGATGCGGAAATTCTGCCCATTGATGGCGTCCACCACGGCGAGCACCACGTCCTCGAACGGCTGATCGACGATGCGGCTCAGTAACGCAGCCGGCTCTTCCTGCGCGGGTATCGGGCGCGGAGTGAAGGCGATGGCCTCCACGATCACGAGCAGGGCCACAAAGGAGACGGAGCGGCCCGCCAAGGCAACCGGCAGGGTTCGCATCATCGCCCTTGGAACAGCCGCATTTCCCGCTCCGGGAAATATTTGAGGACGGAACGCTGGAACTGCCATTCCACCAGGGCCAGCTGGTCGAAGGGTGAGGGAATGGGCTGGGCCAGCAGGTCGTTGATGTCGTCGCCGGCCATCACGGATGCATCGATGGCCTGGGGTAGCCAGGCCAGGTAATCCTGCAGCACATCCAATCCCGCCTTGCTGCGCATCACCGGGCCGTGGCCCGGCACGAGCACCCGCCAGGGCATGGCGCGCAATCGTTCCACGGCCTCCA
The DNA here is from genome assembly GCA_022574555.1 of SAR324 cluster bacterium. GTDB lineage: Bacteria > SAR324 > SAR324 > SAR324 > JACQKK01 > JACZRV01. The sequence continues at coordinate 1,286 of JACZRV010000144.1, forward strand.
GCCACCCTTCCAGGTCGGAGTTGGGCGTGGCGGGGGCGCTCCCATGGAACACCAAATCGCCGGCGAACAGCACGCCGGTGCTGCGGTCGAACACCACCATGTCGCTCCGCGTGTGGGCGTTTTCGAAGAGAATCAGTTCCAACTTGTGGTCGCCCAGATCGAGTATGGTATCCCCAGTGATCATCCCATCGGGGAGGTGTAGAGCCGTTCCCTCGGCCCAGGGGGCCACGAGGGTGTGGATGTTCTCGATCAGCTGGGGGCCTTCGGTGGCGAGCTGCTCACGCACGGCGGGAGTGGATAGGATGGACGCGCCCAGCGCGGCAAATACGCTGTTGCCGAACGTGTGGTCGGGATGGAAATGGGTATTGATCACGGCATGGATCGGCGCGTCGCTGATCTCCCGGATGTGGAGCAGCATCTCCTCGGCGATTTTCCGGGTGAGACCCGAATCGATCAACACGACGCCGCGGCGGGTCACGATGAAGCCAGCATTCATCATATTGCCGCCGTTTTCGGCAACGAAGCTGGTCTGCTCCCCGATGAAGGCGTAGGTATCCCGCGCGACCTCCACCCGGTGCAACGCGAGGCGCCCCTCTCCCCAGAGCGTTCCGGAAGCGACGGCGGTCAAAAGACAGGCGGCAAGGATCGGCCGGCAGGCCATCGGGAGGCAGCGGAATCGAGGTGAGCGGCGTCTGGCTGGCTGGCGGTGCATGAGGCTCCGGCTCGAATTGACGCGGTGTCAGCCCGATATCAGGCCAGCGCGGGGCCGGTTCCCCCGCCCGGAGCGGGGTGACTGGGAAATCCCGTCCCACCGAACCGCCGGACGTAGGGGTCTAGTTCACGGAGGAGAGGTTGGCCTGATTCCGTTCCTGAAGCAGCAATTCCAGGCCGGGCTCCATGGACATCATCACCCATTCCGAGGCGTATCGCTCGCCGTTGGTGTCGACCGCCGACACGACCAGGTCGGTGAGTATCGCCGGATCGACATCCATTTTAACGGTGAATGTCGGATTCGTGGAGATGGGAGAGATATCCATCCGAAAGAGCCGGTGCTCGCCAGCGCGGACATCGATCTCCCGGATATAATCCGGCGGAATTTGGTTGCCGGCTTTGTCCTTGGCCAATCCGGTACTCATGGGGTGCACGAGTTGAAAGCGCAACTTGGAGCCTTCCATGCGCACGAACGCGGTCGCATTCACCTGACCATGGCGCCGTCCTCGCTGGGAGCCGGCAGCCCCCGCCACCGAGCAGCCCCCGCCGGTGACCTTAACCACCCTTTGGGCCACATGCCAGATTCCGTCTTCGGTGCGGACGGCAGCCCTTATGGGCCCCGTTTTCTCCATGCGGATTCGTAACGAAAAGGAGATGAACCGAATATTGGGCTCGATGCGGGCAATTAACGGAAAGGGATTGTTTTCGGCAATCACCAGGATTTCTTCTACCTGGCCCAGTTCGGGGCTGAAGTTGAGTTTGACCGGTACCGCCGCCGCATCCTCCCCAATTTTGGGGGCGACCACGAACACGAGCCTATCTTGCAGAATGGGGCCTTCGCCGAGGAGGGCATCCCGCAACGCGGGCCACGGATCGGCCTGGACGGACTTGTCCGCGGCTTGCGGAACGCTCAAGGGTACGAATACGAATAGGGCGATCAGGCCCAACCACGCCGATTGGCGGAAGCGAGAAATCACGGGAGCCTCACGATTGATTCTAACCATAATTTGATTCTAACCATAATTTCCCGTCGATCCGGTTGCGTATGGACGGCTGCGGCGATGTGACTCGGATGCGCCGCGGTTCCGGCGTCATTGTGAGCACTCTACATGTCTGGGAATCTGGATGCAACAGGTCTGGGAACCTGGATGCAATCAAGCCAGGGCGCGCCCTGGCGGCCGGCCGGATTGATTAGAAACGGCGCCGGATGATCTGCGCCTCGAAGCCGCAGACACGGTGCTGGCGGCTGATGACCCGTTCCACGGCGGTTCGGCGTGTATGGTGCTTTGCCCAGGCGTGGCTGCCTTGCGCCAGGGGCATGGGGATACGCCGGTCGCTTTCGTGAGGGTGATTCGGCAGGAAGCACCTCAGCGAATTTTTTTCTTTCCCTTGGAGAAAAAAGTGATAAGAAGAGACACCGAATGCTTCGTACGCTTCGCAGGATTTACGGGTGAGATTCGGGCAGGATAGCTCCAGGCCCCGAAATCCTTATTCTTTAAGGTGTTTCTCCGGCGAATCCGATCCTGTATCCGCATGACGGGAAAGCGGCGAGTTTGAGCCGTTTCTTTTCATAGACGCAATCAAAAGCGGATTGCTCTTGTCGAATTTTACGATTCGCAAGGGGATGCTTCACATTGGTAAGGAGGAAACCAGTACCATGAGCCCCAAGAAGAGAGTCCAACTTACCGCTGCGCTATGTGCCTACGCCCTCGCATGGAAGCACGGGCCCAAAACGGGCTTTCTCTAATGACATTCCCTCGTCTTTTTTCATTTTAGTAAGCGCACTTTTTCCGATTTCACGTGGTCAGTGCGGTTTGTCCCCGAGGCTGACCCGCCAATCTGGCATTCCTTTTTGAGGAAGTGAGGACTATGAAAAACAGCAATATCAAGGTGGCGATTGTGGGCGTAGGTAATTGCGCCAGTTCCCTGGTGCAGGGGGTGCACTACTACAGGGAAATGGCTGCGGACGACGGCGTAGGGCTGATGCACCGGTATATCGGGCCCTATGGCGCTGGTGACATCGATGTCGTGGCTGCTTTCGACATAGACCGGCGCAAGGTGGGGGTAGATGTCCACGAAGCTATTTTCCGCCCACCCAACTGCACCACGGAATTTTTTCCGGATCTGCCATCGTCAGGCACCCAGGTTCGCATGGGCAAATTATTGGATGGCTATTCCGAGCACATGGCCGATTATCCCGAAGAGCAAACCTTCTTGCCGGCGGACGAGCCCGAACCCTCGATGGAGGATGTGGTGCAATCGCTCCGGCAGGCGGATACCGAAGTGGTCGTCAACTATCTGCCGGTGGGTTCCGAGGAGGCGACGCGATTTTATGCGGAATGCGCTCTCAAGGCCGGCACCGCATTCGTGAACAACATTCCCGTATTCATTGCATCTGATCCCCTATGGGCCAAACGCTTCGAAGAAGCCGGGTTGCCCATTATCGGTGACGACATCAAGGCCCAGTTGGGGGCCACCATCACACACCGGGTTCTTACCGAACTTTTCAAAAAACGAGGTGTCAAGCTGGAACGGACCTACCAACTCAATACGGGTGGGAATACCGACTTTTTAAACATGCTCAACATGACCCGGCTCGCCTCGAAGAAAGAATCAAAAACCGAGGCGGTGCAATCGGTGGCGGCCCATCGTCTTGACGACTTCAATATCCATATCGGCCCCAGCGACTACGTTCCCTGGCAAAAGGACAATAAAGTCTGTTTCATCCGCATGGAAGGCAAGCTTTTCGGGAACGTGCCCATGAACCTGGAACTTCGGCTCTCGGTGGAGGATTCCCCCAACTCGGCAGGGGTAGCTATCGACGCGATCCGGTGCGCCAAACTGGCCATGGACCGTGGCGAGGTAGGGGTGCTCAAGGCACCTTCGGCCTACTACTGCAAGCATCCCATGGAGCAGTTTTCAGACGACGAGGCCTACCAAATGGTCGAACAGTTTATCAACGGGCAGGGCGGAAAGCCCAATTGATCTGGCTGATCATCGCAGCGGGTGGGGGAACCCGGCTGCGGAGTATGGGGCCCCAAAAACCTTTGATTCCCCTGCTGGGGGTTCCCTTGATCGAGCGGGTAATCCGCACGGGTATCGATGCGGGCGCCGGATCTTTTCTGGTCGTCACCGGCTATCAGGAGGAGGCCCTAACCGGCTTCCTGCAAAAGTTGTCCGCAAGGCTGGACCTGCCGATCGCCACCATTCACAACCCTGACTGGAAACGGGATAATGGCCTGTCGGTGCTTCGGGCACAGGGGTGCCTGGCCGAACCCTTTATTCTGTCCATGTCTGACCACCTGTTCGACCCAGCTACCGCAAAGGACCTGGCAACCTACCCACTGGGGGAGGGGGAGGTGGTGTTGGCCGTGGACCGCCAATTGGAGAATCGCTCGGTGAACCTTGACGACGTCACCGGTGTTCATCTGGATGGCGCGAATATTACTGCAATAGGCAAAGGACTGGATGATTGCCACGGGTACGATACGGGCCTGTTCCAATGTACTCCGGCAATTTTCGATGCCTTGCATGCCAGCGTCAGGGAACACGGGGACGGGACACTATCCGGAGGGATGCGCTGGTTGGCGCTCAAAGGCCGGGCCAAAGCCCTGGACACGAAAGGGCGATTTTGGATCGATGTTGACGACCCGGCAGCCTACCGGCTGGCGGAAATAGAATTGCTTGCAAGATTGCGGGACAAACCCAACGACGGACCCGTGGCCCGCTGGCTCAACCGCCCCTTATCCATCCGGCTTTCCCGCTGGCTGGTCAAATATCCCATATCCCCCAATCAGATTTCCATTTTCTCCTTTTTATGCTCGATGGCTGCCGCCGCGCTTTTTTTGGCGGGCGACCGGTTCCTGTTGCTCCTGGGTGGCGTACTGGCCCAATTCGCTTCCGTGGTGGATGGCTGCGACGGTGAGGTGGCCCGCTTAAAATTCCAACAGAGCAATTATGGAGGCTGGTTGGACGCCGTGCTGGACCGCTATGCGGATGCCTTTCTCCTGTTTGGTTTGACCTGGTATGCTTTTGTTACAACGGGGAACCGCTGGGTTCTTGTTGCGGGGTTCGGCGCCTTGGTGGGCTCGTTCCTGATCAGCTACACCGCGGACAAATACGATAACCTCATGCGCACTCGCTACCGCCGGGGTTTCGCGTTCGTCAGGATGGGCCGGGACATCCGCGTATTTTTGATTTTTCTGGCTGCGTTGACCGGATGGGTGCACCCTTTCCTGTGGATGATTGCCGCAGTGATGAACGCCGAAACCCTCCGCCGCATCTGGGTTTGCAGGGATCATCAATAAAGCCGTTCCCACGGCCGATGTTCAAAAAATACGGCGGAAGGCCCTGGCGCACCCCCATTCCGCGAGTGCAACGCCGCCTCGATGAGCGCCAGGTTGCGGTCTCCTGGCACAGCCTGATGCGCGATCTGGCCCGCCCTCGGGGCCGCCGAATATGTTGGCGTTCTCGATGGGATCCTGAATGCCCGCCTCGACGCCGTGTACATGACGGCACCTTGCCATCGGGTTAACTTTTTCTCTCCTTGCGGTAGGATCGAGTCCGTCCTATGGGATGGGCCTGACTTACTTCGTACCAACCCAAGATGTAAACGAAAAAAAAGCGGCCACCGAAGTGGCCGCCTAATCGGTGACTTTTGCAAGTCTTGTTTCCGATAGTCCCCACCATCGCAAAACCCGATAACAAAAGTTACCAGCTTTTTTTTAGAAAAGAAACAGCCATGGCATACCGACTGGCAGTTGACGTGGGAACAGCGTCGATCGGCTTGGCGGCCCGTCGTGGAAGAAGGGTCCCCGCCTGCGGCCCTGCGCTGGATTTACTCCTGTAGCGAAAGCCGTTGATCCAGCCCCGAAAACGGCCCGGCATTGAGGAAGATGGTCATAAGTGGGGCCTTAAGTTATGATTGTCGGCAGCAAAACTCAAGCTTCCTATGTGTTAGAGGGTGCCGAGATGAACATTATAATCAGATTCAATAACACCCTTTTTGCATTTGTTAACATCAAACTACAAAATAACGATGGCTCAATATACATTTCTCTTCTTCGTACAGGAGAAAATGACCATTATTTTTCCGGAAACATTAGTAAAGAAGGAGAGTGGGATCAAGCGCCTCTCAAAAGAAATGACAAACCCAGACGCAAGCTAGCGAGAATATCCTATCACGCGACGGGACGGATCAATTTTCACGGTTTATCGAACGCTTCAATCATCGGAGAACCCACCACAAGCGTTTCTCAGGTTTTCGCGTTTTTCCGCTATTCGGTGCCGAACCTGGCTCGTCTGGACAAAATTTGCGAACAGGATGTCAACGAGGAGGAGGATTTCATTTTCGATTTTCCTTTTCCCCTTGACGGCAGGTGGGATACAGTTTTTTCGATCACACCCTGGAATGCCCCTCCTATTGAGCCTAATACTGTCTCGATTCAATATCCAAATATGTGTGCAATCAACATTACGTTTCAACAGGAAACTTTTTTACTCCCTGCCAGTATTCGGGAGTACTTTCATTACATGACGCCATCCAAGGGCCTTTTTACTCACGGGCTACTGGACAAGGGCACTGCACTAATTCGTTTTCACCAGACGATAAGCCAAACAAACGGAATGATTATTTACCCACCAAATGGTGAAGGGGTATGGAAGATAGTTTTCGCCGTGCCCATGAGAATCCCGCCCAATATGAAATTACGGTTTGAAGATGAAGCTTTGACGGTAGAAGAATTGTCCAAGTCAGTTGCGGTAGTAAGATTTTGTGTCAAGGACCGGAACGGCGATACAATCAAAGAAGCAAGAAGAATAATGGAAATTGTGGCGAGCGCAGAGTTGTAATCACACACCCAGCCTATGCTTTGATCCTTGCGAATGCGGATGCTCTTGCGAATAGAGAAATGGAAAAGTTTTTTATGCCTAGTTCAGGATTGGGTTGGTCAAATTTTCCGTTGATGCCGTCCCTGGGGTTGCTAGTTATGAAACATGCGGCGTCATACAAAAGTTCCCGGACCAGTCGCAGGCAAACCATCTCGTATCGCTTGGCGTAGGAGAGCTCTTGGAAGTCATTGTCAACTGGAAACGGCTGCAAATCGATGCGTTTGGTCGGCTGAAAGCTTTTTTGATGTTCCTCAAGCATGAAGAGGTATCCAACCCACGGTCTTGAAGACGGCTGGTACAATCCCTTTTTATATGCTGTCCAGAAATCTATGGCGTTGCCCAATGCTTCTTCCACTCGATTGTTGAAATTGTTACCAAAACTACCCACTTGGCTTTTCACCTCAACCACAGCGACCAGGTCATTTCCAGACGTGACCGCGACATCCCATTCTTTGCACGGTCGGAAGTAACCGGGGATGGTTCGCGGCCGCTTCTGCGTGGTATGTATATATGTGTCTGGAAGACCGGCATCTTGTGCAATTGCGGCAATCAAAGCTACAAAACCATCGGCGTGCTTTCCGCCGGTAACTGCCGCGCGGTTTCCAGCATCTTTTCTCCCGGTCGCTCCTCCTTGTCTTTTCCTCTGATGAGCTCTTGTCTTCCAAAAATGCTTAACCGCCTCTCCGAGTAATGCATCTGTGTCAATCATAAATTATTGCACCGTGGTGGTGGCCCCAGAAAAAAAATGCCTCGTTTCGTTTTCAATCCTACGCACCGTTTTTTTGAAATACTCGGAATCTACTTCGACTCCAACACTGTTTCTTCCCCAATTGGCTGCCGCCACGATTGTAGTTCCGGTTCCCATGAATGGATCGAGGACCGTGTCACCCACGAAACTGAACATTCTGACAAGACGCCTTGCCAGTTCTAAAGGATAAGGCGCTGGATGATTTCTCGTCGATACTCCTGGGAGCCCCGTCCATATCTGTTGAAACCACTGGTGGTGTTTGGCTTCGGGAATTACGGATAAAATTCTCGTTGCAATGCTCGGACTGCGGTATCCGCCGGGCTTCCGCAACATTAGGATGAATTCAATGTCGTTTTTGATGACAGCGTTAGGCTCATAAGGCTTTCCGAGGAACCCGGCGCCATTGCCCAAGGCCTCATGGGCGGCGTTAGAAATCTTGTACCAGATAATTGGAGCGAGGTTTGCGAAGCCGATGGTTCGGCAATTTTCTTGAATACTAGAGTGAAGCGGTATGACGGTGTGTCCATCCTTGTTCTTCCGCCTTGATAGGCAAACATCGCCCACGACGCAAACCACCCTGCCTCCGGGAACGAGAACGCGATAGCATTCCTCCCAGACCTTGCAAAGCTGTTCAAGGAAATCCTCGTAGTCGGTAATATGCCCTAGCTGCTCTTCGCATTCGCGGTACTTCTTCAGTGTCCAGTAAGGGGGAGACGTGACAACCAGTTGGACGCTACCGTCTGGCAGGAATTCCAAGTTGCGGGCGTCCGCGTTGTAGAGGCGATGCGTTGTAGGGATTTGTGGCAACTTCTCCTCTATAGCTGCTGTCTGCTTCGCGTTTTTCGCGATTTTGGGCAGGTCCTTACGCTGGTCGGAAATGACCCCGATCCCAGGGGGTATCCAGTCTTCTGGCGCAAATGCGATCTGCTCAGGCTTTTTGCTCATGACGAAACATAATGGCAAAACTACGAGTCCGGCACCATAGGCAATTTCGAGGTACAAGCTGATATGCGCTAATGAGGAAACCCGGAGGAAAGGGCGATCTACCCCCTCAAATCCATCTGGCCAGTAAAAGACACCGGCCGGATAGGGATCGCCCGCGTCGATAGTCTATCAGGTTTTCCGATGGTGGGGTATCGGTGCTCCTTACAGCACCAGTGTGTCCTTATGCCATTGATATTTTTGAAATTGCTTATTGACTTAATCCGTTTGATATTGTAAACTTTTGATAAAGGGCGAGTTTTGCTCTTCCGCACCAGGCTGATCGGGAGCGGATCGCCAAAAATCCAAACGAAGCCAATTACATTTGTAATATCAGTTAGTTGATAAATTGGCTTTTTTCAACACTCCCGTTCCTCAATCGAAAGCCTGTGT
>JACZRV010000145.1 GCA_022574555.1 SAR324 cluster bacterium
ACTTCCAGCGGGCCGGGCGGCGGCGTGAGCAACGTGAAGGACATCAACCAGCGCAACGCGGAGATCGGCTTCTCTTACGGCAACACCACCTACGATGGCTACCTGGGACGGGGCAAGTACCGCGAGGCACAAAAAAACGTGCGTCATTTCGCCACCCTCTACCCGGCCGCCTTTCAGGCCGCGGTGCGGCGGGATTCGGCCGTGCGCACCTATGCCGACCTGAAGGACAAACACATCAGCCCCGCCAGTGGCTCCGGGCCTGCTTTGGTTAGGGCCATCGTTCCTCCTTGAATCGAAGACGCGATGACATCCTAAACCGGGCATAACGAAACGAACAAAATTTCTAACAAAGTAATATTAGCAAGGCCGCCAAGAATCAGAGAGTTCGGCGTCACCTGCGCCCGGTTGCCTGGGCCCGTGGGGATTGGTATGCATGGTCCGAGGACCGGTTGCGCATAAGCCTATTGGAAGGCCGCAGGTGCGGCCCGCGTCTTATGGCCGGTCTCATACAACGCCGGTCCCATATCCATATAATGGCCGACGCAAGAACCCTGATTCCGGAATCTGCCATGGATCGCCACGATGACTTTCCCAACGGTCACCTGCTGATCTCCCCCCAGGCCCTGAAGGATCGGTTGGGAGAAGCGTCGCTGGTGCTGCTGGACGTGCGGCCCACCCACGAGCTTGCCGAGCATGGATGGATACCCGGAGCCGTCCATCTGGACCTCTACGGTCTGGGCCTGACCAAGACGACGCCTGAGCTCCTCGACGCGTTCATTCACATGATGCGCTCTCAGTTCGCCCTGCGGGGAATTTCGCTGGAGCACACGGTTGTGGCCTACGAAGAGACGTCGGGCATCAGGGCCGCCCGCGCGTTCTGGCTCTTGGAGTATCTGGGCCACGAAGACGTGCACGTGCTGGACGGCGGTCTGGCGGCATGGCGCGAAGCGGGTTTGGAGACGTCACGGGAAATGACAGCGCCGCGTGCGCGCTCGTTCAAGCCGAACCTTCGACCCGAACTTTTCATGTCCGCCGACGATCTTCATGCCCGGCTTGGCGAGCCAGGACTGGTGATCCTGGATACCCGAAACGACGACGAGTATTATGGCCGCTCGGTGCGGGCCGCCAGGAGCGGTGCCTTGCCCGGGGCGGTGCACCTGGAATGGACCCATTATCTGGACGAAAAAGGCCGCTTCAAGCCGCAGGCGGAGCTGGCCATGCTCTTCGAAAACGCCGGGATCACGCGGGACAAACCCGTAGTCCCCTACTGACAAGGCGGATACCGCTCATCCCACGCCTACCTGGCGTTGCGCTTGCTGGGGTACGAACAGTTGCACAACTTCATCGGGTCGTGGAAAGAGTGGGGGGATCGGCTGGACCTGCCGATCGAGAAGCCACAAGAAGCGTGATTGCCATCGTGAGGGGAATTACGCACTCACGATCGGACGCGGGTTGCGAGTACCGTGCAACGAACTGCCACGAAATGTAACCCATCGGTCTCGGCTGCCGGGCCGGCGTGGATCCGATGGCGATCGGATGGTGCGGGTTGCCATTTAATGCGTTAAGCGTTATCGAGACAGCAAGGGAAATCTGTCGTATATTTTATTCCCCAGAGGCGATGCGTCTTTGCGATGGGACCGCAGTGCCTCAAGACAGTGTGGATCGAATATTGATTTGTCCCAGTGGATCACGGCAATGGATATTGACTTCAAGACCAAAATCACCGCGCTGAACGAGCGTCAACGGGGTTGGTTCGCCACCGCGATGATCGCCATGGTGCTTGCGGACGGAAACATCGACCGCTCCGAGGTCGATTTTCTGGTCAGGATCACCAATATGGTCAAGGATGAAGCCACGGTCGACCGATTGAAAAAATTCATCCAGTTCAAGACCATTCCCCCGCTGGGCAAGCCAAGCGGAATAAACCGCAAGGTCGCCATGTCCATGATCATCGACTTGATCCGGGTCGCCGTGGCCGATAAGGACTTCGCCAACAAGGAAAAGGAGATGATCCGCGAGATTGGCGAAAACCTCGGTTTCGGGCAGCATGAAATCGATAAGCTCGTTCTGTACGGATTCGAACTGATGCCCAAGTAAACCCACTCCAAATAAACCTGCAAGGCCCTCCTCCTACACGCCACGATTCAGCACCGGCAGTCCCCATGGCATACGACGCGGGCGAGGTGCGACCCGGTGCGATTTCCCCTTTCCCTGCACCATTGCGGATTCCGTCAGTTTTCGCTCTCATATCCCGTTCACCGGGACATCTCCAGGACTACGAAGTTTGGACGATCGGAAGTCTGGCTGACAGAGGTTCGGACTTACGGGGTCCAATTACCGGAGCTATTTACGTCTATTTACAGCACTCGCCGCATCGCGCCGGAGAGGATGCCAACCATCTCGTCGATTTCCTTTTTGGAGATGGTCAGGGCCGGCATGAAGCGCAGGGTTTCGGGTCTGGGGGCGTTGATCAACAGTCCGTCCAAGCGACACGTATCGGCCACGTCGGCAGCCTTGGGCTGCGGCAGATCGACTGCCTGAAGCAGGCCCATGCCGCGCATCTCTGTGAATCCGAACTCGGCGCTCATAACCTTGAGTTGGCGGCGGAGATAATTACCCCGCAGATGGGCTTTGCGGGGCAACTTTTTGGCGATCAATTCGGTGACAGTTGCCAGTCCGGCGGCCATGGCCAGGGGTTGGGCGGTGTACGTGCCGCCCTGGTCGCCCGGTTCGAAAACGCACGCCGCGTCCTTGGCCAACATGGCCGATAGGGGAAATCCTCCGCCGATCCCCTTGCCCAGGGTCATGATATCGGGCTCGATCCCGTAATGCTCGTAACCGAAAAGCTTGCCGATGCGGCCAAAGCCGGTCTGGATTTCGTCCAGGATCAGCAATATCCCCCGCTCGTCGCATAATTCCCGGAGACCACGCATGTATTTTTTGTCGGCGGTGAAGACGCCTGCTTCCCCCTGTACCAGCTCGATCATGATGGCGCAGGTCTTATCGGTCACCGCTTGGCGCATGGCCTTGAGATCGTTGAACGGAACCTTCACGAAGCCGGGCACCTTGGGCTCGAACAGGCTTTCCCAGGCTTCTTTGCCCGTCGCGGACATCATGGCCAGGGTGCGGCCATGGAAGCTGTTCCACGTCGTGACGACCTCGTAGGCCCCGTTCAGCTTGACCGCGCCATACTTGCGGGCCAGTTTGAGGGCGCCCTCGTTGGCTTCCGCGCCGCTGCTGGTGAAAAAGACCTTGTCCAGGCACGAGAGGCCGGTAAGCAGCTTAGCGAACCGGATCATCGGCTCGTTGAGCAGGGCCGGACTGGCGTTGATCAAGACCTTGGCCTGCCGGTTCATCGCGCGAACCAGGGCGGGGGGGCTGTGTCCCAGGCAAGTGACGGCCCAGCCGGCGATGAAATCCAGATAACGCTTACCGTCGGCGTCCCACAGGTAGTTGCCCTTTCCGCGAACCATGACCAAATCGGGGCGGTTGACCGTGAACATCAGCGACTGCTCGCCTTCGCGGAGCAGATCGGATGTGGACGCGGAAGGCTGGGATAGGGCCGCGATCGCCATCTGTGACTTCCTTAATCGCCGGTCGGGCGGTTTCTTTGCAGTGTGATATTGCCGCGTGATATTGCCGCGTGATATTGCAAGGTAATATTGCCGGGTGAATTCGATCCGCATTTCACTGGCCTTTCCCCCTAACACATGCGTCACGGGAGGGAAACAAGCCGGCCACCGCCTGTGAACGTGGGCCGATGCATGTAACCACGGGCCGCCGCCGTGACCGTGGGCCGCCGCCAGGTTCAACCGGTCTGCAGGCCTTGCCGGTAGGCGGAGAAGTTGGCGTCGTCGAAGCAGACGAACACCACCTGCTCGATTTCCCCGCGGCGCGCCAGGAATTTCCGGGTTTCCTCCAATGCGATGGCCGCCGCGCGGTCGATGGGAAAACGGTAGACGCCAGTGCTGATGGCGGGGAAGGCGATGCTGCGGACGCCATTATCAATAGCCAGGGCGAGGCTGTTCCGGTAGCAATCGGCCAGCAACCCGGCTTCGCCGCCGGTGCCGCCGTGCCAAACCGGGCCGGCGGTGTGGATCACCCATTGGGCCGGCAGGCCGTAACCTTTGGTGATCCGCGCCTCGCCGGTGGGACAGCCCCCCAGGGTGCGGCATGCGGCGAGCAACTCGGGGCCCGCCGCACGATGGATCGCTCCGTCAACGCCGCCCCCACCCAGCAGGGTCGTATTGGCCGCATTGACGACGGCATCCAGCTTCTGTTTCGTGATGTCTCCTTGAATTGCTTCTAATCGTGCGGTCATATCCACCTTGGCCTCGTGCAGCCTTGCCTATACCACCCGCTATCGAAAATTCCCGGCATTATGTGCGGCGAGATTTGTCATTGAAATTTGACATTGGCATTGCATGACGATAAAGATAAATTAGATCGCTTAACCAATTTTATCGGTTACTCTCAGTTAGGAGCGCGCCATGAAAAAGCTGATCGCCCTCACCGCTTTGGCCCTATTCTTTTCCGCCAGTCTGGCCTTGGCCGGTCCGGGTTGCAACGGCGACAAGCCGATTACCACCGGGATCACCAAGACCACGGGCGATATCATCGCCAAGATCGACACTTCCAAGTAGCGGTACTTCCAAGCAGCACAGCACCGCATCATTGGGGCCATGTCTTCCGGCTTCGGCAGGGTCAACCTGCCGGGGCGGGGCATCGGTTCGTCAGGCGCCGGTTTCAGGACCACCGGTCGAGCATCAGGTAATCCGTCAATTCGGCGAGCAGCTTCCGTTGCGGTGAGGGCGGCAGCTTCTCCGCAAGATTGCGTGCGTCCTGTCCCAGGGCCTCGCAGCGAGCCCTCACTTCCGCGATGGCGCCGGTTCGTTCGGCCGTAGCGATGACCCATTCGATGTCGCCGGGCGACGTGGATTCGGCCGGCGCGTTCAGGATATCCTCGACCCGCGCGACATCCGGCGCGGGCAGTTTTTTCATCAGCTCGATGATGATCAGGGTGCGTTTGCCCTCGGCGATGTCCCCGCCCCGCTCCTTGCCGTAACCGCCGGCAAAAGCTCCCGGCGGCTGCTGAGATGTGTCCGGCGCCAGATTGAGCAAATCGTCGCGGATTTGGAATCCGATCCCGAGCAGCTCACCGCATTGGCCCAGGTCGTCGATGTCTTTTTCGCTACCGCCGCCGATAAGCGCCCCGATGCGGCAGGGGCCACGTCCGGAATACCAGCCGGTCTTGAGGCGGATCATGGTCTCGAACTCGTCGCGGCTGGGCCAGTGGTTGCTTGCCGCCCACCCAATGTCCAAGGCCTGCCCCTCGAAGGTGTGGCGGAAGACCCGGCTGAATTCGCGCTGCACCGACCAAGCCGTCCCGGCACCGAGCAACGATTCATTTTGCGCCAGTACCTCGAAGATCAAGCCGAAGAGCAGGTCTCCCGCGTTGATCGCCAGGGGCACGCCGTGGATGCGGTGCAAGGCGGGCCGGCCCCGCCGCAGCAGGGAGCCATCCTCGATATCGTCGTGCACCAAAGCGAAGTTCTGGAACAGCTCGAGCGCCACCGCCGAGGGCAGGGCCTGGGCGGGCTTTCCCCCCACCAGAGCGCAACTCAGGAGCAGCAGGGCGGGCCGGAATCGTTTGCCCCCCCTTTGCGGATAATCACGGGCCAGGTCGTAAAGCAACGCGCGCGGCTCGCCATCAGGAAGCGCTTGGGCCAGCGCCTGACCGATCAGAGCCGAGGTGCTGCCCAAAAAAGCGGGCAGGCTGGAGAAGTCCAAGGATGTGGGCGTTGGCGAATCGGTCATACCGCCACGATAATAATCACTGGAATCGACGCCGAAACCTGCGGCGGCGATGCGCCAATCAAGGGATCGACAAGCGCCTCGGCCCTATTCCAGACAGGAGAGGGATCAGGACGCCTTGACGGAGATCGTCGCGGCCCGGCTTTTGGGTTTGGGGATGGGTTTGCCCAAGTCCCGAAGTGCTGCCAGGTGTTCTTCAAGGGCAATCCTCGAGTTGTGAAAGGCTTCCTCGTAGGTATCACCACAGGAAAAGCATCCAGGAACATCCGGGAAGAATACACTAAACCCGTCACCGTCCCGCCTGATTATGACTGCGTATTCCATCGCCTTATGCGTGATTCATCCTTCGATATCTGCCTGTTTCAGAATCGATCTTAGTAGCCACGGGTGAAGATCTTTTCCCTTGTGCCAGGGAATCGTGATGATGTCGGCGCGATCCGGATGTTTGTATATCCTGTGACACCCTTTACCACGGCCTGGAACCAAGCTCCAACCTTCGGCCCCCAACAGCTTTTCCAGATCCCTCGCTTTCATCGCTTATTCGAGTGCCCCGAGGCCCGAGGTTGGGGTTCGGGACCAGAGTCCTCCCCCCAAATAATGATAGGTACGATTTTGGAGATCGGCACCGGCGATAAATTTCGATGATCGCCGAACTGGAGTGCTTCCGATGCGCTACCGGCGTCCATCCGCGTTCATCGGCGGTTCCAACACCATTCCCGGCAGCGGCATCACCCCCCGGCGGAGACTGGAGGCAGCACCAAGCGCAGTATTCCGACGCCGTAATCCAGCTCGCTCCAGCGATCCTCTTCCATGGCGATCTCGACCAGGGTCGCCGCCTTGTAGATCAGCGCCAGGTCGACGTGCTCGGTGACCAGCATGCTGGCCAGCTCGGCCACCCCGGGGACATGCGCCACCAGCAACACACGGTCGCCGTCGTCGGGCAAATTTTGCAGGTACTTGAGCAGGCCCTCACCGGAGGCGTTGTAGAGTTCTTCGGCGACGATCAGCGGGACCTCGGCTTCGCGCCCGGCCACCAGGAATTCGGCGGTTTCCCGGGTGCGTTTGGCCGAGGAGCACACGATGCGGCCCAAGGGCATATTCCATTCCCGCAACAATCTGCCCAGCGCATGGGCCTGGGCCCGGCCGGCGCCGGTCAGGCTGCGCTCGATATCGGGACCGTTGCCGGCCGCCGCCTCGGCGTGGCGCAGGATCATCAGGGACTTCATGCAAAAATCTCCTCGCAGCAAATGATTCGCCGTTACCTCCCCTGCGCCCGCACCTGATCCAACAGTTTGGCTGCGGCGTAGACGGCTTCGGTGCGGGGCATGGGCACACGCACCAGGCGGCCCAATTCCAATACGGCCCCCACCATACACTCCAATTCCAGGGGCTTGCCCGCTTCCAGGTCCTGGAGCATGGAGGTTTTGTGGCCGCCCACCTTGCGCGCCCCCTCGATCCGTTGATCGACGGTAATGTCCAACTCGATTCCCAGCTTTTCTGCGACCCCGATGGCTTCGATCATCATTTCCCGCGCCAGTTCACGGGATGGGGGATGCTCGGCGATTTCGCGCAATGTGGCCCCGGTGAGCGCGCTCAGGGGGTTGAAGACCATGTTGCCGATCAGCTTGACCCAGATGTCGTGCCGGATGCGCGTGCGAATCGGCGCCCTGAATCCTGCGCCGATCAGCGCCTGGGAGATGCGGACGGCGCGCTCGCTCTTGGCTCCGTCCGGTTCGCCAAGGGAAAACCGGTTGCCCTCCACGTGCCGGATCACGCCAGGGGCTGGAATTTCCGCCGAGGGAAAGACGATGCAGCCCATCACGCGTTCCACGCCGATGGTGTTCGCAATAACGCCGCCAGGGTCCAACGAAGAGAGGGTGGTGCCCTCCCACTCCCCGCCGTGCCGGTAAAAATACCACCAGGGGAGCCCGTTCATGGCCGTCACCACCGTCGTCTCCACACCCAGCAGAGGCTTCAGGCGCTCAACGAATGGGGGCAGGCTGTGGGCTTTCAGGGCGATGATCACCACATCCACCACTCCGATTTCCGCTGGATCGTCGCTGACGGGCGGATGCACCGTGAAGGCGTTTTCGCCGGCCTCCAGGCGTAAACCGCGCTCGCGGATGGCGGCCAGATGGCTGCCGCGCGCGATCAATGCCACATCCTCCCCCGCCCGGGCCAGCTTTGCGCCCAGCAGTCCACCGATGGCCCCCGCGCCGACAATGGCGAATTTCACCGGCCCGCCCCGGTGGTGGCCGAATCAGCAGGGTCCTTACCGGCATCCAGCCCCCCTCCCACCAGCACCTCGGCCACCTTCCTGCGCTGGATTTTGCCCGTGGCGGTGCGGGGGATGGTGTCGACGATATAGAAATTCTGCGGCACCTTGTATCGCGCCAGCCGCTGACGGCAGTGGGCGGTGAGCTCGGCCGTGGTGACCTCGCCGCTGACGATCACCGCGGCGGCCACGGCTTCCCCCAGGGTGGGGTGCGGCTGGCCGAACGTCACCGCCTCCGCGACCGCGGGGTGGGTCAACAACACTTCATCCACCTCGATGGGCGAGACCTTTTCCCCACCCCGGTTGATGATCTCTTTCAGCCGCCCGGTAAGCCGCAAGTATCCCTCGCCGTCCAACACACCCTGGTCGCCCGTGCGGAACCAGTCTCCGAAAAAAGCCGAGGCGTTGGCCTGGGGATTGTTCTCGTAGCCCCCGATCACCGTGGGCGCCCGGATCACGACTTCCCCCACTTGGCCCGTGGGCAAGGGCCGGCCTGCTTCGCTCACGACCGCCAGCTCGATTCCCGTGGCCTTCCCCACCGTGCCTGGCTTTCTCGCTGCCGGAGGCAGGGGATTGGAGGCCATCTGGTGGGCCGCTTCGGTCATCCCATATGCTTCCAACAGGGGCACGCCGAACCGCTCCTCCATCTCGGTCATCACCGGCTCGGGCAGCCGTGCGCTGGAGGAGCGGATAAACCGCAGACGGTGACCGGTGTGCCGTTCGTCCCGTTGCCGGGCCCGGTTGAGGATCATCTGGTGCATGGCCCCAGTCGCCGAAAACCAGGTGATGTCGTGGGATTCGATCTGTTTCCATAGGGCCAGCACGTTGAACCGCTCCGGCACGACGATGCACCCGCCGCTTTGCAGGGTGGCCAGGGTGGACGCCACCAACCCGTGGATGTGAAACAGCGGCATCACGCAAAGGGTCACGTCCTCGGGGCTCAGCGCATAGCTCGCCACGATATTGCGTGCCGAGAGGGCCAGGGCCCGGTGCAGGATGGGCACACGCTTGGGCGTGCTGGTGGTGCCGCTCGTGTGCAGCACCAGGGCCACCTCGTCCGGAGCAGGCGGCGAGAGGTGCACCGGGCGCGAAATCGCCGTCCCGTTCAGCGCGAATCCGCTTTCCGTGCGATCCAGGGAGAATTGCGCCAGATCGCCGCCGGTGGCATTGCGCGCCGAAGTAGCGCCAGCGGCATTGCGCGCCGCCTGCCCCGATTTTCCGGTCGTGATCAGGGCCAGGGCCCGCGTATCCGCCAGAAAAAAGCGGAACTCTTCCTCGGTGTATGCCGGATTGAGCGGGGCCGCGGTTCCCGCCAGGGCCGCCGCCAGAAACGCCACGATCGCCTCGGGCCCGTGGGGCAGGGCCAGGGCCACGCGGTCGCCCCGCCCAATGCCCAATTGGGCCAAGCGGCCCGCGAGCGCTTCGACCTGAGCCCGCAATTCGCCGTAGGTGAACGTCAGCCCTGCGTCAGGAGCGATCAGTGCCGGGCGTTCCGCCGCGCCCTGCGCCAATACATCCCGCAATGTGACGTCCAAATTCATTGTGCCTCGACCTCGCCAACCATCCGCCAACGTCCCCCGCCGGGCCGCTCCACCGGCGGGCCTACACTTTTAGTGGATTTCCCGCCCTGTGGCAATGTGGGCTGGGCCACGCCACCTCGAAAGGTAGCGACCATTACTGAGCAACGGAGGGAAAAATACTATTCACGCGAGAATATCACGGGGTGTGTATCGACCACATTAATCTTGAAATCTTACGATTAATTAATTATTATCAACTGGCAATGATTCCAATATGATTGAGAGCTTAATACACCTATAATATCAAAGATATAGATTACAGATGGCATTCAATGGGGTGCAATCATG
>JACZRV010000146.1 GCA_022574555.1 SAR324 cluster bacterium
ATATTAATTAGCTTCTCGATTAATCATCGCATGTCTCGAGAAATGCCACGCTAACATCGTATAATCAAATTATCTCGTGCACACCTTTATTGGCAATATATTAACGTTCGTATCTGCAATAGCGATAATTGCGGGTGTTATATTTTCTGTAGTCACTTTAATATTTACGAGGAATAAATATTACCGAGAATATATCCACAGGAAGAGATAATATGTCTATTTCTCAATCAATTCGGTCATTCTTATATTTGGATGAATATAAGATGTATTCAATATCTTCGCAAATATTCGAAGGATTGACCGACTATATAATCAAATTAGAAACACACACAAAACATGACGCAGAAGAACAAAAAGGCCCGCTGGGTAGCGGTAATATAATAGCTGACATATTATCACATGAAAGAGGTACCACAGAGAAGCGTATATTGCACGATTACTCTTACGTTCTGTTCGAAGAAAAATTGATATCAGACGGAAAGGTGCTAATAATCGACAAGGAGAATTATTCCACTCAAATTCAAAAGATCGAAGATTTTAATTTTATAAAGGTGACCGGAAACGCGACCATCAATGACATCGAATCGCTCATACATATCATTGAAGAAATTAATAACCTTAGCGAAGCGGTAATTTTTCTTTCTACATTCAAAGAACGGGAAAATTCACTAGACGAATTAAAAAAAGAACTAAAAAATACTAAAAATAGAAACGATCAAGCGCAGATAAAACAAAGGATGAAATCCCTAGAAAATGTAAAAAATATTACGAGAGAGGCTGGGGTGTCGTTAGATCCAAAAATGGCGGAGAAATTAATATATGTTCTTAAATATGCATATGGTGATCAACTGGAATTGCAAATTCCGATAGGATCAGAATTAGAGTCGAGCATTCGAGTTTTATTTTCGGCATTATTAAAAGTTGACATGTTAAAAGAGGGAAAAGACCTATTCATAAAAAAATATTCAAGGATATCAGAAAAGAACTTCTCCCTATTTGGAATAATAGCTCAATCTTCCCTAGGTCAAACATCTGACGAAATATTGGAAGACACGAATGCAAAGAATTTCTTAACGGATTCTTCTGAAATACCTACTCAACCACAAATAAAAGAAGCAATTTTCGAAATGATTTCAAAAATGGAGGATTTAGAAAAGATAATGGTCGGAAAACTTCCCAATGAAATTGTGATTGATCCTATTGCAATATATAGAGAATTATGAATATAATTTTTCAAATTTGGTCTAACATACTGAAAGGTTAAATAAACAGTTTGATAGTGGATTATGAGAGTATACTACGATCAGGAAGCCGACGCGTTATACCTGCGATTTGACGACTCGAAGATCGTCGATTCCGAAGAGGTGCGCCCTGGCATCGTGCTGGACTTCAACGAGCGGGACCAGGTGGTGGGGATCGAAATGCTGGACCTCGGAAAGCGTGGTATCCCCATGGAAAATCTCAAAGAGTTGAAATTCAGCGTCTCTCCGTAACCGGAACAGCAACGCCCGGATCCCGCCGCGGCCGTCCCCCTACCGGGGATCGATGCAGCTTTTCCACGTCTCGTCGGGGCATTCGCGGAAGTGCAGGATCAGCGCCGCGACTTGCCTGATCTGCATCGCCGGCAGCTTGGTGCCCCAGGGCCGCATGGGCCGGCCCCTGACCCCGTAGGTGATGATGCCGACCAGTTTCTCGTAGGTGCTGGCGTCGTTGAACCAGATGTCGTCGGAAAGATTGGGCCCCATGCGGCCCCGCGCGGTATCGCCGTGGCATTCCGCGCAGTGGACGTGGTAGACGCGCTTCCCTTCCCGGATGGCCGCGATATCTCCCTGGAGGTCGGGCATCCGGGCCAGGCTCTTCCCGGCGACCGCCTTTCGCCCCTCCTCCTCCGCGTTGGCCGCGGAGGGGTGGAGGGTCATGGCGGCTGCCGTGACGGACACAGCGGTCAAGGCCAAAGCCACGGCGAGGCCCCGGAATTGCCATCGCGGAAATCGCCGCCGGGCCGGTGGGAGCACCGTGGAACGCGACGGTTTGCCGCAAATATTTTCCCCTATCGAATTGATCGCTTGCATCCCAAAGGTTCCTTGATGGTTTCGGCCCCATCCGCAGCCGGAATTTTCGAGGTCTGCAATTCCACCGGAACGGACCTTTCAGGCCCAGTGACCGCGATTGGACCGTCATGCCAGACCGGCGGTCTCCTCCATGCCGAACATCAGGTTCAGGTTCTGCACGGCATTGCCCGCGGCGCCTTTGACCAGGTTGTCGATGACGGTGGCCACGACCCAGTTGGCGCCGGTCTCATCCGCGTGCAGGGAGATGACGCAATCGTTGGTGCCCCGCACCATGCTCAGTTCGGCGGAGTGGCCGTCGGGCAGCAAGATGACGAATGGCTCCCGCGCCGCGAAATCGCCATAGGCCGTCCACATGGCGCTCCGGGATACTGGCCGGTCGAAGCGCAGGTAGATCGTGCTGAAGATGCCCCGGGCGATGGGCAGCAGGTGGGGCGTGAAGACCACCGGCCCCTGCCGCGCCGGATCGTAGGGGGTGGCGTCGGCCAGCACCTGCTCGATTTCCGGTGTGTGCTGATGGGTGAAGACCTTGTAAGCCTTGAAGTTCTCGCTGACCGCCATGAAGAGGGTGGACTCGTCCTCCACGCGGCCACCTGCGCCCGAAACGCCGGACTTGGCATCGATCACCGGCGGGGCGGTCAGCCGGGCCGTCAGCTCGCCCAGGGGCAGCAGGCCCAGCAACGCCCCGGTGGCATAACAGCCTGGATTGGCCACCAAGCGCGCGGCGGGAATCCGCTCCCGATAGACCTCGGGCAGCCCGAAGACGGCCTCGCGCAACGCAGCGGCCGCCGTGTGCTGCAGATGATAGAACTTCTCGAAGCGGGGCACGTCCCGCAGCCGGAAGACGCCGGAGAGATCGATCACGCGCAGACCCTGTTCCAGCAGTCCGGGCACGATCTCCAGGCTGGCCTGGTTGGGCACCGCCAGGAACGCGGCCTGGGCGCCGTTCAATGCCGCATCGTGGGGCGTGAACGTCAGATCGACCCGGCTCAGCTCGGGAAAGGCCTCCCCCACCGCCTGCCCGGCATACCTGGCCGAGGAAACCGCCACCAGCTCCACCCCCGGATGGCGGCTGCAAATGCGGATTAGTTCCAACCCGGAAAGCCCCGCGGCTCCGATGATGGCGACTTGGGTCATGCAATTACTATCAATAAACTTACTGTCTGTGGCAAATTCAATTTTTAGGGGAACGCGTGCCCCCGGCGAATCAGATTGTCGGCCCCCGGTTATCAATTGGCGCTCTGGGCCGAGGTATCGTTTCTGAAAACATCTCTTCGACGGCCACGAGCGAGGTTGACTCACTTTTGCCATCGTCGCACACTGCTTTTGGAAATACTTGTATGAATCACACCAACACCTCCCTCTCCCGCAGTTCCTGTAGCTCTTCCTTGCTCTTTCCCAGGAGTTCGGTGAGCACGGCGTCGGTGTCGGCGCCGAGGCAGGGGGCGGGGGAACGCACGCCGTTGCGGGCGTGGCGCAGCTTCCAGGGGATGCCGGGATGGATGCGCGTGCCCACTTCGGGGTGGGGCAGCCTGGTGAAATAATCTCGCGCCACCAGGTGCGGGTCCTCGGTCAGGTCCTTGTTGGATTGGGAGGGATAGGCGGGCACGCCGGCGGCTTGCAGGTGGCGGGTGATTTCCCAGCGCTCCCGCGTGGCACACCATGCGGCGACGATGCGGTCGATCTCGTCCTCGTGGGCCTTGCGCCCGGCGAGCTCCTCGTATCGGGCGTCGCCGGCCAGATCGGGCTGGCCGATGGCCCGGCAGAGGGATTGCCACTGTGCGTCATCGGTGACCGCGATCGCGATCCAGGCATCCTCCCCGGTGCAGCGGTAGACATTGTGCGGGGCGAAGCGCGGGTCGCGATTGCCCATGGGGACGTGGCCGGCGCCCATCACGTGACCCACCCATCCTTCGATGGCGGTATTGCAAATGGCTTCCCAGAGGGACAGCTCGATTACCTGCCCGCCCCCGTGAAGCCGGCGGGCGTTGAGCGCCGCGACGATGGCGAAGGCGGTGTAGATACCGCCGTTGGGGTCGCCGTAACTGATGCCCACCTCCTGGGGCTGGCCATCGCCGTAGCCGGTGATGGAGGTGATGCCGCCCAACGGAACGATGGCTGGGCCGTAACCCATGTAGTCGCGCAACGGACCGGTCTGGCCGTAGCCGGTGATCGAGGCCACGATCAGGTCGGGATTGACGGCGTGCAGCGCTGCGGCGTCGAGCCCCAGCCGCCCGGTGACGCCGGTGGCGAAGTTGTCGATGACGACGTCGCTGCGGGCCGCCAGGGCTTTGACCAGCTCGATCCCCTCGGGGGTTTGCAGATTGATGGCGACACTGCGCTTGCCCTGTCCCCACTGATTGAAATAGCCGGAGCGGTTGAGCCCTTCTTCCATGCCCTGGGGATAAATCTGGATGCGCCGCGCGAGATCGGGCCGCAGAGACGATTCGACCTTGATCACATCCGCACCCAGGTGGGCCAGCTGCAGGGTGCAGAAGGGACCGGCCCAAACCCACGTCAGATCGAGCACCCGCACGCCTTCCAGGGGCAGCCGGCCGCCGTCGGGATTCGTTGCGGCCGTGAGCGCCTCCTTCCCGGGGGACTCCGTTTGAGTCCCACCCGGGCGCGGGGAAAACAATTCGGCGCTGCGCCCATTGGCTTCGCCCAGATCCGGCGCCGGGGCAGGCAGGCGCCACCAGGATTCCTTGAGCCGGTAGGGCGCGCCGGGCATGGTCACCGTGCCCGCGGTGGGGTGCTCCCGTTCGGTGAGGAAGCCCCGCTCCCGCAGGTGCGGCTCCTTGCAGAGCTGTTCAAAGGTAAAGACCGGTGCGACGCAGATGCGATTCCGCTGGCAGAGGTGAAACAATTCCTCCACGCTCCATCCCGCCGTCCATTCGGAAAGGTAGACGTTGAGGACATCCATGTTTTCTCCGCGCAGGTAAACGTCGGCAAAGACCTCCCATTCGGCCCACTCCGGGCGGCCCATGAGTTCCTTGAGCCGATCCCATTGGTCTTCCTCGACGATCACCAGGAAGAGGCGTCCGTCCTTGCAGGGGTAGAATCCCCACGGCCCGAAGAAGTGGATGCCCAGCCGCGACGTGACGAGCCCCTCGTAGGTGTACTTGGTCAGATTCTGCTCCAGCATCGAGGCCACGACTTCCTGCACCGAGAGATCGATGTGCTCCCCCCGGCCATGTGTCAGTGCGCCGTAATAAGCGGCCTGAGCGGCCATGGCCCCGTGCATGCCGGCCATGATGAGGGCATGCTGGCCGAACGGTTTGATGGGCGGATCATCGGGCCGATCCGAGCCGGTCGGGCAAAGCCAGCCCCAGCCCCCGCCGTGAATCAGGGTCAGATCGGCGGCGGCGTAGTTCCGATGGGGGCCGCTCTGGCCGAAGGGGGTCAGCGACGCCATCACCAGCCGAGGATTTCCGGCCGCAAGACGCTCGTAATCCAGACCAAGGGCTGCCATTGCGCCAGCCGGGTGGTCGTGCAGCAGAATGTCCGCTTGCGCGGCCAGGCCGGCCAGGCGTTCCTGCCCCTCCGGCGTGTGGAGATCGAGTATGAGAGAGCGTTTGCCGCCGTTGAGGGCAAAATGCAAGCCGCCGCCTTCGCGATGGTGAAGACCGTCGCGAAAGGGTCCCTGGTGGCGCAGCGGCTCGCCTTGGGGCGGCTCCACCTTGACCACCGTGGCGCCCAGGTCGGCCATGAGCTTACCGGCGAAAGGCGCGGCAATGGTGGCCGCCACTTCGATCACTCTTACGCCTTCCAATCCTTTGGCCATTTGCGGGCAGGTTTCCAAGTGCGAGATCAAAACAAGCGAACCTTCTTGGCCGCCATATATTTATTCTTTCTCCATAGCAAAATTTTCGGTGTGTGGCAGCTTGGAGAAATTATGATATGTTTTGGGCCTGGAATTTCCTGCCACGACCCCTTACGGCGCCAAATGCCGCGATGCCTTTGACCCTGTCCGCCCCGGATCGTGCCCCAACGCCGCGCTCGCGGCACCCCGGTGCATCATCTTCGATCGTCTCTCTTGCCGCAGCGATCACGCTGGGCCTCGTTTTGGCCATTGCGCTCGCACCGGGGCCTGAAATATTGACCGCCACCGAATCGGAAACCGCTCACGGGGCCTATCTCCGCGGATTGGCGCTGCAAAAGGAACGGCATACCCTGGAAGCCATCGAGGCTTATCTGCTTGCGTTGCAAAAGGAACCTTTCCACGGCCGGGCCAACTACGAGATCGGCTGGAGTTACTGGGTACTGGGGCGCTGGGCCGATGTCGTGCGCCATTGGGAAATCGCGCGCGATCTCGGCGTGGACATCCCGGAATTGCCCGAATTCCTGGATCAGGCACGGCAGCAACTGGAGGGGAAGCTGGACCCGCTGGTACGTGTGCCGATCGGTACCCGGGCGCAAGCACCCACGGGTGGCGTCACTTCGCAGTCCCCTTCCGGCGGCCGCCCCCCCCTGGCGCTCGAGTTGGTCGCCCGGTTTCAGCACTACGACCCCAATCCATCCCATCCCGCCGATCATTTCGACCGTTACGTTTTTTCGCCGAAATCCGTCCATTTCTCGCCCGACGGAAAAAAGGTCTACGTCAACGCCTTGGAAGGGTTCGCAACCCTGGTCTTTGCCGGCAAAAACCCGGAGCGCCGTACCGTGATCATCCACCGGTATGGGCCCGCGCAGCAACCCATTACTGCCGGAGCGGCGGGTGCGAGTTGGGGCGAGGCTCCCGGTTTCGCCGCAAGCGAGGCGCCCGATCGGTTTGCCGGCAAGCCGGTGGAGTTCGCCACCACTCACGGAGGCCGATATCTTTGGATTTCCTATTACCGCTGGGATTATGACTTACTGGGCGTGTTTCCGTCGGCCGTGGCTGTGGTCGATACCCGGCGGGATGAAATCGTGCGGGTCATTGCGACCGGTCCGATACCCAAGTATCTGGCCGCTTCGCCGGACGGCAAGTGGCTGGCCGTGATCCATTGGGGCGACAACACCGTGGGTTTGATCGACGTATCCGGCGAGCGTCCCGAGGCGTTCCGCCGCGCCGCGCTGATCACCGTGGGGCGGCGACTCTCATTGGAGATCGACCAGCCACTGGACCGCGACCGTTACTGCGGCTATTGCCTGCGAGGCGCGGTCTTCACCCCGGACAGCCGCCACCTGCTCGTGGGAAAGATGGGCGGCGGCGGTATCGCGGTGCTCGACGTGGCGGAAAAACGCCACCTGGGCACCGTGCACGGCATGAAATCCACCCCGCGGCACCTGGTGCTCTCTCCAGACGGGGAAACGCTTTACGTGAGTTCCAGCTTCAGCGGCTACGTGGCCGCTTTTCGCACGGCCGAACTGGTCACCGCTGCCCGGACCGGCCGCAGCAAAATATCTCCTCTCCGGGAAACCCACACCGGCGCCGGCACGCGTACCATTGTCCTGTCACCTGACGGGACGTTGATCTTCGCCGCGGTTCACAATTCGTCACGGGTCATGGCCCTGGACGCCACGACCCTGGACATCCTGCTGGAAATCGCCGCCGACTCCTATCCCGTCGGACTGGCCGTGTCGCCCGATGGCCGGCGGCTATGGGTCACCTCCCAGGGCCGCAAACTCCGCGGCGGCAACTCAGTATCGGTATACCGCATTGACCGTTAGCGCCGCGGTTCAATTCCCGGTGGTTTCCGTTTCGGTTGGCTTGGCCTGCGGTTGCTTTCCACCGGCGTGGAGATCGGCCAACTCCCGCAGAAACACGAAGGTGTAGATGCCGGTGTTATGACCGTCGCTCCAATCAAAACGGAGGGCATACCTGCCCACGTATTCGGCTTTGCGAATACGAACGTCGGCGGGAATGGACTTGGAATCGAGCACCTTGGTCCCGCTTAGCTCATCTATACAACCCGCGCAGGGACAGACATCGCGCAGCCCAAAAAACGGATAATGGCTGACCTCCCCGTCCCGCCATTCGATGGTGAGGTCGTCGCCAAAAACGACGTCCTTTGGCTTGCGCCTGCCTATTGAAGTTGCCATGATCTCCCACTAAATATTCATCAGGACATAGGCGTGTCGGTTACCTACAATCGCCACGGCCCGTCGCACCCGCGCCGGAAAACTCTTGTCGAGGCAAGAAGTGTACGCTTCCCTGTCCGCTTTTTACCGATATTGTCTCTTGCCGTGAGAGAAATCCGACAGTAGGATAGTAAATATTCGTTCACCATTTGTCTATAACAAACAGATCTGACGATTCATCGCTATGAGCTGGACCGATCTCACGTTTACCGGTAGCCACATCCTCACCGCCTCGGACATGAACCGCCTCCAAGGCAACTTCTCGGCCATGGCGGCCGGTGCGGCGGAAGCACCACCGATTGCCGTGAACAGCCTGGTGGTGAGCGGTGTGGCGTCTCTCGATACCATCCGCGTTGAGTCAGCGTACATCGATCTGGATGCCGCGCGGATTGTTGGGGGAACCTTCGCGGTTGCCCGTATCCCAACCCTACCCGCAAGCCTGACAACGGCGGGGCAATTCTTATCCGCTCGCATCCCGAACCTCGATGCATCGAAGATCACCGCTGGGACGTTCAATGAGAATCGCATACCCTTCGAGGCGCCGGGGCCGATCGGTTCGACCATACCCGGCACGGGGAAGTTTTCTACCGTTGATGTGACATCATCGCCGCCGGGCACTCCCGTCGCGAATCGTATTTACAAGGAGAGCATCTGCAAGGCGTGGATCAATTTCGACGGCACCACGATCACCAGCAGCAACGACCTGACAGGGGTTAGGGATTTCTTCAATGTTTCCGGGGTCGTCAAGGAGGGCACTGGGCAACCCAGTATCTATTGGGATCGGGATTTTGCCGATGCCAATTATGCAGTAAGTTTTGGGTTTGGCAGTTTAGCCGCTGTCCCAGCAAGGATATATGGCGAATTACGGATTCAAAATGGTGGGCGAATCACGGTGAAAACCCTTGATGTCGATGCCGGTACCCAGGAAGATGTAAAGGTTGTTTGCGTAATGGCTATGGGTAACCAAGCATGAAAGGTCAACGCATAGCATGGCAAATGCCGGACGGCACGATCCGAATAGGCAAGTCCCTGATCGAGGACGAAGCCAGGTTCACGGCGAAAGTCGAGAGCGACCCGGAGATGGTTGGCGCCGTTCGCCTTCCAAACTTGGCGGACGACGACAACGTGGACGATCGTTGGTATGAATGCTTGCGCGCCGACAAAAACGGCAAGATCAGCGTGGACATGCCTCTGGCGCGCGCACAACGGCTGGAGGAAATCCGCGTCGAGCGCAACCGGCGCCTTGCCGCGCTGGACGGCCCCTGGATGCGGGCGACAGGCCAAGGCAAGACCGCCGAAGCCGCTGCAATTGAAGCGAAGCGGCAACATCTACGCGATATCCCAAACGAGTTGGCAGTCGAGAGAATCGCGACCTGGAACGCGATCACCGCGCCCGACGAGTTGGCCGCCTACGAGCCGGACTGGCCGGAGTAGACCGGGACGAAGAGTAGGATCCGGAGTGCGGCAACAACCCAGGCAACCAGGACAGCCCGGCCACGGCAAACGCCGCTCCGCGCTACTGCAAGCTTGGAGCGCGGCGCCACGATCCGCTCCACGATCATCGCCACAGCCAGATCGCGCTGCCGGCTCCGAAGTGCCTTCCTTCTACTTGAAGCTCTTGTGCCCGGCCCATGCCTCGGCCATAAATTGCTTCTCGGAGAGCACCTTGGCCCCGCTAAACTCGTCCACGCAGCCCGCGCAGGGACAGGGGCGTCGCGCAGCCCAAAAAACGGATAATGGCTGACCTCCCCGTCCCGCCATTCGATGGTGAGGTCGTCGCCAAAAACGAC
>JACZRV010000025.1 GCA_022574555.1 SAR324 cluster bacterium
GAGAACCACGAGCACGCCTTCGCGTTGTTTGCTATGCATTACAACTTTTCTCGTGTCCACAAGACCCTACGTGTCACTCCGGCGATGGAATCGGGTGTGGCGGATCACATCTGGTCAATCGAGGAAATTGCCGAACTGGCAAACTGAGACGCTAGCCAGGTGCTCATGCGGTCATACGGTGATGCGGTGCGCCGAGCCGTGGGGGTTACAGGTCCATGGCCGCGACGATGAGATTGTGCAGCCGCGGGCGGAAGCGGATCATTTCGGCCTGGTTTTTGTCCCGGGAGATATGCACCCGGTTGGAGAGCACGACGATCGTCAGCCCGCTTTCGGGCTCGATCCATAGGGATGTACCGGTGAAGCCGGTATGGCCGATGGCGCCCCTGGGCATCAGACCTCCGCAACTCATGTAGCCGAACCCTTCACCCTTGATGTCCCAGCCAAGCCCGCGGGGCGGCAGCTTGCGCGGGTTGTGATTGCGGATCATCATGGCCATGCCCGCTCGGGAGAGAACCCGCACGCCATCCAGCTCGCCACCGTTGATCACCATGCGCGCGAACCGCAACAGGTCTTGCGAAGTGGCAAAAAGGCCCGCGTTGCCTCCCTCCCCGCCGAGGACGAAAGCGTTCTCGTCGTGCACGACCCCCCGCAGCAATTGCTTGCGGAAGGGACAATACTGGGTGGGTATGATGGGAATCTCCCACCCTTCCGCGAGCGGGTTGAACGCCGTGTGCGTCATGCGCAGGGGGTGGAAGATGTTCCGGTGACAATATTCGGCCAGGCTCTCGCCGGTCACGCGACGTAGAACCTCGGCCAGGATCATGTAATTGGGATCGCCGTAGACCATGGCTGTTCCCGTGGGGTGCTGCAGCGGGACATGCATCAGACGCTGTACGGCCTCGGCTCGCGATACCCCCTCGCTGTAGAGATCTATCCAGGGCGGCAGGCCCGAGTTGTGGGTCAGCAGGTGGCGCAGGGTGATTCCGTGCTTCTCGGGCGCGTCGAATTCGGGCAGGAAGTCGACAACCTTGTCTTCCAGCGAGAGTTGTCCCCGCTCGGCCATCACCACCAGGGCGGTGGCCGTCGCCACCGGTTTTGTCAGGGACGCGATGTCGAACAGGCAGCCGGGGGTCAAGGGTTCGGCTTCGGGTCCGATCTCCCTGTGGCCCCACGTCTCGTGGATCGCAACCTCCTCTCCCTTGGCGACCAGCAGCTCCAGCCCCGGAAATATCCGCCGGCGGAGGCCCACTTCCATCAAGGTCTCGAGATCCTTACGCCAGTTGCGTGCGAAATTGATTTTGCTTGTCGGCGGCATCGCAATCCGATATGTTGCCGTGATTGATGATGACCTCGGATAACCAATAGATCGCCCCGCGGATGGGGCGCAGTCAGTCCTCGACCTACCTTAGCATTGCCATTCCCCCAGCCTCAAGGTCTATCCGGCTCGGGACTACATGGCTTTTTTTCTCAATTATTCCAGGTAATTGGAGTGAATTCATAGTGCTGTGGCGGTCGGCCGGATTGGGGCGAACAAACGTCTCCACAAAAAATTGAGCCGTGCGGATTGCGGGCGGATCTCACTGAGCGGGAGCGAAAGCGCCCGCACCTGAAACGCGAATGCCGGGAAATGTGAGGAGACCGAGAGAATATCGTGCACGACGAACGTCTGGAAACCAGGGGCGAGGGGAATGACCAAGGCAATATTCTCCAAACCCTGATAGATATCAGCCGCATCATCACCACTTCCCACGATCTGGAGGAGACCCTGTCTCATACGGTCGAGCTGATCGCGGGTCGCATGGCCGTGGATGTGTGTTCAATCTATCTCTACGACGAGAATTCGCAAGAGCTGGAACTGAAAGCGACGCGGGGACTGAGCGCGTCCGCCGTGGGTCAGGTGCGCTTGGCGGTGCACGAGGGGGTCGTGGGCCTCGTTATCCAGGAAGGTAAGCCCGTCAACCACAGCGATATATCCCATCATCCCCGCTTCAAATTCATTCCTTCTATCGACGAGGAGCAGCTTTCTTCCTTTTGCGGCGTCCCGTTGATCGAGTTTCGTAAAACCCTGGGCGTATTGGCGATCCAGAACCGGGAGAGCCGGCTGTTTACGCCCGAGGAGGAAAACCTCCTCATCGCCATCGCATCCCAGATTTCGGGTCTCATTTCCAAGGCCCTGCTCGTGGATCGCCTGAAGCGGGAGGCGGACGAGACCGCCCGGGAGGGACGGGAAGGCGAAACCCGCCGCATGGAGGGGGTGCCCATAGCGCCGGGTGTGGCCAAGGATCAGGTGATCATTTTCCATCGCACCCGCCTGCCGGAACCCGAATACGCGCCATCCGGAGCCGTGGAAGACGAGAAACGCGCGTTGCGGCGTTCCATCGATCTTTCGGAGCAGGAGATCCTGGCCATGATCGAGGACATGACCAAAAGGGTGGGCCAGGAGGACGCCTCCATATTTCACTCGCATCTGCTGTTTTTGGAGGACCGGGCCTTCATCCGCAAAATCAATCGGCTTATCGAAGCCGGCGCCTCGGCGGGGTGGGCGGTGCACCACGTGGTGATGGATTACCTGCGCACCTTCCAGGGCCTCAACGATCCCTATCTCAAAGAGCGGGGCGCCGATCTGGAAGACGTGGGGTTTCGGCTCTTGCAGCACTTGGGCATGGCCTCCCGCACCCATGTCGCCATCGAACGGGGCGGCGTGCTGGTCGCGGAGATGCTCACCCCCAGCGATACCGCCATGCTCGACCCGCTCAAGATCAAGGCCATCGTCACCAGCGTAGGCGGTTTCGTTTCCCACGCCGCGATTTTGGCGCGTAGCCTGCGCATCCCCGCCGTGAGCGGTCTGGAAAACATCTTCGAGGTGCTCAAAGAGGGGGAAACGGTGCTGGTCGATGGGGAGACCGGGGTGCTTTTCGTCAACCCGCCGGAGAGCATCAGCAAGGAGTACGACCGCTACCAGGAAACGCGCCAGGTATATCTCACCCATCTGGAAGACCTGCGCGAGGTGCCTTGCTGCACCAAGGATCACCAGCCGGTGAAGGTGTTCGCCAACGTGAGCCTGGCGCAGGACCTGGAGGATGTCGACCGCTACGGAGCCGAAGGGATCGGTCTGTACCGCACCGAAATGCACTACCTGATGAGCGAATCCCGGCCCACGGTGGATCAGTTGATGGAGACCTACGCCCGGGCCATCAACGTGGCCGGAGATCGCACCATCATCTTCCGCACCCTGGACCTGGGGGCCGACAACAGTCCGCCCTATATGAACTTTCCCCGTGAGGATAATCCTTTCATGGGCCATCGCGCGATCCGCTACCAGCTGAGCCGCGAAATCCTGCTCAAGGAGCAGCTCACGGCGATTCTCAAGGTGGCTCACCTGGGCACCGTCGCCGTCGTCATCCCCATGATCAGCCAACTCGATGAATTGCACCAGGTGAAACGCGTTTATCGGGATTGCCGGAGGGAGATTGTTGCGGAAACCGGCGAGGAGCCGCCCGAGATTCCCCTGGGGATGTTGTTCGAGGTGCCCTCTTCAGTGCTCATGTGCGACCTGTTTGCCGGCGAGGTCGACTTTTTTGCCATCGGCACCAACGATCTGACCCAATACACCCTGGCGGTGGACCGCAACAATCCGTACGTCAATCACCTCTACGATCCCCTGGACCCGGCGGTGCTCTTTCTCATCCGCCGCTTGGTGGAGGCCGCCCGCCGGGTGGACAAATCTCTCCTCGTCTGCGGAGAGATGGCCTCGGACCCGGAAGGTTGCCTGGTGCTCGTGGGGATGGGGCTGCGGGAGCTGAGCATGAACGCGCCGCTCATTCCCCTGGTCAAGGACCGCTTGGCGCAGATGACCCTGCCGGAGCTGGAAAATGTGGCCCGCATCGCGCTCAACTCCACCACGGCCGCCAACGTGCGGCGCAACATCCGCTTCCTCATGCAGCAGCACCAGAACTGAATCCGGTTTCAGCCTTCGGTCGTGACCCATGCCCTCCCGTGCTCCAGTCCATCAGGTGACCCTGCTGTACGGCAACCAGCAATATCCCCTGGACCGGCGTGCGCAGCAGATCACCGACAGCGTATTGGGCGAGGAGGATCAAGACTTCACCTATCATCGATTCGACGCCGCCGATTTGTTGCGGCCCGCGGCGGCCGAGGCTGTCTCCTCCCGGCTCGATGCCTTGCAGATCGCCTGCGAATCGATGCCGCTTCTGGGCAACCGATACCTGGTGCGGATCGATCACGTGGAACGCGTGAAGCTGCCGGCACGTGCCGTGCTGTCCCTCACCCGCCGCCTGGGCGAGCTTGCCGTGAGGCAAATGACATGGGACGGCGCCACCGTCTGGGTGCTGGAGGAGCAGATATTGCCCGGTGACGAGCCGGGAGGCCGCCTGCCGCTGCAGAAATGGGTCTCTGCGGTCACTGCCCGTTCAGGCGGCGGAGCGACGATTGCGCTGGCCGAAGATGCGGACGAAGCTCAGTTTCTGGTTTCCAGCCGTGGATCGCGGCACGTGATGGGGCTCAAGCCTTTTTTGCGTACGGTATTGAAGGGCAACTTCACGTTCGCCGGCGACGAGGCCGATGCCACCGGTCAGCCGGCGCCATCCAATGCCGCGGTGCGGCTCCATGGTCTCCTCGAGCGAAACATCGAACGCCCCCAACCGGAATGCCGGTTGCTGCTCACGGCAGCTGCCGTCCGCGAGAGCGACATCTCCAAGCCCCTTCTGAAACTGATCAAAAAGCACGGTGAGATCGAAAAGTTCGTCACTTACGACGATTATGAGCCGGTGGACTGGGTGCTGAGTGAGGCCCGCGAGCGTTCCCTGGCGCTTAGCCGGGAAGGTGCGGAGATTCTGATCCATTATGTGGGCAACGACCTGGGACGGCTGGCCCAGGAGCTGGAAAAGCTGAGCTTGTTCTTTCCGCCCGGTGCCCGTCCCCAAACCAGCGCATTGCTGGAGGCGCTGCACGCGGCCCACACAGGTTCGGTCTTTCTGATCAATGATAAACTGAGCGAGCGCGACCTGGCGGGGGCGCTGGAGGTGATCGGGCAGTTCCTGGCAGTCAACGCCAACGAATATCCCGTGCTGGTGGGCGTGCTGGCGCGCCATTTCCGCCAACTATACACCGTCCATTCACTCTCCCAGCGCGGCGTTTCGGATTCCGATCTGGCGTCGCGTTTGAAAGTGCATCCCTTCATCGCCAAGAAAATTTCGCTCCAGGCCGCCCGCTTTACGCCCAATGAGCTGGAACACATCATCCAGAACCTGGCCGGGATGGACCGCAGCACCCGCTTTCATGCCCACCTGGCACCCGTGATCCTGCGGGATTTCGTGCAGGCCGTCTGCGCGGGAGCGTTTCGCCACGGGAAAATGGCGCTGCCCCTGCGCTGAGCCGCAAACGGGAAGGGAGAAGGTGCCGTAATTTGGGAGAGCCGGTTGACGCACCCGGGCTCCGTGGCCGGGATCGGACACCCGCGTGAAGGCATGTCAGCCATGACCGCTGGTGGCAGAACCGCTGGTGGCAGAGCGGTGCCGCTTGACCCGTCCGGGTGCGCTCTCGTATCCGCCCCGACCCCCCTAACCGAGATGCAATGACCGACCGCGTCCCACCCGCTCCCCACGAGGAAGAGGCCGCCTCGATCTATGGACGCGCCGGCGTCGTCGCCTTCTTCACATTGCTGTCCCGCATTCTGGGCTTGGCACGCGATCTGGTCATCGCGCACCGCTTCGGGGCCGGTGCCGCCACCGATGCCTGGGTGCAGGCTTTCCGGCTGCCCAACGCCCTGCGCCGCCTGACCGCCGAGGGCTCGGCGACCATCGCCTTCGTTCCCATTTACGTGGACGTGAGGGAAAAGCAGGGCCATGACGCGGCGATCCGCTTTTCGCGGCGGGTATTGGGGATCGTACTGCTGGCCACCGGAGCGCTGGTTGCGTTGGGCATGGTTTTCAACAGCGAATTGGCCCTGGTGGCCTCGCCCGGCTTCGTCTCCGATGCCGGGAAATTCGATCTCACCGCCGCGCTGATCCGTTGGACCTTTCCCTACCTGCTCCTCGTCTCGCTCGTCGCCTGGGCCATGGGTGTGCTCAATTCCGAGGGGCGCTACGCCGCTCCCGCCGCAGCGCCGATCCTGCTCAACGTGGGCATCATCGTGGGGGTGCTGGGCTTCAGCGATGGATTCGAGCATCCGATCATGGCCGTGGCCGCGGGCGTCCTGGCCGGCGGCGCGGCGCAGGTGCTGCTCCAGTTTCCTTCCCTGCTGGCCTCCGGGGCGAAGCCGTGGCCGCTCTTGGGCTGGGGCGATCCGGCGGTGCGGCGCCTCTTCGGCCTGCTGGTGCCGGCATTGCTCAGCGTGTCGGTCTACCAGATCAACCTGATCGTGCTGGGAATCATCGCCAGCTTTCTTCCCACGGGCCAGATCTTCGACTTCAACAACGCCACCCGACTCACCGAATTGGTGTTGGGCCTGTTCGCCTTCGCCTTCACGACCGCCGGTCTGCCCGCCCTGAGCCGGCACATGGCCCGGGGCGATTGGGCCCGTACGAGCGAAGTGGCGCGGCTCACCTTTTCGGCGGTGCTGTTCACCATCTTGCCGGCCATGGCGGGCCTCATCGGCGCCGCGCCGGCCATCGTGGCCATGCTCTACCTGCGCGGCGAGTTCGGCTACGCCGACGTGCTGATCACGGCCGATACCCTGCGAGTGCTGGCCCTGGGCATGCCGGCCGTTGCGGCGGTGCGGGTGATGGTGCCCATCTTCTACGCCCTCAAGGACGCCCGCACACCGGCGCTGGTCTCCCTGGCCGCTCTTTTCGTCACCGCCGGCCTGGGCTGGTGGTTCAGCCGCTACTGGGAGGTGCGGGGGCTGGCCCTGGGTCTCACGGCGGGATCCTGGTTCAACTGCCTGCTGCTGGGCCTGACCCTGCGGGCCAGAGCCGATCGCCTGAGCGGATGGTTCCCCCTGCGCGCGGCGGGCCTCCAGGCTGGAGCCGCAGCAGCGATGGGCGTCCTGGCCTATTGGGCCACCGGGCTGGGAGAATGGCAGGTGGGCGGACAGTCGGCCTGGAACTGGACCCTTTTCACCGGGACCGTGCTCGGCGCCGGCGGATTTTACCTGGCGGTGACCCTCGTCGCCGGCGAGCCGGAATCCCGCCGCTGGCTGCACCTGCTGAACCGGGGGCTGGCTCGGATAGGACGGTGGGGCCAACGCTCTTGACTCGCGGCCCGGCAATGCCGCTACTCTGGACAGACGCCTATACTCTAGACAGGCGCCGATGAACGCGGCCAGATGATGCCCAACGGAATCGAATTTTCAGGGGCGAAACTGTGAATAGGCCTTTCGCAATGCCACAAAGCCGCTAAAATTGAATCTTTGCGGCCATCGCACCTTTGCCTGGGATTTGTGATTCAAACCCGTTTCCTGTAATCCGTTCGGTCCCTGGCCCTCAGAGACCACAGGCCCACAGAGATGGGTAAACGACGCTGCGGGAGCTTTTATCATAACGGTCACCGAATGATCAGCACTTTTTCCCCCATCGATCACCGCCAGCGCACCCTGGGGGCTGCGCTGCCCCGAAACGAAGCCACCCGCTGGCTTGACGAACTGGAGTCGACGGAACTGGCGCCGTCTCCGCAGCCCCCCCTCCTGGAGCGTGACGCGGCGGCGGTGGCGCCCATATTTGCCAAGGGCCGCGATCTTTGCGCGCGGCTGCCGTTGAAATCCAAGCGCAGCCAGGCAGAGCGGGAGGCGGGAGAATCGCTCGTGGAGCTGATGGCGGGGCTGTGCCGCCGATTTTGCCGGGTGCACCGCGAAGCCATGTACCGCAAGCTCACCGCCGACTATTCCCGCTTCTTGCGCTGCGATGCGTTGGTCTGGCAGGCGGGGGAATTATGGCCCGGGGTCATTCCCAGCCGGGGGGAGGTGGCGCGGGAAGCGGAGCGTATGCAGATGGACAAAGACGGACTGGAGATTCATCAGGGGATCTTCTTTTCCCAGATCCTCTCCGGCGAGGATTCGGGCATCCACCTGCTTCACGCCATGCTCCGGCCCAAGGCGGAATCCCTGGAACTGTTGCAGACTTTTCGCCGCAAAGGCGTGGTGGAGCTCGATGGAGCGCGGGTGGAAGCCCACGGCGAGGCGGCTACCATTTTTTTGCGCAACCCAAACTTCCTCAACGCGGAAGATGCGGAGGTCTCCGGTGATCAGGAGACCGCCGTGGACCTGGTGCTGCTCCATCCTGAAATCCTCATGGGCATCCTGCGCGGTGCGGTGGTGGATCACCCGCGCTACCGGGGCCGCCGGGTCTTCGATTCCGGGATCAACCTCACCAAAATCTACCACGGCAAGATGCCCTACCTCTTCTATCTCAACCGCGACGTGGGGATGTACTCCAAGGTCTTCCGCGGTCTCACCGGCGATACCTGGCGCACCGGCGCGCCGGAGGAAACCGTGGAAAAACCCTGGCTGGCGGCGGTGGACAGCCACGCCATCGGCGGCGGTTGTCAGCTTCTGCTGGTGGTCGATTACGTCATCGCCGAATCGGGTGCCTATTTCAGTCTGCCGGCCCGCAAGGAAGGGATCATCCCCGGCGCGGCCAACCTGCGCCTGCCCCGGTTCCTGGGCGAACGCATGGCCCGGCAGGCGATCATGTTCGACAAGACCTTCTATGTGGACAATCCCGACGCGGCGGGGCTGGTCAACGAGGTGGTGCCCCGGGAGGCCATGGACGCGGCAGTGCAGCGCGCGGTGGAAAACGCGCTCGGATCGGGCATGGTCAGTGCCGCCGGCAACCGCAAGGCCCTGCGCGTTCAGAGCGAGCCCCTGGATTCCTACCGCCGATACATGGCCGTCTATTGCGAGGAGCAGGCGTGGTGCCACCTGAGCCCGCAACTCATCGCCAATCTGGAAAAGCACTGGAACGCCAGGGAACGGCGCCTTTGATCATTCCTCCGGTCTCGGGTGCCGTTCAACGCCCGCCGGCGGCCAGGGTTCGAGGCGAATCCTCCTTTGGCTTTTGAGCCATGGGGCGGGTATTCTTCAGTTCCACCAGGAGGATCTGAATCTGCATGCCGCCGACGTTCCGGCCTTTGTGCCGTTTCACCGGATCGAGCAACACGTTTTCTCCTTTTCTGATTTCCACGATCTGGCTGCGCCCGTCGGGCAGGGTAATCCGCAGTTTACCGTCGGTAATGGCATAGGCGAAGTAGGCGGGATGGCTATGCCAGTCCTCCACGTCGCCGTGATTCGATTTCACTTCCAGGATGCGAATGTCGTTGTCTTCGTAGAGTATCTTGACGATATGCGGGTTCACCTCGGCCGTGTCCTGCGCCCAGGTGATCCCCGCCACCAACAAGCCCCAAGCGATCAGTAAACCCGATGGGGAGGATGGACCGAATTTGATCATATTTCCTCGTCGCGATTGTTCAGTCATTTTGTGGTGCCACCGAAAATACGGATCAACGGTGCCGCCCCTTCGCCTGCGATTTATCCGGCGTCCGCCGGTTCGGGTTTCATGGTGGGAAAGAAGATCACGTCCCGGATCGAATACTGGTCGGTGAGCAGCATCACCATGCGGTCGATGCCGATCCCCACGCCGCCCATGGGGGGCATGCCGTACTCCATGGCCCGGATGAAATCCGCATCGTAGGGATGGGCTTCCTGGTCCCCCTGCCGGCGGCGTTCGGCCTGTTCTTCCAGCAGGGCCCGCTGCACCGCCGGATCGTTCAACTCCGAGTAAGCGTTGCCGATTTCCCAGCCGGCCATGTAGGGCTCGAATCTTTCGACCAGGTCGGGATTATCCCGGTGTGCCTTGCACAACGGCGTCGTCTCCTTGGGAAAGTCCAGGATGAACGTGGGCTGAATCAGCTTGTCCTCGCACAGATGCTCGAAGAGCTCCTGCATGGCCAAGCCTCGGGAAAACGGCGCTTCTATCTTGATTTCGTGATGCGCCATCAACTCCCCGACGGCGGTGTCCGATAGCGCTTCGAAGTCCACGCCCCCGAGCTCCTTGAGGGCCTGGTGCATGGTCAGGCGCCGCCAGGGCCGCTTCACGTCGAGATCCGTGCCCTGGTAAGTAAACCGGGTCGAGCCATGAACGGCCACGGCGCACCGCTCCCA
Organism: SAR324 cluster bacterium; assembly: GCA_022574555.1. Taxonomy (GTDB): domain Bacteria; phylum SAR324; class SAR324; order SAR324; family JACQKK01; genus JACZRV01. The sequence goes on from JACZRV010000025.1 coordinate 10,115, forward strand.
GATGGCCTCGTAATGCACCATCATATCGGTGTAGTCGGCATAGGCCTGGTAGAATTCGACCATGGTGAACTCGGGGTTGTGGTTGCGGTCGATGCCCTCGTTGCGAAAATCCTTGCCGATTTCGAACACCCGGTCGAATCCTCCCGCCACCAGCCGTTTGAGATAAAGCTCGTCGGAGATGCGCAGGAACAAGGGTAAATTCAGTGCCTGGTGGTGGGAGGTAAAAGGTTTCGCCGCCGCGCCTCCGTAGAGGACTTGCAGGGTGGGGGTTTCCACTTCCAAAAATTCCTGATCGATCAGGTATTGACGCAAGGTCTGGATGATCTTCGTGCGCGTGACGAAGACTTCGGCGACGTGGTCGTTGGTGGCCAGATCGATGTAGCGCTGCCGGTAGCGCAATTCGGTGTCGTGCAGCTCGCCGTGCACGATTTCCTGGCCGCCGCGCATCTCCACCTTGGCCACCGGCAGGGGCCGCAGGGCCTTGGCCAGCATCACCAATTCTCGCACGCGCAGGGTCACCTCACCGGTGCGGGTGCGCATCATCACGCCCCGCAGCCCCACGTAGTCTCCCAGATCGAAGAGCCCGAAGGCCGCGAAGGCCCGCTCCCCCACCGCATCCTGGCGGACATAGATCTGGATGCGCACATGATTGTCCTTGACGTGGGCGAAGGCGGCCTTGCCCTGTCGCCGCAGGGCCACCAGACGCCCGGCGAGGGCCACCTCTGTTTCCTCCTCGATGAGGGTATCGCCTTGGGCCAATAGAGACCGTGCCTGGTGGGTCGGCTCGAACCGATAAGGATAGGGATCGATACCCATTTCCCTCAACCGGTTCAGCTTGTCTTGCCGGATTTGTAACTGATCCTGGTGCTCTTCCATGACGCCTTCGACGGTGTGCAGCGCATTGGCCCCCAAGTTATCCGCCGCAACACGGAAAGGCAACGCGAGCGTGCAGGCCGCTGCCAGAGGCCTTGCGACGGGTCATCGGGTCAGCGTCCGGCCGATCAGAGGTTGACAACCATTTCCCACATCGTTAGTCAGAAACGTTTACGGGAGATCATACGGTCAGATAGATTCAGCGGGAGCTTCCGGTTGATGGCGACGCGGGCATCGTGTGGGCTAGCATTGCGGCAGCCATCGCGGCCGGCGGCCGATGCTTGTCAGGGAACCGGGCCTCGCCGCCCAATATCCGCCATCGTAACCCAGGAGAGGTAAGCGCCATGAGCAGCGAAAAAAAAAGGACAGTGAATCCAAAGCAAACGACAGGGAATGCAAATCAAAAGGGAACCAGCCGCCGGGTATTTTTGAAAACGGCGGCGGCCACGGGAGGTGTGCTGGCGGCATCCAGCACGATCGGGTTCAATATCCGCACCGCCAAGGCCCAGACCACCACCTGGCGGGTGCAGACCTCCTGGCCCGGCGGTATCGGATTGGAGATATTCAAAAGCTGGTGCGCGAATATGATCGAGAAGTCCGGCGGCGAGCTGGCCTTCAGGGCCTTCGGTGCCAAGGACGTGGTGGGCGATTTCCAGCTCTTCGATGCGGTGCGCAACGGCGTACTGGAGGCGATGAACCCGTTCACACTTTACTGGGCGGGGCGCATGCCGGCCTCGGTATTTCTCAGTTCCTATCCCCTCGGCCTGCGCAACCCTCACGAGTGGGACGTTTTTTTCTACGGCTTGGGCGGGCTGGAGATCGCACGGGCCCTGTTCAAGAAATTCGGCATGCACTACGTGGGGCCGATTCACCACGGACCGAACATCATTCATTCCAAGGTACCCATACGCTCCATCGACGATTATCGCGGACGCAAGATGCGGCTTCCCGGCGGCATCGTGGCCGAGCTCTTCCAGGCCGCGGGCGCCAAGACCACCCTGCTTCCAGGCAGCGAAATCTTTCCCGCCTTGGAGAAGGGCACCATCGAAATAGCGGATTATGTCGGCCCCGCCGTGAATTATGCCCTGGGTTTCCACCAGGTCACCAAGTACATTTCCTTGGGCCCCCCGGGCATGATGTCGTTGTACCAGCCGGTTGACTTAATGGATCTCACCGTGAGCGACCGCGCGTGGGACGCCTTGTCGCCCGAAATGAAGCAATTCATCGAGATGGAGGTGCACGTTTACTCGGTGATGCATCACGCCGCCATTCAGAAGGCGGACCAGGAAGCCTGGAAAAAATTCGAGGCCGCCGGCACCATCGTCACCCGCCTCAGCGAGGATGACGTGGCCGAGTTCACCCAGCTGGCCATACCCCTGTGGTTCAAGTGGGCCAACAAGGACGTGGATGCGGCCCGCCTATTCAAGATCCAGCTCGATTATATGATGTCCCCCAGTCTGGGATATATCGACGAGGAAATGATACAAGGACAACAACTCATTATCTGACAGCGGGTGCAGTCTCGCAAGGCACGGAAATTTTGTCCGATATTTTTTGTCCCAATCATTAATTCGTAAATCGCTCCATGCCGAACCTCACCCTGGTCTTGCCGCATTGGCTCTATTGGTCGGGGCTATTGCTGTTTCCCCTGGCGGCGATGTACCTCGTCCGGAGGCAGATCTCCCGGAAGCACAGCACCCGGAAGCATGGCACCCGGCAGTCTCTCCCCGGAGCGGTCAACCTGCCCACGGCTTATCTCTTTTGGATAACCGCCGGTTTCGTCGGCATCCACCGTTTCTACCTGCGCAATTACTGGGGCCTGATATACATTCCCCTCTTCATCCTGGTTCTGTTTTGCAATGTCCAGCAACGCGCTGCCCGGCTGGATTCCTCCAACGCCCGCAACGAGGTGTCCAGCGCGGACTTTCTCAGTGAGCGCGCGCAGAAGGCCCTGACGAAAGGCCGGGCCGGCGCGGCGGAGCAGCTCGAACAAGCCAGGGAGGACTTTCGTCAGGCCCAGGCAGCCGATGAAGTCGCGGCGGAGAGACTCGATTGGTGGGATCGCGCCACGGCAATCGTGGCCGGCTTCATCGCGCTCCTGTTGCTCATCGACGCGCTCCTGTTGCCAGGAATGACCCGCCGCTGTGCCGAAAAAGAGGCCGGCCTACCGCCCCCGGCGCAGAGCGAGTTGGACTTCGAGGTGCACGAGCCTGGTACAGGCGTGGACCCCGCCCACCGCGTCCATACGCCCATCACCAATATAATCGACAGAATCAGCGGCTTCACGGGCGAGTTCGTCGCCTATTGGTCGGTGCTTGCCGTGTTCGCCTACTATTACGAGGTGGTGGCGCGCTACGTGTTCAATTCCCCTACCAATTGGGTGCACGAGTCCATGTTCCTCATGTTCGGTATGCAGTATCTCCTTTCCGGGGCCTACGCCCTGCGGGAAGATGCCCACGTGCGGGTGGACGTGCTCTATCTGATGTTCTCGGACCGCATCAAGGTTTGGCTGGACGTGGTCTCTTCAACCTTCTTTTTCCTGTTCGCCACCGCTCTGCTGGTGACGGGCTGGATATTCGCTGCGGATGCCATCCAGGTGTGGGAGGTCTCTTTCACCGAGTGGGCTATTCAGTACTGGCCCGTGAAATCGTCCATCGCTCTGGGTGCGGTGCTGCTTCTGCTGCAAGGCCTGTCCAAGCTGATCAAAGACCTCACCATCCTCGTCGCACGGGAGACTTAGAATATGGGACTGGAAGTTGGAATCGGATGGCTGACCTTGATGATGTCAGTTTCCCTGATCGTTCTGCTGATGGCCGGTCTGCCCCTGGCGTTCGTGACAGGGGGTCTGGGCGTGCTGTTTTTGTTCGTGTTCGGCAACGCACACATGCTCAATATTCTGCCGTCGCGCATCTTTCCGTTCATGACCGATTATCAGCTTTCGGCCATTCCGCTATTCATCTTCATGGCCTCCATGCTCGAGCGGGCCGGATTGATCGAGAAACTATTCGACGTCATCTACAGGATCCTGGGGGGGCTGCGGGGCGGGCTGGCGACGGCCACCATCATCGCCTCCACCATCCTGGCCGCCATGGTCGGCGTCATCGGCGCCACCGAGGTGACGATGGGCATCATCGCCCTGCCGGCGATGCTGAAACGGAAATACAATCCGGAGATGGCCTGCGGCGCCATCCTGGCTGGTGGCTCCCTGGGAATTCTGATCCCTCCCTCGATCATGGCTATCCTCTACGCCGTGGTGGCCCAACAATCGGTGGGCGAGCTGTTTATCGGCGCCGTCTTTCCCGGGCTGTTGCTTTCCGGCATGTACATCCTCTACGTGACGGCGCGCAGCTACATCAATCCCAGCTTCGGCCCTCCTCTCCCGGTGGAGGAGCGGGTCGACATGATGGGCAAGTTGCGCCTGTTGAAGGGCATCTTCGCGCCGATGCTGCTGGTGGCGCTGGTTTTGGGGGTGATCTTCACCGGGGTGGCCACTCCGGTCGAAGCCGCGGGGATCGGTACCTTCGGCGCCCTGGTCGTGGCGGCCCTGGCCCGCCGCCTGTCCTGGATCGCCCTGCGGGACGCGGCCATCACCACCCTCAAGGCATCGTCGATGGTGCTCTGGATCATCTTCGGCGCCAGCATCTTCGTCGGGTTCTACATCGTCAGCGGCGGGCAGCAATTCGTCACCGATTCCCTGATCGCCACGGGGCTGGGACCCTACGGCATTCTCTTGCTGATGAACGGGCTGTTGATCGTGCTGGGAATGTTTCTGGACTGGGTGGGGATCATGCTGCTGACCGTGCCCATATTCGTGCCCATCCTGAAAGCCCTGCCGTTCACCGGGCTTTTCGGTATGACGGGTGTGGACGCCGCCGACATTTCCCTGTGGTTCGGGGTGATTTATATCGTGAACATGCAGATGGCCTTCCTCAGCCCGCCTTTCGGCTACGCGTTGTTCTATCTGAAGAGCGTCGCCCCACCGGAGATCAAGATGTCGACCATCTTTCGGGCGGTCATCCCGTTCATGATGCTACAGGCCATCGGTTTGATATCGTGCATCATCTTTCCGCAAATCATCTTGTGGCTGCCCGGGTTGGTTTATGGCGGCAACTGAATCCAGCGAGGAACCCCAGATGCCCAAGTTCAACGCCAATCTGACCATGATGTACAACGAGGTGGAATTCCTCGACCGGTTCGAGCGCGCCGCCAATTCGGGTTTCAAGGGCGTGGAGTTTTTGTTCCCCTATGCCTACAGCAAGGAAGAGATCGCCGAGCGATTGCAAAAGCACGGGCTGGAACTCGTGCTCCACAATCTGCCGGCCGGGGTCTGGGATGCGGGAGAGCGGGGGATCGCCGTACTGCCCGGCCGGGTGGGGGAATTTCAGGAAGGCGTGGGCCAGGCTATCGAGTACGCCAAGGCCCTGGGCTGCCGGCAGCTCAATTGCCTCGTGGGCAAAACGCCCCAGGGTCTATCCCGGGACAAGATCGAGGGCACTTTGGTCGACAACCTGAAGTTTGCCGCCGGCGCCCTGGAAGAAGAAGGGATCAGGCTGCTCGTCGAGCCGCTCAACAGCCAGGATATCCCAGGATTTCACATCGTGCACTGCGCCGATGCCCTCCGCATCTTCGAGATGGTCAATCACGATAATGTGTGGCTTCAATACGATATTTACCACATGCAGATCATGGAGGGGAACCTGACCAAAACGGTGCGCGAAAACATCGATCGCATCGCCCACATGCAACTTGCCGATAACCCAGGACGAAACGAGCCCGGCACCGGCGAGATCAATTACACCAATTTATTCCGCTTCATCGACGAGGCTGGTTACGACGGCTGGATCGGCTGCGAGTACAGGCCGGCCGGCGTGACCGAAGAAGGTCTGGGCTGGATCGAACCCTACCTCGCTTAAATGGAAATTCTCTCCAATCGGCCATTTGGTTCCTGCCATCGGCCCGCCGGCCGGGTGCTTTAATGTCATGAATTTCCCCTGGCAACAGTGGATCAGAACTGCGGGTGCCGCATTTTTTCCGCCCGCGGTCGTGTTCCTCGCCGTCCCCAACACCATCATTCTGCGCAACCTCGATGAGTTGTCCTACGATTCGCAGCTCATTTCCAATTTCTTGATTTTGTTTCTGGTGTCGGGCCTCGCGTTGTGGCCGCTCATGGTCTGGGGCGGGCGCCGGCCGGCCTTGGGACTGGCAGCGAAGGTCTTTATCGCTTATGGAGCCAATGTTTTGCTGTGGGACGTGCTGTCGTTGGCCTACTTTCGCTTCGACCCGCCTCTTGGGCTCGTATCAATTTTGGAACTGTCCCTGTTTGGCTTGACCCTCTTTGCCATCACTCGATTGAGCTACCCTTTTCTGCTGCGGCTTTGCCTCACGGTGGCCCTGGTGCTTTCGGCATATGCGGTGATCGAGCATGGCGTTCGAGTCGGTCACTACCTTACGAATCTATCGGAAGACGCGCACTCGCCGGCCGAGACCGCAGTTGCCGGTGCGAACGGCAATGCTGGTGCCGCGTCGGGCTCCAGGGGCGGGAACGTGTATCACATTTTATTCGACTCGTATCAGTCCCAACTCTACCCCTATTTGCTCCAAAGCGATCCCGAGCTGCAAAAATACCCGCTCGTTTTATTTGATCAATTTCGCACCAACTCACCTTCAACCTGGCTTTCCAATGCCATCATGTTCTGGGGGCGTTTCTACGACGGTCGCTGGTCGATGAAGAAGTGGAGCGGGTTCGGGATCCGGGATAAACTGTTTGGCGATCTGGTGGCCGAGGGCATTGATTTGCACCTGTATCCATTTTACGAGTTCTATTGCCACAAATCGGCGGCCTCCTGTAAATCGAAACCGCGCGTTGCATCCAAGATCGTCGAAGCGAGCCACACGATCATCGATCTTTGGTTTCTCAAGATTCTGCCCGAATCGGTGAAGGTACACTTGGACAGCGGCGTTCATCAATTCGACGACTGGAGTTACGGATTCTCCGTCACAAGTTTTTGGGGGATCGGTGGCAAGCGGGATTATCGGGCCTATCAATCCGCGCTGCTGTTCCAGGAGATGATCGACGACGAGGCCGATCGGGCCGCCGCGGGGCAATATATATTCATCCACGCCATGCTGCCTCATGCTCCGTTGATTTTGGGTAGCCACTGCGAATTTAGGGGCCGGCGGTCCAATCGTGCCGAGCACCTGGACGATACGGCTTATGTGCATCAAGCAAAATGCGCGAACCGGCTCTTGAAGGGTCTGATGGCCGAGTTGGAGCGGCTTGGCAGGTTGGACAATGCGCTGATTATCGTGCATTCTGATCATGGGTTTTTCTTCCATCCCGCCGAACCGGGAAACCCGTTTCGGGAGTTGCTCCCCGGCCCCGGCCCGGATGAGCGGTTACACCGGGTGCGGCGAAAAATAAGCGACAGTTCGACTTGGAATTCGATCAATATCGAGTTGCGATCGGCGGCGTTGATGCTCGTCAAGCTCCCCGGTCGCAGCAGTTCCGGGGTCTCGCATGCCCCACTGCAGACGACCGACATCGCGCCGACGATTCTCCATCATTTCTCTCTGCCGCGTGATGGATACCGCGGAAAGCCGATTCAGGAAATCGGCGAGGGGTTTGCCCGCGACCAAATTTTCTTCGCATTCAAAACGCCCCCGGAAGGCCGGCATCCTGAATGGCTGTCGGAGTATCATCGAATAAACGGCAAGTGGATATTCATTAAGAAAGTCAGGGTGACGGAATAATATATGCCGGCCCGATGGATCGGGCCGGCAGGGACGGCACAACGAATTCACATTCAACAGAGGTGGCCGACATGAGAAGAGTTAGCTATCTGGTTTGCGGGCTGGTGATCATGCTCGTCGTGGCCAACCCGGCGTATGCTTATCTGGATCCGGGTACCGGCAGCATGATTCTGCAAATCATCCTCGGCGGACTCGCTGGCGTATTGATCGGATGGAAGTTCTTCTGGCACAGGATCAAGGAATTCCTTGGATGGGACAAGAAAACCGAGGAAGGGTAGCGTCGCAGCCATGCCCCTGGCAAATCCCCGCTGGGATTGGACATGACCCTCAACGATAAGTCGGGTGGGCACACGACGGAACCGGGCTCGTTTCGTGACCGGGAAAATCAGATCTTCTATCACGACGGGAAGGTCTACCGCGCGCTGAGCGAAAATGCGCTGCAAAATTGGGAGCGCTTGGCCGCGACTGATTTTTTCCGCCGTCGCAGCGACGCGGGCGACTTGGTGCAGACCTGTCAGGTGGCCCCGCCCACAGGTACGTCGCAGCTTATGCTTCAGGAGTGCCTGGGGTTCTTGTCCCACAAGAGGGTTCCCTTCGTCTCCTATCCCTACGAGTGGTCCTTTAGCATGATGAAGGACGCGGCCCTTCTGCAACTGGATTTGCTGCTGGATGCCCTCGATGAGGACATGACTCTGAAGGATGCGTCGTCCTATAACGTGCAATGGGAAGGGGCCAGGCCGTTCTTCATAGACATTCCCTCCTTCGTCATCCTCGAGCCCGGAGAACCGTGGGTTGGCTATCATCAATTCTGCCGGTTGTTTCTCTACCCACTTCTCCTGCAGGCGCACCGCAATCTGGAGTTCCAGGGATGGTTGCGGGGTGGCATCGACGGAATCTCCCCCGAACAGTGCGCCAATATTTTCACATTGAAGGATGTATTTCGCTCAGGCGTGCTCAAGGACGTGTTTCTGCACGCCAAATTACAGCGTCGCTATGCCGCCGGCAGCGCCAACGTCAAGACCCGCATCAAGAGCGCCGGCTTTAACAAGATGCTGATCCAGGCCAACGCGAAGCGGCTGCGCAAGATCGTGGCCGGGCTGAGTTGGCGGGGCAGCAGCACCCATTGGAAGGATTACAATAACGAGAACAGTTACCTCGCGGCAGACGTGGAAAAGAAGGAGGCGTTCGTCAAGGAAGTGGTGCACAGCCGCAGATGGGAGCTGGTCTGGGACCTGGGCTGCAACACGGGTAAATATTCCAAGATCGCCGCGGTAAATGCGGATTACGTGGTGGCTGTCGACTCGGATCAGACCGTGGTGGACCATGTATTCAACGAGGTCAAGGCCGAATCCGTGGGCAATATTCTGCCTCTGCTGGGCAACTTGGCCGATCCGTCGCCCAACATGGGCTGGCGTGGTCTGGAACGCAAATCTCTGCCCGAGAGGGGCAGGCCCGATCTTGTCCTATGCCTGGCCTTGGTCCACCACCTGGCGATCACAGCCAACATTCCGGTGCGCGAATTCGTGGACTGGCTGGCCGCTCTGGGGGGCGATGTGGTGATCGAGTTTGTCAGCAAGGCCGATCCGATGGTAAAGGTGCTGCTCGCGAACAAGGCGGACATTTACGCCGACTACGAGAAACCCTATTTCGAGCGGTGTCTTGCGGATTCGTTTGAGATCGGCAAGCAAATCGACTTGGAATCGGGCACGCGGTTTCTCTATTTTGCCAAGGCGAAGCGCTAACGGCGATGCCCCCCGGTCACGGGCCCTCGGCGGGCCGGTCCGCCCGGGAACCGTGCCTGTTATTTATCGGCTGTACGGCAGCTAGAGCGACAACGTCTTCGCGCCCTGATCGCAGCGAAGCCGCCCGCGCCGTTCGAGACGCGGCTCGCAATCATAAATCATACGGGAGAATGAAACATGGCCAACTTGGGATTCATCGGCGTGGGGATCATGGGCAAGCCCATGGCCGGCCACCTGATCAAAGCGGGCAATACCGTCTATGCCTACGACGTCGTGCCGGCCGGGGTCGAGGAACTGGTCAAGCTGGGCGCTACGGCCTGTGACAGCAACAAGGAAGTGGCCCAGAAGGGGGACATCGTCATCGTCATGGTGCCCGATACCCCGGACGTGGAGAAGGTGCTGTTCGGCCACAACGGCGTTGTCGAGGGCATCTCCCCCGGCAAGATCGTCGTGGACATGAGCTCCATTTCCCCCGTGGCCACCAAGGAATTCGCCCGGGCGCTCGCCGAAAAGGGGGTGGAGATGATCGACGCGCCGGTTTCCGGCGGGCAGGTGGGCGCCGAAAACGCAGCCCTGACCATCATGGTCGGCGGCAAGCAGGAGGTCTTCGACAAGGTCAAGCCCCTGTTCGACCTGATGGGCAAGAACATCACCCTCGTCGGCGGCAACGGCGACGGCCAGACCTGCAAGGTGGCCAATCAGATCATCGTCGCCCTCAACATCGAGGCAGTGGGCGAAGCACTGCTGCTCGCTTCAAAATTGGGCGCCGATCCGGAAAAGGTACGCACCGCGCTCATGGGCGGTTTCGCTTCCAGCCGTATTCTGGAAATCCATGGCGAACGGATGATCAAGCGCACGTTCGACCCCGGTTTTCGTGTCCGGCTGCACCAGAAGGATCTCAATCTTGCGTTGTCCGCGGCGCGCTCGGCGGGGCTCTTTCTCCCCAATACGGCCACGGCCCAGGAATTGTTCAACGCCGTCGCCGCCGATGGTGGCAGCGACCTGGATCACTCGGCCATGGTGCAAGCCCTGGAAAAGATGGCCAACCACAAGCTCGGCGGGTAGATTCGCCATTTGCCCGGCAATCAGCCGGCACACCGGACCGGCGACAAGCGCTATAAATGCCTAAAAGCCCTGTGATTTTCTGCCTCCGGCGGGAAGGGGGGCACGATGCCATGTTATTGGCCCCCTTCACCCCCTGCAACGGAGCGCGGCTCCCTTGACCCTGTATAGTTTGTTAAACCAATGGGATACACTTAAACCAAAAATTATTCGGGGTGCAGGGGTCAAGACCCCTGCCCGGGATTCCAAAGGGGCAGCGCCTCTTTGGCCGCCAGAGGCAGAAAATCACAGCCCTTCTAAGATCGGCGCGCGTAGGGACACGGCATGCCGTGTTCCCATGCAACGCTGGGTGAGAAGCCCCCGAATTCCTATTTGCTTGCACACCATGTCCCCCGATCATCTATATTTCGCCTACGGCTCGAACCTCAGCGTCGAGCAGATGCGCGGGCGCTGTCCGGACTCCAGCCCGTGGCGCACGGCGTATCTGCCGGCCCACCGGCTCGCTTTCGGGAATGTCTCGGCCTACCGCGGCGGAGGCGTGGCCACCATCCTGCCCGACGAGGGCCAAAATACGCAGGGGCTGATCTACTCTCTATCGGACGACGACCTGGCCCAATTGGACCGTTGGGAAGCCTACCCCCAGAAGTACGACCGATTGCGCGCCCAGGTCTTCGACGCACAGGGCCGGTCGCACGCGGCCTGGACCTACCGGCTGAACGACTACTATCCCAATGCGCCCTCGACGGAATATTTGGGCATCATCAAATCGGGTTACATCGCCCACGGCCTGGGCCTGGATGCCTTGATGGCGGCGTTGGAGCGATTAAATGAGGAGAACAATGGTCAAACCGGAGTTTGACGGCGGACCGGGACCCATTGACCCCGGCAGGCGAGCCGATCCGATCGCAGTGCGCCTGATCGAGGGGTTTGTCCCTGGTTAGGAACATTTGGTACCAGGGACGGGCGGTGCTGCGGCGCAGCGGTATGGTTTTCTGATGTTGGCAAGCGCCGGACTGGTGGCAGAAATGGTTGAGAGGGTGTACAAACCGAATCACATAAAATAGGTTGCAGTTGACGATCATTCAGCCGCATATCCGCTGTGACAGGGCACCGAGATGACCCGCGCTTTCATTCTGCTGATACCCCCGATCGCGCTGTGTTTCGCGCTGCTATCCGCTGGTGCCTTCGCCGAGATCGTCAGCCGCGAGGGGCCGCTGGTCACGGTGGTGGAGGAGGGGGAGGGATATCTGGACGGCGGCACCCGGAGCGACGTCAAGGAAAAGGCGAAAAAGGAGGCCACCCGCAAGGCCATCGAGCTGGCGGTGGGAGTGCATATCGCCGCCCAGTCCACCATGGAGAATTTCGAGTTGGCCCAGGACGTGGTCGAGTCCTACTCGCGGGTCTACATCCGGTCGCTGCGCGAGATCAGCTACGAGTACGATGCCCCCAGTGAAACAGGCCGCTACAAAGGCGAGTTCGTCATCGACTCGTCGACCATGGCCAGCATGGCCGAGGCAGAGCGCGTGCTGCTGGCCAACCAGGACAAACCGGTGGAGGCCACCGTCTTCCTCTTCGATGGCGAGGGGCGAATGATCCAGGACGGTGGCACCGTGCGCCAGGGCGATCGCTTCAACCTGATGGTGCAGCCCTTCTCCGACATTCACGCCTATATCATCGGCCGCGACTCTAGCGGGAACCTATTCAACGTCTTTCCCAACGACCGGATATCTTCACACGAGAATCCTCTGCGGGCCGGCGTGCAATATTATTTTCCCCCACGGAATAGCACCCGCGTCTTCGAATTCGATGACGTGCCGGGCCAGGAGAATTTTCACTTTCTTTTCTCCGCGGTGCCCCTGGCTGATATGGACGCTTTGTTCGAACAGCTGAATCAAGCGTCCAGCGAGGCAAGCCGGAAGGATCTGGCGCCGATCATCCAGGAGCGCATGGCCACCCGTGGCTTCCAGGTAACTACCACGGCCATCCAGGGCCAAGTGACGGTGGCCGATGAACGCGTGGAAAACGCCGTGGGCGTGGTGCTCAAGGGCTCGGGCGCTTTCGTCAAGACCGTGGTTCTCAACCACGTGCGCTGATCGGCCCATTCCGGTTAATAAGCCCGTGCCGCAGGAAACCAGTTCGCCTGGAACCCGCACCGCCGGAAGGGCCTGAATACCGGCACCGCCGGAAAGGCCTGGATACCGGCGCGATTTGATGGCAAACTTTGGAACGGCAGGCGGCGCGGGAGGTGGCGCCACCGGCACTTTGACGGCCACCCGAAACCCAACAAGCACATCCCAACGAATGATGCGGCTATTCTTCGACGTGGACGGCGTTTTGCTCAATTTCGAGCGGGCCTTCGTTCAGTGGCTGAACGATCACCACGGGCTGGACTTGCCTGAGGATTACGAGACGACGAGTTGGTACTTCGAGGAGGTGATGTCCGAGGCGGATTGCAAGCAGGCCTGGCACCATTTTATGGGCTCGGACGATGCCGCCCGCATGCAACCCTACGTCGATTCGGCGCACTTCAACACGCTGACGGCAAACCGCGCCGTGCACCTGCTGACCAACTTCCCCCATTCCTCTTGGGATAAGCGGGTGCAGAATCTGCAAACCGTCGGGTTCATCTACGATTCGGTGCACCATTGCGGGTTCAGTTCCCTCGATTCCGCAGAGACGCCCTCCAAGTCGGAGGTGATCACGCGCTTGCTCCAGCGCGGTGAGGCCGGCTTGTTCGTCGACGACCATCCGCAGAATTGCGTCGACGTGGTGCGCAACTGCCCGCAGGTGGAAGTCTGGCTCATGAGCCGGCGATTCAACCAGGGCTTTGATCATCCGCAAATCCAGCGCGCGCGGGACTGGAGCAGCGTCACCGGGCGCATCGGCAACGGCGCGCGGCAGTGAAGGATTCTTTCATGAAACCACACAATCGTATCGCATTCTGGGTGGTCTCGGCCTTAATCGCCTGCTGGCTGCCCTTCGCCGCCACCCTGGCGCACGCCGATCATGCAGTCCGCCCCGGCCATGAAGCGCGCCCCGGCCATGAACTCGGACCTGCGCCATCGCACGAGGGCAGCGTTGCCCGCGCCTTCGGCGACGACGGCGCCGAGGGCTGGGCGGACCCCTTTCCAGCCGAAGCGCTCGTGAAAGACGGAGCGCGGCCTCGCGAGGGCTGCCCCGCGTTGCTGAACCACCGTATCGCGGACCTGCGGGGCCGCACGGTCGATCTTTGCGCCTTCTCGGGCCAGGTTTTGCTGGTAGTCAACACCGCCTCCTATTGCGGCTACACGCCCCAGTACGAGGGATTGCAGGCGCTGTACGAGACTTATCGCGACCACGGGCTGGTGGTGATGGGGTTTCCCTCCAATGATTTCGGCGCCCAGGAGCCGGGCTCCAACGGGGATATCGCCCAATTCTGTGAAGCCAATTACGGCGTTCGCTTTCCCATGTTCAGCAAGGTGCCGGTGAAAGGCGCGGGCAAGACCCCTTTCTTTGCGGGTCTAACCCAAACCGGGAGCGGCACGGCGGTAGCCGGCGAAATTCGCTGGAATTTCGAGAAATTCCTCATCGGCCGCGACGGCAAATTGGCCGCCCGTTTCCGCACTCGCGTCACGCCACAGTCCGCGCGGGTCGTCGCTGCGGTCGAATCCGCGCTAGCGGCGAATTAGCGCCCTCGCGGCCCTGCCCGCACTCCGGAAGTATCTATTGGCGCACTGCCACTGTAGAAACCGAGGATACCGTGATGGACGGAATAAAGGGTCTGTTTCAGGCAATGTGCTTGATGCTGGCGGCTTGGTTATTGCTAGGCGGCTGCGCCTACGAATCCGGTGACAGCAGCGACTCCGGGGGTACGGGGACGTTGGTGCTGTCACTTTCGGATGCGCCGGTCAATGCGGACAATATCGCGGGCGTGTGGATCACCATCACCGGCATCGAATACAAGCTGAATAATAAATGGACTTCGTTGGAGGGGGACTTCGATGGCGGCCCCCACAACCTTTTGCAGCTCACCGGAGGGAATTCCTCGCTGTTGGGCCAACTCACCCTGGAGGCGGGCGAGTACAAGAACATCCGCTTCCAACTGGATGCCCCCGATGAGGGAGAGAGCGCGCCCGCGAACCCCGGCTCCTACATCGAATTCTCCGACGGCTCCGCCAACGCGGCGCTGTTCGTGCCCAGTGGCGCCCAGACCGGCTACAAGGCTCTGGGTGATTTCTCCGTACCGGCCAACGGCACGGTGGATCTGACCGCAGACTTCGACGCCCGCAAAGCCGTGGTGGAGGCGGGCTCCAAGTTCATCCTCAAACCAACCATCCGTCTGATCGTGACGGACGAGGCGGGCGCCATCTCGGGCGCCGTCACCAACCTGGGAGCCAACGGCGTCGTGGTACACGCCTACGAGGCGGATACCTACGCCGCGTCGGAGGAAACCGCCGGGAGCAATGACAACGCCTTCCCCAACGCGGTGAGCAGCAGCAATCTGGTGCAAACCGAAGGGGGCACGTACACCGTCGCCTTCCTCTCGGCAGCCTTCGCCTACGATCTGGTCATCGCCGAATATGACGCGGACGGCACCGCGACGGTATTGGGATCGCTATCCGGCATCACCGTGACCAGCGGAGCGACAACCACCGCGGATATCGACCTGAGCGCCTTGTAACGGCCGTGTAACGGTGGTTGGTGCGGTGGCCACCCCCACGGGGGGCGGGTTCCGTTCCCCATGCTAGATTTTGTCCCAAGCCCACAATGCCATCCACCATTAGCGTCGAAAAATATTTTGAGCCGCCCCCGGCGATTTTCACCCGCTCGTCGTTGTGGGTGACACCGTCGGTGCTGGAACCTTAACCCGTGCCCTCGGGCTGTTCCCCCGCGGAAAAATAGGCGGCGTCGGGATGGTGGAAGACGAGGGCCGAGACGGAGGCCTCGGGCTCCATCATGAAGCCTTCGGTGAGATCGACCCCGATGCGCTCGGGCTGTATCAGGGCCCACAGCTTGGCTTGGTCTTCCAGGTTGGGACAGGCGGGATAGCCGAAGGAGTAGCGTTTGCCGCGATACTTGGACTGCAAACGCCGGGTCATGCTGAGTTCGGGCGGATCGGAAAAGCCCCACATGGCGCGGATGCGGGCATGGAGCCATTCGGCGGCCGCCTCTGCGGTTTCCAGGGCCAGGGCTTGCAGGGCGTGGCTCAGCAAATATTCGCCGTTATCTTTGAGCCGTTCCGCTTCTTGGCGGATGCCCTCGCCCGCGGTGGTCACGAATAGGCAAACCGCGTCCTTGCGCGGCCCATCGCCGGGAAGCACCAGGTCGGGCAGTGCCAATCCATCGGGCCGTGGTTGGCGGGGCAGGTCGAAGTGTTCCAGGGGGCGGCTGCCCGCGGCGTCGAAGAGTGTGAGCCGGTTGCCCGCCGACGTTGCAGGGAAGAACTGCCAGATGGCGCGGGCTCTCATCCAGCCCGTTCGGCAACGGGCCTTGACCTGCTCGAACGTCTCGAACAGCTCGACGGCCTTGGGGTGCTTCGTTTCCAGCAGCTTCTTCGCATTGCCCCGCAGTCCCATGTGCTTGCCGTAGAGCATCTGTGGATTGACGTAGGACCACACCTCGTCCAGGTCCAGGGTGAGCAGGGTGTGGCGCTCGTAGTCCTGGGGGGCGGGTATGGGCAGGTCGATGCGCACCCGGCTGGAGCGCACCGCCGGTACGGAGAGTGCCGGTTTGGCGGCGGTCTCGGCGGCGGCCGGCGCCGCTTCCTGGGCCAGCTCGCTTTCGAGAACGGCCCGCTTTGCGGGGTCCATGATGCGGGCGGCCAAACCCAGACCGTTCATGGCATCGGTGGCATAGGCCACCAATCCACGATAGGCGGGGGCGATGCGCCTACGGGTGAAACCTCGCGTGAGTGCCGCGCCTCCCACCAGGATGGGTACGGCGACCCCGGCCTCCCGCAGATCCTCGGCCGTGGCCACCATCTGCTGGGCCGATTTGACCAGCAGGCCGGACAGGCCGATCAGGTCCGGCTGATGCTCGCTGGCAGCCTGGATCAAGGTTGCCGGGTGGATCTTGATCCCCAGGTTGATCACGTTATAGCCGTTGTTGGTGAAGATGATGTCCACCAGATTCTTGCCGATGTCGTGCACGTCGCCCTTCACCGTGGCCAGCAGCATGGTGCCCAGGTTGTGTGACTCGCTGCTCTCCATGAATTGTTCCAGGTGGCTGACAGCGGTCTTCATCACCTCGGCGCTTTGCAGCACCTCGGCCACGATCAGCTTGTTGTCGTTGAACAGCCGCCCCACCTCATCCATGCCGGTCATCAGAGGCCCGTTGATGATTTTCAAGGGCGGGGTGCCGCCGCGGGCCTCGTCCAGGTCTTCGATCAGACCCTCCTTGGATCCGGTTACCACCGCCTGGGCCAGCCGCTCCTCCAGGGGCAGCGCAGCCCGGTCTGCCTGGGTAGTGGGCTTTTTGTCGCGGTAGTGATCGGCGAAGGCGGCCACGGGGTCTTCGCCCCGCGTAAAAAGCAGGTTCTCCGACAGCTCGCGCTCCTCGTCGGAGATGGAGGCGTAGCGTTCCAGCTTTTCCGAATTGACGATGGCCATGTCCAGCCCCGCCTGCACGCAGTGGTAAAGGTAGACCGCGTTGAGCACCTCGCGTCCCGCGGCCGGCAGCCCGAACGATACGTTGCTGATCCCCAGGATCGTCTTGACCAGGGGCAACGCCGCCTTGATCAGGCGCAGGCCCTCGATGGTTTCCACCGCCGAGCCCACGTATTGCTTGTCGCCCGTGGCACAAGGGAAGACGAGGGGATCGATGATGATATCGGTGGGATCGACGCCGTACTTGCCGGTCAACAGATCATAGGAGCGCCGGGCGATTTCCAGCTTTCTCTGGCGCGTGACCCCCATGCCCTGTTGGGGGTCCTCGTCGATGGTGCCCACGATGAGTGCCGCTCCGTAGGTCTTGGCCAGGGGCACCACCTGCTCGAAGCGCTCCTCGCCGTCCTCCAGATTGATCGAGTTGATGATGGCCTTGCCCTGGGAATAAGGCAGCGCGGCGGCGAGCACCGCGGGATCGGTGGTGTCGATCATCAGGGGCACCTTGACCTTGTTGATCACGTAGCCCAGGAACACGGTCATGTCGTGCACCTCGTCGCGATCCGGATTGGCCAGGTTGACGTCGATCACCTGGGCGCCGCCGCGCACCTGGCGCCGGGCGATTTCACTGGCTTCCTCGAACAGCTCTTCGCTGATCTTTCTGCGGAAAAGCCTGCTCCCCACCGAGTTGGTGCGTTCGCCCACGATCACGGGGCGGTTGTCGTCGGTGATCTCCAGGAAATCGATCCCCGAAACGAACGTGCGCTGATAGCGGGGAATGGGCCGCGGCGGCTTTTGGGAAGCCACCTGGGCGATGGCGGAGATGTGTTGGGGCGTCGTGCCGCAGCAGCCCCCCACCAGGTTGATCCACCCGTTTTCCACGAAACGCGCCAGCACGGAGGACATGATGGAGGGCGTTTCCAGGTAGTTGCCATCCTCGTCCGGCAGCCCGGCGTTGGGCACCACCGCCACGGGCACCTTGGCCAGTGCCGCCAGGGAGCGCACGTGATCGGTCATGAAGGCCGGTCCGGTGGCGCAGTTGAGCCCCACGTAGAGGGGCGCGGCATGGGCCACGCTGGTGTAGAACGCCTCCACGGTCTGACCGGCGAGCAAGGTGCCCATGCTCTCGATGGTGCCCGAGACAGCCACGGGCACCCGGCGCCCGGCTTCGCGATTGGCCTTTTCGATTCCGATGAAGGCCGCCTTGACGTTGCGGGTATCCTGGGCCGTTTCCAACAACAGGTAATCCACGCCGCCCTCTATCAGCCCCGCCGCCTGGACCTGATAGTGGCGGATCAACCCATCGAAGGTCACCCCGCCGGTAACCGAGATGGCCTTGGTGGTGGGGCCCATGGAGCCGGCCACCCAGCGGGGTCTTTCCGCGGTGCCGTATTCCGCCGCGGCTGCGCGCGCCAATTCCGCCGCGCGGCGGTTGATCTCGTGCGCCTGGTCGCCCAGACCGTATTCGGCCAGCACCAGGGGCGTGCCACCGAAGGAGTTGGTCTCGATGATGTCCGCGCCGGCTTCCAGGTAAGCGCGGTGCATGGCGGAAACCACGTCGGGCCGGGACATGACCAGATGCTCGTTGCACCCGTCCAGTTCCTCGCCCCCGAAATCGGCTGCGCTCAGATCCAGATCCTGCAAGTAGGTACCCGTGGCCCCATCGATGATCACGATGCGCTCGGCAATGGCATCGCGCAGGGCTTTTTCCCGTTGTTCGGGCATGGGATCGTGCTCCCGGTAGGGTTTCTGGAAATAAATGAAGTAGATTCGATCTCAGGCCGGCGAGCCCTATATCGCCGGGAGGATATGCGCCCGGAGGAAAGCATTTGCGGAAAATCAGCGGCCGGGCTTGATCCCGCTGGCGAGGATGACCGTGAACGCCTCGCCTCGCCGCTGGTGCACCTGCTCCAGATGGATGGACTCCAGGCTGGTCGCCCGCAGCATCGCTTCCATTTCCTCCAGGGCGAAGCCCAGGTGGATGTGACCCAGCTTGGCGATGACCCATTCCTCCCGGTGGGGAGCCAGATCGACCACGATCAGCCGCCCGCCGGGCCGCAGCACGCGTACTGCCTGCCCGAGGCCCTTGGCCGGCTGCTCCAGGTGATGCAAGGATTGGGAGAAGATGGCCAGGTCGAAGCTCTCGGATTTTTCCGCCAGGGATTCGATGCGGTCTTCCTTGAATATAACGTTGGACCGGTGTTCCCGTTCGGCCCGCGTGCGGGCGGCCTGCACGGCCCGCGGATTGGTGTCGATCCCCACCACACGGGTGGCGAAGCGGCTGATTTCCACCGTGATGGTCCCATCGCCGCAGCCCAGATCGATGGCCTCGATGGCGGGCAGCAGGAAGTGCAGTGCCCGCGACCAGGCGAACCACGACTGACCCGGTTCCAGCAGCTTCTCGTTGAGCCCGCCTCCGAAGTTCTCGCGCTGGCGCAAGACTTCGGCCAATCGGGACAGGTCGTGATACGGATCGCCGGCGTCGCTCAGGCGGCCCATCACGAATTCCCAGGTGTTCAGCAATTCGGGGTCGATGGCGCTTTCGCCGCCACCCGGTGCATCGTCGCCGGCATCTACACCGTTACCGCCGGTGCTGGCGCGCATGCGGGTGAGCGGGGCCAGCTGGTAATAGGCCCACACACCCTCGCGCCGTTCCTCCACCAGACCCGCCTTGCGCAGCAGCCCCAGGTGCCGCGATATGCCCGACTGCGCCAGGCCCAGGATCGACGTCAGCTCGCTCACGTTCACCGGCTCGCGAGCCACCAGACGCAAGATGCGCAACCGCGTCTCGTCCCCCAGCAGTTTCAGTGCATTGGCTGTAGCAATCATATCAATCTGAGTAGATACAGTGATTCAATTAACTGATGAATAACAGAAGGGAAGGGCATTGTCAGCTTTTTTCTGCCGGATGGGGAGGGGACACGGCAATGCCCCTCACCCCGCCCTGCGGCACCGCTGCGGAATCTCGCGGTGCTCATCTACCCCGTGCTGTTGAAAGAGGGACGGGGGTGGGGAAACGGCGTCGGCAAAGCTCCCTCCTCTCTCCATGAAATGGAGAGAGGCTGCGGGGGGGATGGGGAATCCCATTAATAACAATAATTTGTGCGATGTTCGCGGACCTGCGGAATGGGCAAAATTTACAATCTGTGCAGCCTCGCCCCCCGCTCTCCTACCCATCACTATGGAGAGGAGAGCAGGCTGATAGGGGGATTCAATTTGAAGGATAATCCTAAGAACTACTGACCAGGAATATTAAGACAGACCTCAAATACCGAATTACAATAAGATTGCGCAACCGAAATTTATCCTTCCCCAGACTGCGGCATTTCAGCGCGCACATTTTCCAGGTATTCCAGGTCGATTCTGGCGACGGTGAGTCCTGGCAGGTCTGGGGCCAGGGCGGTGACATGGCCCCAGGGGTCCACCAGGGCCGTGTGGCCGTAGGAGACGTATTTGGGGTTGTGCCGCCCCACCTGCGCCGGCGCGGCCAGGTAGACCTGGTTTTCGATGGCCCGCGCCCGGAGCAGCACTTCCCAATGGGCGGCGCCGGTGGGGGCCGTGAAGTTGGAGGGGACGAAGACGACCTGGGCGCCCTCGTGGCGCAGCCGCCGGTAGAGACCGGGAAACCGCAGATCGAAGCAGATGGAAAGTCCCACCCGTCCGATGGTGGTATCGACCACGGGCGCCGGTTCCTCGCCCGGCACGATGGTATCGCTCTCCATGATGCGCAGATCGGCCAGTTCCACATCGAACAGATTGCGCTTGCGGTACAGGGCGGCGATCTCGCCCCGGGCATCGATCAGCACGGCGGTGTTGTGTACTTTATCGTCGCGGCCAGGTATGCGCTCGTGAATCGAACCCAGCAGAATCAGCAAGCCCCGCCGCGCGGCCTCTTCCCGGAACCGCCCCACGACTTCTCCATCGAGGGTCAGCGCGTTTTCCAGCTTGCCCCTGCGGCCGCCGACGTAAAGGAAGACTTCAGGGAACGCGACCAGGTCGACCCCCTCCGCGGCGGCCTCGCCCACCCGCTCCAGGGCCAGGGCCAGGTTGGCCTGGAAATCGTCGGTGGACGTGGTTTGCACCAGTCCGATGCGGCTCACGGTCCCTCGACGGAGAGGGCACCCTCGCCCTGACGTGCCGTGCGCTCGTCGCGCGCCGCGGGCACCTTGGCCCGGATGCGATCCAGATTGTCCGGGGTGGAGGTCACCGTCAGGTGAATGCCGTCCTCCTCGTAACGCACCGCGTCCACCCGTCCCCAGCGGTAGATCTTGGCCAGATCCGCGGAGTCGCGATACTCCAGCAGCAAGGGCGCGCTGACCATCCGTTTCTCGAAGAAGGCCGCGATATTTCCCTTGATCTCAGTGGGATCGTCCCGCACGGCGGCAATGAATTCGGCTTCCGGATAGCGCTTGCGGGCCATGAGCAAGGCCACCTTGGATTCCACCTGATCGATCTTGTTGAAAACCATCAACCGGGGCACGCCCTGGGCGCCGATTTCGTCCAGCACCGATTCGGTGGTATCGATGTGCTCCTCGAACCGGTCGTGGCTCAGGTCCACCACATGGAGCAGCAGATCGGCGTCGCGCACCACCTCCAGGGTCGAGCGGAAGGAGGCGACCAGTTCGTGGGGGAGGTTGCGGAGGAACCCGACCGTGTCCGAAAGCAGGATGGCGGGCCGATTATCACGCACCATTACCCGTGTGGTGGAATCGAGTGTGGCGAAGAGCCGGTCTTCCACTTGTACATCGGAATTGGTCAGCCGATTCATCAGGGTCGATTTGCCCGCGTTGGTATAGCCCACCAGACTCACCAACAGGCAATGGGTGCGGCGTTTTTTCTGGGTGGTCCGCTCGCGGGAAAGATGGCGCAGATCCTTGCGCAGCCGGGTAATCCGGGATCGAATGAGGGAGCGGTCGATATCGATCTGCTTTTCACCGGTGCCCTTGGAGCCGCCAATGCCGCCACGCTCCCGGTCGAGATGGGCCCACATCCCCACCAGACGCGGAAGCATGTATTCGAGTTGGGCCAATCCCACCTGAATGCCCGCCTCGTGGGTATGGGCGTTCTGGCTGAAAATTTCCAGGATCACCTGGGTGCGGTCCATCACCATCACGCCCAAGGAGCGTTCCAGGTTTTCCCCCTGGGAAGGAGAAAGGTTGTTGTCGAAGATCACGACGTCCACTCCCAGCCGCTTCACGTCGTGACTGACGTGGGACAGCTTGCCCGATCCCAGAAACGTGCCCGGATCGATACGCGGGCGGACCTGCACCACCCGGCCCACCACGGTGCAACCGAGGCTGGCGGATAGATCGGTGAGCTCTTCCAGGGATTCGTGGATTTGGGCGGCGGCGAGATCGGGTGTCTGCACCGCGATGAGCAGGGCGTTTTGGCCTTCCAGGGCGACTGCGGTCAACCAAGCCTCTCGATACGAGTTTGATCAGAGTCCATCTCTACCTAAGCGCGAGAGTGGAGCCACGTCAAGTGTCTCGGTGTCACGGCTACCGCACGATCCGATACTATGGGTTGACCCTGTTGGGATGCTGTACCGTTGCGATTCCTGTCCGCCGCTGCGGCGGCCATTTCACGGAAGCCACATACCGCCATTGGGACTGATGAGTTGGCCGGTGAGATAGCCCCCACGGTGCGAGCAGAGGTAGGCGACAGCCTGCGCGATGTCTTCGGGCTGCCCGATGCGGCCCATGGGAATGGCCGCCTCCACACGCTCCCGCACGTGACTCAGCGCCTCGCGCGACATGGCGGTATCGATCACGCCGGGCAGTACCGCATTGGCGGTGACGCCCTTGGCGGCATATTCCAAGGCCAACGTGCGTACCAGCCCGATCAGCGCCCCTTTGGCGG
The DNA here is from genome assembly GCA_022574555.1 of SAR324 cluster bacterium. Lineage (GTDB taxonomy): Bacteria > SAR324 > SAR324 > SAR324 > JACQKK01 > JACZRV01. The sequence continues at coordinate 32,982 of JACZRV010000025.1, forward strand.
CGGCGTAGGAAGCCCCGCCCCGCCAGCCCATTTGGGCGGCGACGCTGGAAATGCAAACGATTCGGCCCCAGCCCGCGGCGAGCATGGGGTTGATGGTTTCGCGGATACAATGGTAAGCCCCGTCCACGTGCACCTGGAACAGGCGTTGCCAATTGGCCTTGTCTTCGCTGCGGAACAAAACGGGCTCTCCGGCGATGCCCGCGTTGCAGACGACGATCAGGGGCTCGCCCAAAGATTCACGAATTCTTGCCAGCGCCGATTTGGTGGCGTCGTAGTCGGAAACGTCGGTGGCGAAGGCTCCCGCAGTGGCCCCTAAATCTTGCAACTCCTCGGCAACCGATTCCCCGCCGGCAAGGTCGATGTCCATGACGGCTACGGCGGCGCCCTCGGCGGCCAAGGCCAGGCAGGTCGCTCTGCCGATCCCTCCGGCGCCCCCGGTGACCAGGGCTACTTTTCCCTTCAGGCTCTCGGTATTCATGGCGAGATCATAGACCGATCTTGGACCGGCGCGCAAAACGGCTTTATGGGTAGAGAATAAAAGAAGAACTGAACGGTGGGATCGGAAGCGGTGTGGACGCGATCAGAAGCCGAGCGAGTCCAGAAGGCTGTCCACGTCGTCCTGGGACTGGCGGCCCTGGTCGGCTTCCTTCCGCGGGCCGTGCATCTCGCCGGCCTGGGCCTGCTCCCCGTGCGCGTAAGCCCTGCCGAAGGTTTCTACCAGTCCGATCAGATCGTGTTCCAAGCTACCCAGCAGGGTGATAATCTTCTGGATGATCTGACCGGTCAGATCCTGGTAACCCTGGGCGACCAGCACATCGGTCAACCCGGATTGTAACCGCCCGTCGCTTTCGCCTTGCGACTTGCAAACCCCGTACAGGTATCGCAGCACATCGGTTGCCGCGGGCGGGAGATCGGGCGCGGCGAGGGCCGAATCGATCCGTGATATGGCCTTGCCGACTAGTGATGATCGGTCTTCCAGTTCCTTGTTCATGCGCTCGGCCAGATCCATGGTCTGGTTCGCGGCCGTTTCCGTCATCTCCACGATATGGCTCAGCCGATGAGCGGCGTCCCCCATGTCGTGCTGCGCGATCTCCCCCAAGCGGTTCGGGATATCGGAGCGGATCACCTTCATCTGATCGGTGAAGGTGCGCACCAGCTTGCCCACCTCCCTGAACAGGGGCGTTGAAGGCGTATCGACAGTGGCCCAGAAAAGGCGCACGCCGTCGGACGAGTTGCCGTCCATGACCGCCACAAAGTCCCTGAACTGCTCCATGAGGCGGCTGGTGATCTGATGCGCCTCGGATCCCGGGGTCAGTTCGGCCATTAAGCGCGAAAGCGATTCGACGATGTGATTTCCGGTTGTCATGGGGCCATTTTCCGTGCTGGATTTCAGAACATCCAATGCCGCGACGGAACCGGAACAACGGTTCCGCCAGCCTGTATAAGAGTTTGGCTACACCTGATCTAAATTATTCTCAAGCGCCGCGCAACGTTTTTGATTACATGCCGCCGGCGATCATCTGCAGCGACGCCATGCCGTTTTTGAACAGGGCCGTTTTTGAACAGGGCCGTTTTTGAACAGGTGTCGCCGGTCCTGGTCCGGTATGCTCCCCACCTTCGCGTTCATCTGTTCCACGAGCTTGAGCAAACCGTCTTTGTCCAACGGTCCCATGAATCCCTCCAGCACAGAATCGAAATTGTCCTGATCCAGCGCGGTCACCAATTCGTCCACTTGACTCATATGGCCCTCGGCGTTGGGGATTTACCAGACTATCCTCCAGGTATAAACGCCGATTGGTGACCGGAAGTTCCCAGTGTGAGACAAATCCGGATCGAATAATTCGTAGTAAATTTCGGCGGCCAGACGATTCGGAGCCCGGCCCGAATCCTCAGCAAAACCGCCCAGTTTCAGGTTCAGGCGGCGGCCCGGAACGCATCGACAAACGTTTTCCATTTGTTTTCGGGCTCGCCTTCGGGGATGGGAAAATAGAGCGAAACCCGGCCCAACAGACCTTCGTACCGGTTGCGCAGGGCTCCGGGCAATTCCGCCGGCGAGGCGACCACGGCAAACTGCTCCACCATCTCGTCGGTGATCTTATCCGGCATCGCCGCCCACTCCCCTGCCCTGGCCATCAGTTTCAATTCGTCGCCCAGGGCTTCATACCCGTGATGTTCCAGAACAGCCCGGTAATTGGACGTGGAGGCGTAGAAGGAAATCTGGCTTCGCACTTCGGCGTGGGAGCGATCCATTTCGGCCTGCGTATCTCCCGTAACGGCGAAGACCGGCGCGTACAAATCCAGGTCGTGCACGCTTTTCCCGCGCGTTCGGGCACCCTCGTCGAGATTGGTGCGAATCACCTCCTTGAGGTAGCTCACCGAATGAAACGGATGGACGTGGAAGCCGTCCGCCACCTCGCCCGCCGCCCGGGTGATGGTGGGGTTCACGCCGGCCAGATAGATCGGGATATGGGGATGGTCCAGGGGTCCGGGATTGAAGAAGGGGTTGATCAGCCTGAACTGGTAGAATTCGCCCTGATGTTCGGGCTTGGCTCCGGTCTGAAACGTGTTCCAGATCGCACGCACGCACCGGATGTAATCCTTGGCCCGGGCCGCGGGCCTCTCGAAGGGCATGGAAAATCGCCGTTCCACGTGGGCTCGCACCTGAGTGCCCAGACCCAGTCGAAACCGTCCGCCGCTGCCATGCTGCAGGTCCCAGGCGGCGATAGCGGTAGCGAAGGGACTGCGGCCGAAGGCCACCACGATATTGGTGCCGATCTCCAGGGTTTTGGTGGCCGCCGCGGCCAGGGCCAGGGGCATGAGAGGGTCGTGGGCGGACTCGAAGGACCACACGCCGTCGAAGCCCAGCGCCTCGAAACGGCGAGCCTGTTCGGCCACCCTGGGCAAGTAAAAGTCGCGTATTTGAGTATCCAGTTTCATGGCTGTCGGCTATGAAATCTATGAAATAATATGGCGGCGAGGGACGGGCGGCGAAACAGAAACCTGACCCGAAGGGCTCAGGAAAACCACAAGCCCCCGTTGGGGCTGATGATCTGGCCGGTGACATAGCCCGCTTCCGGCGAGCACAGATAAGCGATGGCCGCAGCGATATCTTCCGGCTGCCCGAAGTGCTTGGCGGGGATCGCGGCCCGCATCCGTTCCAGCCGGTCGGCCCCGAACACCTGGATCATGTCGGTATCGATGACCCCCGGCGCCACGCAATTGGCTGTGATGCCCTTGGAGGCATACTCCAACGCGATGCTGCGCACCAACCCCAGTAACGCCGCCTTGGCCGCGGCATACGATGAGCCACGGGGATAGCCGGCAGTGGCGGCGATGCTGGAGGTACAAACCAACCGCCCCCAGCCCTCGGTCAGCATGGGGCCGATGGTGGCCTGCATGTAATGAAACGCGCCCTCCACGTGCACGGCGAATTGCCGGCGCAGATGAGCCACGTTTTCCTCGTGGAAGGGAGAAGGCTCGCCGATGATCCCGGCGTTGCAAACGGCGATCGCTGGGGCGCCCAGTGCGGCGGCGGTATCATCGACCGATCGCCGCACCGCGTCGGCGTCGGTTACGTCCACTTCCAGCGCCAGCGCGCGGCGTCCCAGGCTTTCCACACGGCGGGCGGTTTCACCGGCGGTTTGGCCATCGATGTCGACCGCTGCGATATCCGCGCCCGCCTCGGCCAGTCTGAGTGCGGTGGCCCGACCGATACCCCCGCCCGCACCGGTGACGATGGCAACCTTGCCCTGCAATGTGGAACCGGTCATGTGGGCCACCCTCCCGCGAAATTCAAAATCCTGCCGCTTACGCGCCTCACCATAGGGCACATCACCATAGGGCATATAGGGGTGGATGTCTTCCCCGGAGGGCAAAGCGGAGGGGATATCTAAATTAAACCAGCAATGTAAAGCAGACGTAGTGTTGTGCCGAGTGTTGTGCCGGCGGCTGTGTTGCGGTAAAGCCGGTACTCGGGAGAAACCGCACATCGTCCCGGGCGGAAACCATTTCGTCTTCATCCAGATCCCCACCGAAAAGGTGATGAATTGGATCACCCGCTACAGCAAATCATAGGGCAGGCTGTTCGAGGTAGGCGACAACTTCTGCTGATATTTCGTCTGCTGTTTTGTTGTTTAAGCGTTCAACTTTATCGGCCCACGGCCGCCCAGGGTGCAGCGTATCCCATGTCGATTTCATCTGGCCTCGCCGGGCCTTACCTTGGTCATGGTGGCCAAACCCGTCAACAAGTATATTCCACACCGGCCGGAATGAT
>JACZRV010000026.1 GCA_022574555.1 SAR324 cluster bacterium
TGCGCCTGGACTATTGTCCTCTCTTATGCATTGACGGCTGGACCCGGTTGAGGTGAAAATAATATTGTTTTCGACAGTCACTGGCCCAACGATATAGATACCATCGGAAACATTGCCGGCATTTCCGCCGTCGATAATATTGTTAATTATCGTCGCCGTAGTGGCCATGATGCCTTTGGTTATGTTTCCACTGCCACCAATGATTTTGTTGTTGATTATCATGGGCGGGGAGGCGGAGTTTGGAAAGTCGAAAATACCATAGGATACGGACAAACCGTTTCCACCGTTGATGGTGTTGTTCGTTATCGTCGGGGAGCCGATGTCGTTGAAAATACCAAAGGATTCGACCAACGCATTTCCACCGTCGATGGTGTTGTTGCTGATCGTCGGGGACCCGATGTCATTGTATATGCCGGACGAATAATCTCCTCCACCACCGTTGATGGTGAATCCGTCGATGACGGTGGCCGTGGTGATCGACGCATCCGCGTAGACAGCCCGGTTGGGGGAGGTGCCTGTCCCCCCGGTCGCGCTCTGGTCGGTGATGGTAGTGGTGTAGGTTACCGGATCACGGTCGTTCCAATCAGCGGCAGAGTATCCGCCGTATATGGAGATGCCCTCGGCCATCACCACGTGAGTACCCGACTGGTAGTTCACGTTGTACGTGCCGGCGGCCACGTGCACCACCATCCCTGGCGACGCTGCGGCTATGGCTGCCGGGATGGTCAGCTTGGGCGAGGTGGCTGTCCCCGGATTGGCGTCGTCGCCGCCATCGGCGGATGTTTTTACGTACACTACGCCGGTGGCGCCTGGAGTGGCCGTGATGGTCACGGATTCTGGCGCGCTATCCAATTCCCCGTCATTGACCACGAGCTGCACCACATAGGCGCCGTCCACGTCGGTGGTGAAGGTCGGGTTTACAACAGTCTGGTCCGAGAGCGAGAGGTTGGTTACCGAACTCCCTCCCGGTACCGAAACAAGGCTCCACAGGTAAGTGAGGGTGTCGAGGTCAGCGTCCGAGCTACCGCTGCCGTCCAACGTGACAAGGTCGCCGGGGTTGATGGTCTGATCCGGCCCGGCATTGGCCCCGGCTTGAGGCGTTGCACTGGCCTCGTTACTTTCTGGGCCGACGCCGACGCTGTTGTAGGCCACCACTTTGTAATGATATGTCGTATCGTTGACGACACCGGTGTCGCGGTAGGTCGTTTGAGTTCCCGCAAAGTTATCGTATGCATCCCCAGAAGTGTCCACCGATGACGACGTGCTGCGGTGAATATCGTATCCAGACACCGTGCCCGTGGGTGCCGTCCAGGACAATTCGGCGAAACTATCGCCAGCCGAGGCCGTCAGGTCTATGGGGGCGCCAGGAACCGTTAGGGCAGCCTGCGGTGTGGCGCTGGCCTCGTTGCTTTGCGGCCCATCGCCGGCAGGGTTGTATGTCACCACCACGTAGTAATAGGTCGTTTCGTTCGTAACGGCGGTGTCTTGGTAGGTGCTTTCGAGGCTGCCAAAACTGGCCAATGGCGTACCTCCCACGCTCACCCCGGCAGCCGTGTCCCGAAACAGTTTGAAACCGGATACGGGCTCGCTGACGGCGGGGGCGTCCCACGTCAGACTGACCGTGCGGTCGCCTGTGGTGGCTGTAAGACCGGTGGCGGCACCAGGAGGGGCGGAAGCGGCTTGGGGTGTGGCACTGGCCCTGGTTCCAGTGGCGTCGTTTTGGTCATCGTCGTAGGCGAAGGCGGTGTAATAATAGCTGGTGCCATTGCCGACCGGCGTGTCTAAAAAACCGGTATCCAACCCATCGAATGTCTGCTCACCATGGATTGTGGATTTGGGATAATCCACGGTGCTGCGGCGGATCATCACCCCGGCGAGGTCGTCGTCTGTCGGATTTACCCACGACAAGGAGACTTGCCCATCTCCCCCAATAGCGATGAAGTCGGCGACTTCCGCCGGAGCGGTCGTATCACCGCCTGCGTCGCCACCGCCCGATTTATCGCCCCCGACTTGGGACTCGCCAGGTGGCGGTTTGCCGACATCGGGATCGATGCACCCGGCCATGACGAGGGCGCAGCCCGCCAGAATCAGCCCCAGACGTAATGTGAATAGATTTCGCGCGAACATGGACACTACCCCCACACAAGTAGCGTGCCCGTGAATCGTAGACCGGGCCATCATATTTCGTATCTACTTATACAAAAAAGGTTCTGAATGCAATGGGAATTTTCGTGATGCTGAGGAATCGTACCGCGATATCCGCGCGTTAACGCCCAGGAGAGCGCGTCGCAACTCCGGCGATCCCAGGCCATTACCGGCCATTTGCGGCCAGGGGCTATGCGGACGGGCGGGGGGCTGGTAGAATGTGGGGTAGTCGGAGCCTGTGCGGCACCTGCCAGGGACCGTTTTGGTAATCCGATTTGACTGCCCGGTTTGATCCCTTTTGGCCGTGAAATTTAATTTTTTAGTGTCATTTCTCTGGACTCTGTTGAAGAAAAAAAATTCGTCAATTGGGCAATAAATTGTTGCGCGCACAAGGCGGACAGGGGTCAGGTGCACCGGGAAATACAAAACGAAGCCAATTAAATTAGCAATATCAGTGATTTATATAATACCTGTTTGCATCATTTCCGATTCTCAATCGAATTTCTGTGTGATTGCCCCGCCAATCAACCTTCCTGCGCACCATGGACCGGCTCCATCTTTAATTTAGGAAGTCGGAACAAACCCACCTGAATGGCAGACGTACCCGCGCAACCACCGACTTGCCGCGGCGACCCTGGGGATCGGCACAGGGTTGGGGCCAAGTGAAGTTGACGCCCTGTACTTAATGGGGCCGTGCTTAATGGGGCTGTGCTAAATGGAGCTGTGCTTAATGGGGCTCGGCGCGCCGATTGGGGTTCGGGCGCGCCGCCCATCAGAACGAGAGCTTGGTTTCCAGGTAGAGCGACTGGGTGGTGATGCCGATGAAATCCGAATAGGCGGGGATGACCGTCACGGTGAGGCCGTCGCCCAGGTTGTAGGTCAGCGAGGGGCGGAGGTTGGCCGAGATGGCGTCGCCGCTGCCGGCGTCGGTGGCGTATGAAAAGAGGAAGCTGATCTCCAGGGCCGCGCCGGGGAGATAGCTGTCGGTGAACAAGCCCGCGACGATATTGGTCGTCTCGGCGAACTGGCCCAGGAGCACGTTGTTGAAGAAGAGGTCCTCATCGTCGTCGTAATCGGTGATGGTCTTCTGACCCGCGTTCAGGTTCACCAGGGCCGAGCCCATCCAGAATTCCGCGCCGACCATGATTTGTTGCCAGTCGTTCTGGCGCAACGGGTCTCGGTTGCCCACGTCGCCCGTGTCGACCCACACCGCTGACAGCCGCCCCAGGAAGGCGCCGAAATTGATTTGCAGATCGAGCCCCGGGCTGCTGTAGCGGTGGTACGTCTTGTAGTAAGCGGTATCCGTGTTTCCGTCGGCGCCGGTCACATCAAACACGCCCAGGTCCGCCACGGGATTGGTCCCGTCCACATAGCTCAGAGCGTAGTCGACGCGGCCCACCGTGCCGGAATAGTGCAGGGCATATTTACTGTCGCCGGACTTGATGGTGGGGGCGCCCTGCTCGTCGTCGGGGGCCGGCTGGAAAATGTTTTCGAAGTCGGGCGAGAGCCGGTTGACCTTGCCCACGGGGATATAGAACAGCCCGATGCGCTGATGGGCGGCCAGGTTCCAGACGTATTGGATGCCCGTGCTGGCCAGCTTCAGGTCCTCGAGCTCGCTGCTCTTGTAGGCAAAGTCGCGGGCATTGAGGCGGTCCGTGGGCACCTCGAACCCATCCATGAAGCCCCAGGTGACCAGTTGACTGCCTATGCGCCAGCGGGTCGATGAGCCGAACAGGTCGATGTACGCCTCCACCATGCGCACATTGGCGATTCCGCTGTCGCTGGAAACGGTATCGCTGGTCTGATCGACCTCGTTGAAGTCCAGGTTGGCCGCGGTGAAGAACTGGGCCTTGTCCCGCAACGAGCCTTGCAGCAGGATCTGGGTGCGGGCGCCCACCGTGGTGAAGCGATCCTTGTTGCCGATGGGAATATCGGCGGGATATTCGCGGAATTCCCACACCGCCAGGGGTTTGACGTACCCGTTGAAGGAGAGGGTGAGCGCTTCTTCCTCGTCCACGCCCTCAAATTGGCCCCCCGATTCCCTGGATTGTTCCCCGCTCTCGAGATCGTCCAGTCCGCCGAGCCCGCCGCCCAGTCCATCGAGATCTTCCAGGCCGCCCAGATCGCCGGGGCCTTCCAGACCGCTGGCGCCGGGTTCGATTTCAGCGGATTCCGGGGCGCCTTCGGCCAATTCGTCGAGCACGGACAGATCGTCATCCTGTGCCAACGCCGAGCCGCCGAGGGTCAGGGACGCCAAGACGAAGAACAGGGTCACCAGGCCCAGGAAGATCAACGTATGCGCCACCAGGCGCGGGGACTTCATCATCGATGCTCGCCAGCTTCCGATTTACAGGGATGGGCGGCCGGGAAACGGCTTCCCGTCCGAGAGATCTACCACCACTTCCTGGTCAAGGAATCGGTGCTGAAAATGGCGGCATCAAAGCCCGCGTCGTTTTCGTATTTGGCTTCCTTGATGGTGAACACGCTGCGGGTCCCGCGAGCGATGGTCTTCATTTCGATTTGGGCGACACCGTAAACCGATTTTCCGTCGCGATTCTTGTGCTTGGAGAATCCCTTGAGGGTCATCACCTTGTGCAATTGCATCTGGAGATTGTAACGCTCCGCCTTGAAGACCAGACCCGAGGCCTGATGGATGTAGATCACCGACTTGCCTTCGCCCCAGTCATCGCGCTTGGTGGGGTCCTTGAATACACTCTCGACCTTCTGCACCTTCAATTTTTTGCCCTTGAAGTCGACCGTCTCCTCGCTGAGCCATTTGAAGTGGTAGTCCTGAATGCGGCGGCGCACCACGTCGCCCAGGGCAAAATCGCTGCCGAAGAAATCGTCTTTCTTGCTGGAACCGATGATACGGCGCACCTTGCGGGTCTGCTTGAGGTAGAGATATTGCTCATCGTCGTCGGAATCCTCGTGCTCGATGTTCAGGGAGCCGTTCCCCTTGTCGTCGGCGGGTGCATAGAAGTAGGTGATCGAGTTTTGCAGCCGCTTGCCGGGATCGTTGTAATCGCGGAAGTAGCGCGCACCCCGCGTGCGCTTGGTGAAAAGCAGCTTGTCCTGCTTGTCGTAGATTTTCAGTACAGTCGACGTGGCGACCCTTTCCCATCGCGGCAGGGCGTTGATCTTTTCCATGATCGCCTGCCCTTTCTCTTCGGCAGACAGGCCATCGGACGACTGGCCCACGGCCCATGGGGCAGCTACCAGAAGAGCGGCAAGGGCGACGAAGAGAGACGACATGCTGGTTCGCATCATGGCTGATTCTCCTTTCGGGTTCGTTGGTTTGCCTTGGCTCCCGATCCGGGATCGTTAGCGCGCGGTGTCGCGGTGGCGGGGCGTTTGCCGATGACCGGCTCGCCGGCTGGGCCGGTGAGGAATTGCCTGCTCACTTGAATAGCCAGCCGCTCCTCGTCGATCCGGTCGAACACCGCGTGGCCGCTGAATTTCATGATACCCAGCCCGAAGACCTGGCTCATCAGCAGCCGGGCCAGCTCTTCCGGGTTGGCGTCGGCTTGGCACTTGCCGCTCTCCTGCAAACGGGCGAAGGCCCCAGCGAGGGACGCGACGTAGATGTCCAGGCGCTTTTCGATCAGGGCTTCGCGAATCTCGTCCACCTCTTCGAGCATCGCATAGAGCATCAGCCGCAGAAGGTGCGGAGCCTCGTTCATGCGGCGCAACGTGGCCAGACAAAAATCATGGATGAGGATCTCCGGGTCGGTCCCGGCCACCTCGTCCGCCGCCAGCAAGGGTGGATACAGCCGGCGAATTTCCTCCAGGATCTGGTGGTACAACTCCGTCTTGCTGCGGAAATGGCGGAACAGAGTCACCTCGTTCACCTCTGCGCGCTGCGCCAATTCGCGAGTCGTCGTGGCCGAGAAACCCTTTTCTGCAAAGAGCATCATTGCCGCCTGCAGGATCGTTTCGGCTTTGTCGCTCATCGTCACCCGGGGGCACGCTTCATTCCATCACAAGCAAGTACTTGCTTACAAACCGGTAGGTGACCCATAACGGAAATTGCATTGCAAGGCAAGTCTCTTATGCGGAGAATCCGCAGCAGTGCGGGCCTAACCAAGAGGCCAACGCAACATCGCATGGGCGCTGTTGCCACCGGCAGGACGGCCGGCTGGCCATTACCCGCGCACACGGACACCGGATGGATGCAGCAATCCGATGGCAAGGGGATTTCGGCGCAGCCAAGTCGTGAGGCTGAGGCCAAGCGTCATGTTGCCCGGTGACCGGCGGAGGCCCGGGCCCCTAAGAGGCCTCCTCTTCCTCGTCCGTAGGCTCGGCCGCCTCTGGATTCTTGGCGGAATTGTCGTTTTTCTGGATCACCTCAAGGGCCTCCTCCCGGGCGCTCTTGATCTTGTCCTTGTCCGCGGCATCGGGAAGAAAACCCTTATACAACTCATCCATGTCCTCATCGAGTGATTCCACTTCCTGCCAGTCTTCGAAATGATCCGTTTTTCCATCGGTGTCGAGCCAGTGATATTGATTGAATGTGGTGAACTCGGCGAAATCGTTGGATACCGCGGTACGTTGATCGTAGTAACCGGCGATGGCGGTTTCGGTCTCGGCGATCGCTTTTTCCAGGGCCTTCTCAAGTGACTCCAATTGCTCCTCTAGCTGCTTTTTCTCTTCTTTCAGACTGGCCCGGTTATCATTAGTTTTGGGTTCTGCTTTGTTTGTTTCCAGGTCGGTTTTGGTTTCGGCAATGTTTTCCTTGGTCGAGTCGACCTGGGAGACTCCATCATTTACCGCGTCGAGCGCTGCGTCGGTCGCCTCGATATCCGCAGCGTATTTGGGGTCGACCGGATACCGATAGCCGAAGTCGATCTTGTAGAGCCATGCCCACTCTTCGATGGCGCTCCCTTCCTTGGGCGAAACGAGCGTTCCCTCGTATCCGACGTACTCGTTGTCGTCCACGTCGTACTTGCCTCCGATTATGGCCAGATACCGCACTTTCGAATCCGGCGTGGACACTACGTAAATGAACTCGAATTCGTCATCCCGTTCGCCCAGCAGGTCGAAGGCAATGATGGGCCAGATTTGTTCATCCTCTCCGGAAAATGTGACTCGGAGCTCGCCTTCGGCATAATTTGATTTGTTCAGATGAAGCTCCAGGTTGGCTTTGGAAGCCTCATCGACGCCTTTACCGGCGAATACCGCAACGCCTTCGCCCTTGAGAGCCAGCTCGATTTCCACCGCCGGATCGTCTTCCGATAGCGTGCGTGGTTCGTGTGGCACTGATGCGGCAGAGATGCCGGGATGGGCGGCGCGTGAGTCGTTCACGATGCCGGAGAGCGCCGCGGTATTTCTTTCCGGAAGGCCGCTGGACTGCGCGGTGCTGAACAATGGCCCGCCGCACCCGGCGGCTGTGATCAAACTGAGCATGATGATCGTGAAAAGAGAGGTGCGGCCATCGGGTCGTTTTCCCAAGTTCTTGTGATTTGCGATTCCGCCGACCACACCACGTGAGCCTGATCGATCGTTGCGGCTGATCATTCTGCGCCTCCTTCGCTGGCGATTGAGATTACGGGCATTAAGGTTACATGCATTAAGCTTGTGGGCAATGAGCTTACAGGCATGAGCTTACAGGCAATGAGGTTACAGGCACTGCGGTTACGGGCATAGCGGTTACGGGCATCCCGATTACGGGCACTGCGGTTACGGGCATCCCGATTACCGATGCAATTGAGTTTGCCGGACGATTTCAAAAAACACGATCCAATTATCGGTGTCTCTCAATATCACCGCGAACCTCGCTTTTCAACGCTTGGGAGGAGCAGAACCCATGGGCGACTCGCTTCCGCATGCTGCCCTACGAGGGATCAAGCCGGCGATCGACGTCCCGCGCCGCAGTTCCAGGACCCCCCACTATTCGGGCTGGGTGCCGCGTGCTAGAGTTCAAACTTCGCCCAGGAAGGGCTGCGGAACCCCCCGGGGTGCCGAATGCATTTCGTCCCGGATAGACGATAGTCCATGAGCCGATCTCCCTCCAATTCGCGTGCGACGTCGCAACGCACCGATACCGACAGCATCGTCGTCATCGGCGCCAGCGAGCACAACCTGAAAAACCTCTCCATCACGCTACCCAGGGATACGTTGACCGTATTTACCGGCGTGAGCGGTTCGGGCAAGTCGTCCCTGGCGTTCGACACGTTGTTCAAGGAGGGGCAACGCCGGTTTATGGAATCGTTGTCGCCGTATGCCCGCCAGTTTCTGGGGCAGATGGAAAAGCCCCGCGTGGAACACGTGGAGGGGCTCAGCCCCACGATTGCTATCGACCAGAAGACGGTGAACCGCAATCCCCGTTCCACGGTGGGGACGATCACGGAACTGTACGACTTTTACCGCCTGCTTTTCGCGCGGTTCGGTCAGCCTCACTGTCCCGATTGTGGCGATGCGATCTCCAGCCAGACGCCCGGGCAGATCTCCGACCACCTCTATACCCGGTTCTCCGGTGCCGAACCTCCGCACCAGGCCACGGTATTGGCCCCCATGGTGCGGGAGCGCAAGGGCGAATACCGCAAGGAACTGGCCCGGTGGCTGGAGGACGGATATCTGCGTGCGCGCATCGACGGGAAAATCCGCCGGCTGGACGAACCCATCGCCCTGGCCCGGTACGAAAAGCACACTCTGGAATTGGTGATGGACCGCTTCACCGTCACCGGCCGCCACCGCAGCCGGTTGGCCGAGGCGGTGGAAAAAGCCCTGGAACTCGCCGAGGGTTTGGTCGCCGTATCGGTCGGGGAGGAGAACCTTCTGTTCAGCAGCCAGATGGCGTGTCCCCCCTGCCAGATAACCATCCCCGAACTGGAGCCGCGCCTCTTCTCGTTCAACGCCCCCCAGGGCGCGTGCCCCACCTGTGACGGGCTGGGTACGATCAGCATGTTCAGCGAAGCGCGCATGGTGAATCCCAAGCTTTCCCTGCGTGAGGGCCCGTTTACCTGCTTCACCGATCGGGGCAACCTGGTGTTCACCGATATCGACCTGCCCTACATCGTTTCCCTGGCCCGCGCACTGAAAATCGATGCGGATAAACCCTGGGGCAAGCTCCCGGTCAAGGCACGCAAGCTGCTGCTGGAAGGCAACCAGGCCGTGGAACTGCGGGTGCGCACCGTTTTTCGCAACCCTCACGTTCTGCTGAAGCAGGCCCAGCGCGAGGGAATCTGGCCGGGGCTGTATGCCATTCTGCACTATGTGCGGCGATTCGTGGGATCGGCCCTCGATCGATACCAGGAGGTCTCCCCATGCCCGGACTGCGGCGGCAAGCGGCTCAACCCCGTATCCTTGGCGGTTCATTTCCGCGGGATGGATATCGACCGCCTCTCCAACATGACGGTGGAGGAATCGGTGGGATTCTTTAGCGAGCTGGAGTTAAGCGACACCGAGGCCTTCGTCGGTAAGGATATCTTCCGCGAAATCCGGGGCCGGCTGGGATTTCTCGACAACGTGGGGGTGGGCTATCTCTCCCTGTCCCGATCGGCGACGACGCTTTCGGGGGGAGAAGCGCAACGCATCCGCCTGGCCTCCCAGCTGGGCTCCGGGCTGCAAGGCGTGCTCTACGTTCTCGACGAGCCCTCGATCGGTTTGCACCAGGTGGACAACCGCAAGCTGATCGATACCCTGCAACGCTTGAGGGACGGGGGCAACACCGTATTCGTCATGGAGCACGACCGGGAGACGATCCTTTCCGCGGACCATGTGGTCGATCTCGGTCCGGGAGCGGGATCGGACGGGGGCCGGCTGCTGGCCCAGGGGCCGCCAGCCGATCTCTTGAGCGTTCCCGAATCCCTTACGGGCCGCTACCTTGCCGGCAAGGAGACCATCCCCGTACCGGCAAGCCGCCGGAGCGCGGGAAAAAAGGCCCTGACGATCCACGGGGCGCATCGCCACAACTTGCGCGACCTGACCGTGCGCATTCCCCTGGGCACCTTCGTGACGGTCACCGGCGTTTCGGGATCGGGCAAGTCGACCCTGGTGCACGAAATCCTCAAGCCGGCGCTGACGGCCCATCTCAATGGCCAGGCCGCCTCGCACAAGGACTATCGGCGCATCACCGGGCTGGCGTACCTGGACAAGGTGATCGAGATCAGCCAATCGCCCATCGGACGCACGCCGCGCAGCAACCCGGCCACGTATACCAAGGTGCTCGATGTCATTCGTGGGCTTTTCGCCGGGGTGCCCGAGGCCCGCATTCGGGGCTACAAGCCGGGCCGCTTCAGCTTCAACGTCAAGGGGGGGCGCTGCGAGGCCTGCCAGGGTGCGGGCGTGCAGACCATCGAAATGCAATTTCTCAGCAACGTGGAGATCGTCTGCGAGGAGTGCGGGGGGCATCGTTTCAACGAGGAAACCCTGCAAATCCACTACAAGGGAAGCACGATCCAGGAAGTGCTGAAGATGAGCGTGGACGAGGCCTGCGCCTTCTTCGCCAACATTCCCGCCGCCCGGCGCATATTGGAGACCCTGCGCACCGTGGGGCTGGGCTACATCAAGCTGGGCCAATCCTCCACCACCCTTTCCGGAGGCGAGGCTCAACGGGTGAAGCTGGCTTCCGAGCTGCGCAAGGTGGCCACGGGGCGCACCCTGTACCTGCTCGACGAGCCGACCACGGGCCTGCACTTTGACGACATCCGCACCTTGCTGGCTTGCCTGGGGCGGCTGGTGGAGCAGGGAAATACCGTGCTGGTGATCGAACACAACCTGGACGTGATCAAGACCGCCGACTATGTGATCGACCTGGGGCCGGGCGGGGGCGACCGGGGCGGCGAGCTGGTTTGCGCCGGAACGCCCGAAGAGGTGGCGGCCCATGAGGAGTCCCTCACCGGCCGTGTGCTGCGCGACGTGTTGCATCCGGCGCCGCTGGTGTTTAACCAGGGAAAGACCTTGCACTCGCGCAACGGCAAGCGGGACCTGCGCGTGTTCGGCGCCGAGCAGAACAATCTCAAGCACATCGATGTGACGATCCCGCGCAATTCCCTGACGGTGATCACGGGGCCTTCCGGCTCGGGCAAGACCACCCTGGCCTTCGATACGATCTTCGCCGAGGGACAGGCCCGCTACGTGGAATCGCTTTCCACCTATGCCCGGCGCTTCCTGGGGCGCATGGACAAGGCTCGGGTGGACAGGATCGACGGCCTGGCCCCGGCCATCGCCATCGACCAGAAGAACAGCGGGCGCAGCCCCCGCTCCACCGTGGCCACCATCACCGAGATCTATGACTATCTGCGCCTGCTCTATGCCCGGGTGGGCCGGGCGCACTGCCCCAATTGCGGGCGGGCGCTGACTCACCAAACGCCGACCCGGCTCGCCCGGGAACTGGCGGAAACCCGCGCCGGAGAGCGGATGGTTCTTCTGGCCCCCCTGTATCGGCCCGGTTCCAAGCGCCCGGCCATGCTGGACCGGCCCGAGCACTTCGGCGACGTGGCCCGATCGCTGATGGCGGAAGGCTTCACCCGCGCCTACCTGAACGGCGTCCAAGTGGAACTGGCGGAGTGGCTCGATCTGCCGGACAAGCGCCGCAAGGTGAAGCCGCGCACCACCATCGACCTGGTGATCGACCGGGTGCGCATTTCCTCCCGCGAGCGAAAGCGGGTCGCCGAGGGGATCGAGACCGCATTCGCCAAGGGCCACGGGATGGCCAGGCTGCATTTTCCCGACGTGCCCGATGATGGAAAGCGCACCCGCGCACCCCAATCCAACGGGGGCAACGGCTCGGGTCAGCCGCCGGAGACGGAGGCATGGCGGCTGGTGAGCGAGCCGGTAGGGTGTGTGGCATGCGAGTTTTACCAGGACCAGCCCCTCGTGCCGAGGGAGTTCAGCTTCAATTCCCACGTGGGTGCCTGCGCCGATTGCGCCGGGCTGGGCAAGACGCTGCAGGTGGACCCGGGTCTTCTGGTGCCCTTTCACGATCGCCCTCTGCTGGAAGGGGCCCTGGTAGCCGGCCCCCTGGGTTCTGCCCTTTCCCGCAAGAACGGCCGGGCCGACCGCGCCCTGCGCGCCTTTTGCGAGCGGGAGGGAATCGACCTGGCACGGCCCTTCGGCGATTTGAGTGAAGCGCAACAGGGGCTGCTCATCGAGGGCGACGGCAAGGTCTTGCGCTACACCCGCCGCCGCGGATTTTCGCGATCCTACCGCACGGTGAACGAGCCATTCGATGGACTGGTGGGCATCGTGGAACGGTGGTTCTCTCATTCCCGGCGCTCCGCCTGGGTGGAGCCCGTGCTGGCCGACGTGAATTGCCGCGCGTGTGATGGCGAGCGGCTGAAACCGGCGTACCGCGCCGTCACCCTCGGTGGCCGCAATATCAGCCGCTTTTGCGGCCTCACCGTGGGCGGCGCCTTGCAGGAGCTGAGCCGCTGGCGTCTCTCCCCCAATGAACGCAAGGTGGCCGAGCAGCCGGTGCAGGAGATTCGCTCCCGCTTGGGCTTTCTGCAGGACGTTGGACTGGGCTACCTCAGCCTGAACCGGGAGGCGGCCACCTTATCCGGCGGCGAGGCGCAGCGCATGCGGTTGGCCTCCCAGATCGGATCGCACCTCGTCGGAGTGCTCTACGTGCTGGACGAGCCCACCATCGGGTTGCACTCCAGGGATACAGCGCGTTTGCTGGCCACCCTGAAGCGGCTGCGCGGGCTGGGCAACACGGTGCTGGTGGTGGAACACGATCTGGAGACGATACGCGCCGCGGACTACGTGATCGACCTGGGTCCGGGCGCGGGTCACCAGGGCGGAGAAGTGGTGGCCGCGGGACCGCCGGCCTCTTTGAAACGAGTGCGCCGCTCGCTGACAGGAGCCTACCTGAGCGGGCGGCTCGAAATCCCGGTGCCGGAATCCACGCGGCCCGTGAGCCGCAAGCGAGCCCTGACGGTGCGGGGTGCCCGCGCCAACAATCTGAAGCACATCACCGCGGTCTTTCCCCTGGGCGCCTTCACCGCCGTGACGGGTGTATCCGGATCGGGCAAATCGTCCCTGGTGGTTTCGGTGCTGCAGAAGGCCCTGGAGCGGCGGCTGCACGGCGCTCGGGTGGTGCCCGCACCCCACGACGGGATCGACGGCTTGGACGGCGTGGACAAGGTCGTGGTGATCGACCAGTCGCCCATCGGCAAGAGTCCCAAATCCAACCCGGCCACCTATACGGGCATCATGGACGGCATCCGCAACGTGATGGCGGCCATGCCCGAGGCCCGCACCCGAGGCTACGGTGCGGGCCGGTTCTCCTTCAACGTGGCCGCCGGCCGTTGCGCTGCTTGCGAAGGGCGGGGCATGCATCACATCGAGATGCATTTCCTCGCCGACGTCTGGGTGCCCTGCGACGTTTGCGGCGGGCGGCGTTACAACCGCGAGACCCTGGAGGTGCGCTTCAAGGGCCGCAGCATCGCGGACATCCTGGAACTGGAAATCGCCGACGCCGCCGAGGTCTTCGCCAATCACCGCCGCATCGCCCGCATTTTGGGCACCCTGGTCGACGTGGGGCTGGGATACATGAAACTGGGCCAGGGTGCCAACACCCTCTCCGGCGGAGAGGCGCAGCGGGTCAAGCTGGCCAGCGAGTTGGGACGGCCCTCCACCGGCCGCACCGTCTACATACTGGACGAGCCCACGACCGGGCTGCACTTGGACGACGTGGCCAAATTGCTCAAGGTGCTCCATCGGCTGGTGGACGAGGGCAACACGGTGATCGTCATCGAGCACAACCTGGACGTGATCAAGACCGCCGATCACGTGATCGACCTGGGTCTCGAGGGCGGCGACGCGGGCGGGGAAGTCATCGCCGAGGCCACCCCGGCCGAATTGGCCGTTCATCCCACGAGCCACACGGGGCGGGCATTGAGGCCGGTGCTGGAGAAATCGGGTCACGCTGCGGTGTAAGCGGGCGCACCGCCGTGCGTCCCTATACTCGCCGCCAAGGGGCGAACGGGGCCCTGCCAGGGGTGAAGAGGGCCAAAAACGTATGGCATTCAATGATGGAAAGGTGACCTGTATGAGGAACCTCACCCGCGCAGCGGCTGTAGGCTTGGTGCTGCTGACGATCCCGCCGGGATGGATCTGGGGAGCGGAAATCGCAGGGATCGACATCGTCAGATTCGGCATCTATACGCGGGACGCGGAGGCCGGCGCCAGCCAGGCCGATTCGGGTCTGCGGCTTGTTCAGCAAACCGACTTCATTCCCGCGATCACCGGCGACAATTTTTACGTGGAATACGTCGTCACGGGAGAACCGGAAGGCGCAGCGATAACCGTCGAGGAGAGGGTCACCCTGACCCCGATGGGCGTGGAGAATCCCAGCGGAGACCGCTTCTTCGTCAAAAGCCGCAAGCAGCGGAAAGGGCGCATCGGCGGCCGCTACCTCGCCGGTTGGGGGCTCGACGAAGGCGAATACATCGAACCGGGGGTGTGGAAGGTGCAAATCTGGATCGACGGCGCCTTGCTGGCGGAAAAGATGTTCAATATCGTTCTGCCGTAAGGAGACCCGTTCGGTGTGCGCTCGGATCCGGTGCGCGCTCGATTCTGATACGAAAGCGGCCGCGAGATCACCTACCCCCGATCACGCAAGCGGAAATTCATGAAACGAACGCCCCAAACCTCTCCATGGAGGCAAGTCTCGGCCTGGATGGTGTGCCTGGTTTTCCTCCTGGCCTGCACGCGGCAGGTGGCCCGGCCCCCGGTGGAAACGCGGCACTTCGAGTTGGACTGGGAGAGCCTGCACCCGCAACGGATCGAATGGCGGGACTGGACGGTGGAAGCGGTGCCCCTCACGCCGTCCCAATGGCCCCTGGAGGCGAGCCTGAAAAATCTGCTGGCTGCCGACTTCGAGGGCGTGATCGACCACTTCGATTTGCGATTCCACTCCTCCACCCTGGACGGCGAGCTTTTGCAGGAGCTGTTCGACGCCGGATTTCTCCCGGTCTATCTGCGGGTGACCCGGCAGGGCGAGACGGCCGAGACCTTCATGCCCGAGTTCTTCAAACTGGAAGCGGACGGCGACAAGCTCTTCTTTCCCGTGCCCGCCAATGATCTGCCACGGCAATTCAAGGAGGTCGACTGGAGCCGCATGGGCTCTGCGGTGGTGGTGACGGTGCTGACCCTGGCGCTTATCGTTCTGGCGGCCCGCGAGGGACGGGGCGCCGGTTTCCGCACTACGGGCCGTCTCTCCAACATTACCCTGCGCGCCGGCACGAGCCGGCGATACCGGAGCGCACCACGGGCCGCGCCGGTGCTCCCTTCCGATCCGGGCATCCTGCGGCAAACCGAGTTGGCGCCGGGCGAGAGCATGGAGGGATTCCTCTTCTTCCGGCTCGATCAGGATGTGACCGACTGGACCAGCGTGCGGCTCGCCGTACCGTGAGCCCACACTCTTCCCTTCGGCAGGCTCAGGACAGGCGAGGGACGCGGGTATAGTCACCGCGTTCCCGAGGAGCGTCAACGCGAGCGTCTCGTAGGGCGCGGCGGTCTACCAAAATGGGGTGTAATATAGATATTGCTCGCAATTGCTCGCATTAGTAGACGCTCCACCGCGGCCGGCGTGACAAAGTCACCGGAAAACGATGACAGGCATGATGTCATGATCGAGTGCATCCAAGTGGTCTCAAGAATAACCGGGTGCCTTCAATGTCAGCTTGAGATAGATGGAACCAACCCCGATCAACCGACGGAGGAATCCCATGGGACAAGTGAACAAGAATACCAAGTACGGCTATTCGCGCGAAGTGGATCTTTCCTACGAGGAGGCGGTGGCCAAGGTCACCGAGAGCCTCAAGGAACAAGGCTTCGGCATCCTCACCGAGATCGACGTCAAGGCGACCCTGAAGAAGAAAATCGACAAGGACATCAATAAGTACGTGATCCTCGGCGCCTGCAACCCCAACCTGGCCTTCCAGGCGCTCACGGCCGAGATCGATATCGGACTGCTGCTCCCGTGCAACGTGACGGTCTACGAGTCGCCGGACAACGGCAAGACGGTCGTCTCCGTGCTCGATCCGGAGTTGATGGTCACCATGACCGGCAACGAAGCTCTCAACGGCTTGGCTCAGGAAGCCAAGAAAGGGGTCATTGCGGCCCTGGAGGCGGTCTGAGCGGCCCAGGCAGAATCCGTTGAAATTTGATTTTCATCATGGTCTCCTGGTGACATGACTCGCCAACCGGGATGAACGGATTTTGCCGCACCGGGCAAGCCTTGCAGTCCGTTTAGCCGCACCGGTTGAGCGGACCTATTGCCGTTCCCCCTTGTTTTCCAGGTTCTCCTCGCCATGCCGGAATCCAGGGCCGTTGCGAGCACCCCAGGATAAATTCGGCCGCGAAAGTTGACCGCGCAGGTTGCGGATCCTCGGGTCTTCCATACGGGCTTGTGGGAGGCAGGCCAAGAATTCCAAGGAGATATCCGACCGAATGACGATGAACAAATTCGAAATCCACGAGTTGCGCAAGGAGGAATCCTGGCGCCTGTTTCGGATCATGGGCGAATTCGTGGAAGGCTTCGACGTGCTCCCCAGGTTTCTCCCGGCAGTCACGATCTTCGGCTCGTCCCGCATCCCGGAGCAACATCCCTATTACAAGCAGGCCCGAGAGCTGGCTAAAAAGCTGGGGGCGCGCGGATATACCGTGATCACCGGGGGCGGCCCCGGCATCATGGAAGGGGCCAACAGGGGTGGCATCGAAGGCGGTGGCCACTCCATCGGCCTCAATATCAACCTGTCCCAGGAACAGGAACCCAATCCCTACGTCACCCTCGCCCTCAAATTCCGCTACTTCTTCGTGCGCAAGGTGATGCTGGTCAAATATTCCACGGCGTTCATCCTGCTTCCCGGCGGATTCGGAACCCTGGACGAGCTGTTCGAAACCCTGACCCTGATCCAGACCAAGAAAATCCGGCCATTGCCCGTCGTGCTCATCGGCTCGGAGTACTGGGAAGGGCTAATCGATTGGCTCACCAAACGGGCGGTCGCCGAGGGGATGATTTCCAGTGACGAGATGAACCTGTTCCAGGTGACGGATGACCTTGACCATGCGATCGACCTGGTGGAAGCGAGCCGGTTCGAGGGCGATTCGTCCTCCCCTCCCTGAAGCCTGACGCCCACATTGCCGAGTACGGCGGCCCTTCGCACACGGCGGGCTTCCGCACCGGCCAGGAATGCCGGCGGGACGTTAATCGCCTTCCCACTCGAAATCCTCGACCTCGCGAAAAGCCCGGCCTACGGTTCGGTAGGACAGTATTCGTTCCATGGGGTGCCTCCTTTTTCGGCCGATGGGTTGCACCCCATTTCTATTTCATTTTCCTCCTGCCACCATCACTGATACATCACCCACGCGGTGCTCCCCTTGCTCCCGGTAGCCATATTGAGTAACATGAAAATTCGTCCGGCATTTTCTGGCCCATTCGGGTGATGGATTGGCGTTTTCGATGACCATTGCGGTTTTGTAAGACATGCGGGTAAAACCGTAGTCAGGCCGTCCGGTCCGATTCACCGTTGCATCCTTATGACATCGCGGAGAGTATGAAGACCCTATTCCCCACCCTCCGCGGTTTTAACTGGAAAATCGAGTCCCGGTTCAAACCCAAATCGGGAAAGCAGGCCACCACACCGGCCGACCGCGACCGCGGAGAACACCTGTTTCGGCTTCACGAAACGCAAAACAGGGTCATCACGAGCATATACAGGATCAGCATCTCCGGCCTGGTTGCCATCTTCATCATCCTGCTCAGCTTTACTCTGTTCATTATTACCGATCCCAAGACCCCCATCTGGGTCAGTTATCTCCTGATCGCGGTGGAATTGCTGTTGGTGTACGGTTTTGTGCGCACCATTCGAGATTTCCGCACCTATCAAAATCATTTCGGGAACGTATCGGCACGATTGCGGGTGTTGCTGCGCCAGCAATTGCAGGGATCTGCAAGTACCGGCCAGGGAAGGGAGCACCGGTTGATCGCCTCGCTCAAGCCCAAGGAATATGAGGGGTGGGATGCCAAAGCGTGCCTCCAGTGCGACAAAGCCATCGAACTCACTGCGGCGGTTTGCCAGCATTGCGGGCATGAGCAGGGACAGATTCTCATGAATTGAGAGATGCCCTATCCCCTGTGCCTCGCGGACCTCCGGGTCCCTCCCTCCCTGATTGCGCAACACCCTCTTTCCCAGCGCGACGATTCCCGCCTGATGCTGTCGAGCCGGCAGGGCACTGAAATCGGCCATCACCGCTTCAATGAGCTGCCCGGTTTGTTGCCCAGGGCGGCGCTGCTGGTACTCAACAACAGCCGCGTGATTCCGGCCCGGCTGACGGGCCGGTTGCCGGGAGGACGCGCCATCGAGGTGCTGTTGGTGGATGAGCTGGCATCGGGCCGCTGGAATGCCATGGTCAAGGGCGCTCGGCATATCAAACCGGGTATGCGGCTCAATTTTGCCCAAGGGGCACTGGCAGCCGAGGCCCTCACCCGCCACGCGGACGGGCGCTGGGAGCTCGCCTTCGATGACCCCCATACCATGCGGCAGCGGCTGGAAGTGCATGGGCTGGCGCCGTTGCCCCCCTATATCCGCCGGGAAAACGGCGATTCCGGAGCCGGCGACCGCGCCGCCTACCAGACCTGCTACGCCCGCCACGACGGAGCCATCGCTGCGCCTACGGCGGGCCTGCACTTTACGCCGCGAGTATTCGACGCGCTGGGGGCACGGGGAATCGAATGGGTGGAATTGACGCTGCACGTGGGGGCGGGTACGTTTCGGCCTATCCAGGTGGAAGACCCGGAAGACCACGTGATGCATGGGGAGCGTTACCGCATCGGCGCCGAAACCCGCCGGCGGATCGCAGCCGCCCGCGATGCCGGCCGCCCCGTGATCGCAGTGGGCACCACCACCGTGCGGGCTTTGGAGAGTTGGGCCGCCGCCGGGTTTCCGGAGGAGACGGATGGCGTGGCGGAGCTGTTCATCCGGCCTCCTCATGCGTTTCTTGCCGTGGATGGACTGATCACCAATTTTCATCAACCGGCCAGCACGCTGCTGCTATTGGTGGCGGCGTTGCTGGGAGCGGAGCGCACCAGGGCCGCGTACGACGAGGCCATTGCGCGCGGCTACCGCTTTTTCAGTTACGGGGATTGCATGGCGATCCTTCCTTCATCTTAGGAGCCCGCTCATGGAGCGCGTTGTGGTCACCGGTCTGGGCGTGGTTTCGTGCATCGGTCACGATGTCGCTACGTTCTGGCATTCCCTGATCGAAGGCGTTGCGGGGATCGGCCGGATCGCGGCGTTCGACCCCACACCCTATAAATCCCAGATCGCCGGGGAGGTGCGGGATTTCGATTTCGACCCCAGGGCGGCGAAACGTCTGGCCCGTTTTGCGCAATTCGCCCTCAGTGCCTCGGGGCAGGCGCTGGATCAGGCCGGGCTCTCCACCAATGGGGAAGGGTCGGTGGATCTGGCGCGGGTGGGGGTCTCCGTTGGTACGGGCATCGGTGGGTTTCCCTTCTTGGAAAAGGAACATGCCAAATTTCTGGACCGTGGCGCTGGGAAATTTCACCCCCTGACCGTGCCCATCGTCATCTCTAATATGGCCGCGGCCAACGTGGCGATGCGCTATGGGCTGCGCGGTCCCAACCTGTGTATTTCCACCGCCTGCGCGACCGGCAACCACAGCATCGGCAACGCCTTGGACCTGATTCGCCTGGGGCGGGCGGATGTCATGGTGGCCGGCGGGACGGAGGCCGTGATCTCCCCCTTTTCCCTCAACGGTTACATCCAACTGCGTGCGCTTTCCACCCGCAACGACGATCCCCCCAAGGCCAGCCGCCCCTTCAGTATCGGCCGCGACGGGTTTGTCCTGGCCGAGGGCGCCGGAGTGCTGGTGCTGGAAAGCCTGAGCCACGCAGAGAAACGCGGAGCGCCCATCCTGGCCGAGCTTCTCGGGTTCGGCATGAATTCCGATGCTTATCATCTCACGGCACCGCACCCGGCGGCCGAGGGAGCGGCCAGCGCCATGGAACTCGCCATGAAAGACGCGAAACTGGAGCCCCAGGCTATCGACTACATCAGCGCCCACGGCACATCCACACCGCTCAACGACGCCCTGGAAACCGCCGCCATCAAGCAGGTCTTCGGCGATCACGCCTCAAAGCTGGCGATCAGCTCGGTAAAGTCGATGGTGGGCCATTCCCTGGGGGCCTCCGCTGGAATCGAGGCCGTGGCCGCGGTGCTCACATTGATGCAGGGTGTGCTGCCGCCCACGATCAACCTGGACGAACCCGACCCCGAACTGGATCTGGACTATGTGCCCAACACGGCACGAGAAGCGGATGTCAAGACAGTGATGTCCAACTCCCTGGCTTTCGGCGGACACAACGCAGTTGTAATCTTTGGCAAATTTGGCTAAGGGGATTCTGTAATCGCACTCTCCCTGCACGAAATAATTCGTCCATGACGGTCGCCATGACGATGTGATGAGGAGTGATGAGGAATGTAATAGAGGGTAGAGCCTTCCTGCCGGCCATGGGCAGCGCGACGAGGCCATTATGGGCCACAAAGCCGCGAATTTTCGGATTGCGGAAATGGCGTGGCTTTGGGAACCCCGGCCGTGCGGTGGATCGAACGTGCGGTGGATCGAACGGCTTTGATTGACTTGAACTAAAGGCAAAATTATAATGAATGACATCATCTGTAGGGCGTAATTGAAGCCACTTTGGCGAGACGACATTTCAATTTAGGCCAATCCCGTGAACGCTAGAAACAAGAATTTCCTGCTGGTGCTGATCGTGGTGGTCATGGCCATCGTGCTCATGAACGTGCTCAGTTCCAACCGCCCGCCGCCCCGGGAGATCATCTACAGCGAGTTTCTCCGTCAGGTGCAGTTGGGCCAGGTCATGAGCGTCATTGTCGAGGAGGGGACGATCCAGGGCGAGATGGTCGACGGCTCGCCGTTTACGGTATACGCACCCTACGATCCGGTGTTGATCCCGCTCCTGCGCGAACACAGCGTCAATATCTCGGTCAATCCGGACCAGGGCACGCCCTGGTATCTGTCGATTCTGGTGCATTGGGGGCCGTTTTTGCTCATCATTGGCGTTTGGATCTTTATCATGCGGCGCATGCAGGGTGGGGGGAACCGTCTGTTTTCACTCGGCAAAAGCCCGGCCAAGCGGCTGGACGAAAAGGACAAGCGCAATACCTTCGCCGATGTGGCTGGTGTCGAGGAGGCCAAGGAAGAGCTCGTGGAGATCATCGAATTTCTCAAGGACCCCGACAAGTTTCGCAAGTTGGGCGGCAAGATTCCCAAGGGCGTGCTGATGGTGGGACCGCCCGGCACGGGCAAAACCTTACTCGCCAAAGCTGTCGCCGGGGAAGCGGACGTGCCTTTCTTTAATATAAGTGGTTCGGATTTCGTGGAAATGTTCGTCGGTGTGGGGGCCAGCCGGGTACGCGATCTCTTCGAGGAAGGCCGCAAGAACGCCCCTTGCCTGTTGTTCGTTGACGAGATCGACGCGGTGGGGCGTCACCGCGGCGCAGGCCTGGGCAGCGGTCACGACGAGCGGGAGCAAACCCTGAACCAGCTCCTAGTCGAGATGGACGGCTTCGAATCGTCCGAGGGTGTGATCATCATTGCCGCAACCAACCGGCCCGACATCCTCGATCCAGCCTTGGTTCGCCCGGGCCGATTCGATCGGGTGGTGATGGTGCCCCTACCCGATATGCGAGGCCGGGAGCGCATCCTGGCCATTCACTCGGCCGGCGTGGTCACCGCACCCAACGTCGATTTGATGCAGATCGCCCGGGGCACGCCGGGCTTTTCCGGAGCAGACCTGCGCAACCTGGTTAATGAAGCCGCGCTGGCCGCCGCCCGCAATAACAAGAAACACGTCGATAACGATGATCTCGCATGGGCACGCGATAAGGTGATGATGGGGCCGGAGCGGAAAAGCATGATCATTACCGAGGAGGAAAAGCGCAACACCGCCTATCACGAAGCCGGTCACGCCTTGGTGGGCGCCCTGACACCCGAAGCGGACCCGGTACATAAGGTGAGCATCATACCCCGGGGAGAGGCGCTGGGCGTAACGGCGTTTCTGCCCAAGGAAGACGTGCACAACCACGACCGGGCCTACCTGGTCGCACGTCTCAAAGTGGCGATGGGGGGGCGGGCGGCCGAAGAACTGATTTTCGGCGAGCTCACTACCGGCGCTAAGGACGATATCATCAAAGCGACCAAAGTCGCGCGGGATATGGTTTGCACATACGGCATGAGCGAGGCGTTGGGGCCGATAACCCTGGATTCCGGTAATGAGCAGCACTTCCTGGGCCGCGATATCGGGCTTGAGCGCCAATTCGGCGAAGATACCGCCCTCGTCGTGGATCAAGAGGTGGCCAAGCTGGTGCAGGGCGCCTACGATCAGGCCAAGGAATTGCTCAGTAGCAACCTCGATACGTTACACACGCTGGCGAAGCGGCTGATCGAGCAGGAAACGGTGGATCACGACGAATTGCAAACCATTCTCCAGCCTGCCTAACCCGTCTCCGGCGCGTTCCCGCTGATCTGCGTTTCACGCGCTGTGGTTTCAAGCGCTGTGGTTTCAAACTCTGTGGTTTCAAACTCTGTGGTTTCAAACTCTGTGGTTTCAAACTCTGTGGTTTCAAACTCTGTAGTTACAAGCAAATTAGTTACAAGCGAATTAGTTTCAAGTCATGTACCCAACCCTGTTCCGGTGGTTTCCGAAGAGCGCCTTGAGCCGGATGATGGGTTGGTTGGCCGACCGGCCGTGGCCTGCGCCGGTGCTGAGGACCGTGGTGCGACTGTACATCGCGGCGTTCGGAATCGATATGGCCGACTACGCCGATCCGCCTGAGGCGCACCGCTCCTTCACCGCCTTTTTCACGCGCCGGCTCAAGCCGGGCACGCGCCCCCTCGATCCCGACCCTCACCGCGTGGTGAGCCCCGTGGATGGCGCCGTCAGCGAGGTGGGGCGGATAGCAGGCGGCCGCCTGATTCAAGCCAAGGGAATCGACTACGGGCTGAAGGAATTGCTGGGCGGCGATCCGGCGTGGGAAACGTATATCGAAGGATCCTTCGTCACATTATATCTCAGCCCGCGCGATTATCACCGCATCCACTCGCCGGTGTCCGGCAAGGTGACCCGATTCCTCTATCGGCCCGGCGAGTTGTGGACCGTCAGCCCTACCGGCGTGCGCACCGTCGCGGGCTTGTTCAATAGAAACGAGCGGATCGTCACTTTCATCGCCGCGGAATTCGGCGAGGTGGCCTTGGTCGCGGTAGGGGCGACGGTCGTGGGGCGGATGCGCATGGTTTACCATCCCATCACGAGTAATCGCCGCGGCGCCGGTGCTTTGAGGGAACATCTCGATCCGCCCTACCCCGTGGAACGCGGTGGGGAACTGGGCCGTTTCGAGCTTGGCTCCACGGTAATCTGCTTGTTCCGGCCGGGAGAAGTGGTGCTGGACCCCCTTCAGAGGGAGCAGATCGTGCGTTTGAGGCAAGGCATCGGCACCGTGGAGGCGGTGGGATGAACATGAAAAGCGGCGCAGCAGCGAACCAGCTACCCCATTATCCGCCTGACGTGGCAACACGGTTGCGACCTGGCGACCCACAGCCCCGGCGGGACGGTGTGAAAGATGACATCAAGAACCTCACCCTCGACGAGCTCACCGCATGGCTCGCCGCTCGGGGAGAAAAACCCTTCCGCGCGCGACAGGTTTTTCAATGGCTCTACCAGCACCGGGCGCGGGAATTTGACGAAATGACCTCTGTCGCCAAATCCTTGCGGAACCTGCTGCATGAACACTTCCACGTCGGTTTCTTGCAACGCAAGGCGGCGCTCCATTCTACCGACGGTTCGATCAAGTACATGTTCGGGCTGGCGGATGGCCGGGAAGTGGAAACCGTGCTCATGCCGGGCCCGGAGCACATCACCCTGTGTGTCTCCACTCAAGTAGGGTGCGCCATGGGCTGCGTTTTTTGCATGACCGCCCGCATGGGGCTCGTGCGCAATCTCAGCGCGGGCGAGATCGTTCAGCAGGTCGTCGAAGCCTATACCGACGTGGAACCAGGCCGCTTCATCCGCAACATCGTTTTCATGGGGATGGGCGAGCCGTTGCACAACTACGAAAACGTGGTCAAGGCCATAGATACGCTTTGCGAAGACCACGGGTTCGGTATCTCGGCCCGCCGCATCACCGTCTCCACCTCCGGACTGGTGCCGGCTATCAAGAGATTCATCCGCGACGGGGTGCGGGCCAACCTGGCGGTCTCGCTCAACGCCGTGCGCGACGATCTTCGTACGGAACTTATGCCGGTGAATCGCCGCTGGAACGTGGCAGCGCTGTTGGATGCCTGCCGGGAGTTGCCTTCCGAATCGCGCATCCGGCTAACGTTCGAGTACGTGCTGCTGAAGGGGGTCAACGACGGACCCGCCGATGCCCGGCGCCTGGTCAAACTGCTGCACGGGATCAAGTGCAAGGTCAACCTGATCCCTTACAACCCGCCGCCCGGCCTGTCCTTCGAGCGCCCCAGCCCGGAAAATGTGCGGCGATTTCAGGAGATTCTTCTGGGCAAGGGCCTGCTGGCAACCGTGCGCATCTCGCGCGGATTGGACATCCAAGGCGCCTGCGGACAGTTGATTACCGCGCAGACCCCAGATGCGCAGCATTAGAGGGGCGAAATGATCGGCACCATGCAGAGCCCAAAGTCATGATTTCGCTAAACGACATTGAAGGTCCCCTCGGTGTCCGCATTTCGGGGTGCGACCTTTCGCGGTCAGTGGACGACGCCGACTTTCGAGTCATTCACGAGGCATTCCTGGGACGTCACGTGGTTTCGTTGGCCGGCCAGCGGCTCACACCGGAGCAACTGATCGACTTCAGCCGCCGCTTGGGGCCGTTGGAACCGCATATCCTGGCCCAGCATCATCTGGCTGGATATCCCGAAATCATCGTGCTTTCCAATATCGTGGAGAACGGTCAGCCCCTGGGCTTGGCCGATGCGGGTACGTACTGGCATTCCGACATTTCGTACAAAGCGCGACCCTCCCGCACGACGGTGTTGTACGCATTGGAGGTTCCCGCCGAGGGCGGCGACACCCTCTTTGCCAATCTTGAGGCGGCTTACCAGGGACTTTCGGCCCCTATGAAGGACCGGCTGGACGGCTTGCAGGCCATTCACAATTATGCCTACCGCCACGACCGGTTGGCCTGCGAAACGGGGATTCGATCACCCTTGACCGCCGCCCAATTGGCCGAAACGCCAGCAGTAACTCATCCCATTGTGCGTACACATCCCGAAACCGGCCGGAAAGCCCTTTATATCAACCCCGGTTTCACCATGGGCATCGAAGGACTGGCCGAGCCCGAGGGAAAATCCCTGATGCAGGAATTGTTCGATCATTGCCTGAAGCCTGAGTATTGCTACCGCTATCACTGGGAGCAGGGCGATGTGGTGTTCTGGGATAACGCTTCGGTGATGCACTCAGCCACCACGCAAACCCTCGATCCTGGAAAGCGGCGCCTCATCTGGCGCACGATCGTCAGCGGCGAGGAGCCGGTTTAGCGCCGCTGGGCCCGGTCCGATGGGTACCGAGGGATCCCGAATGGGTTGGGGTTACCTCACCGCGATGGCCGCCCTCCATATCACCGTTCAGGCGATAAAGTCCTCGTGGTGTCAGGCATCGAGGAGTCAGGCATCTTGGCGGCAGACCCGGCCCGGCGCGTTTAATGGGTGGCGCGTCTAATGGCCGCGTTCGAGCCGATGGTAGTCGGGATTGGGGTTGTTGTCGGCACTGACCCTGGCGGCCGAATGAATGAAGCTGCCCAGGGTTTCCGACCGTATTTCCACGCCCCAACCGGGTTGCAGCACCTTGGCCTCCCCGCCAGGGACAATGTTGGTGCCTGTCGAAAACAACTCGCCTGGATAAAGTGGATTGTGTGAGGCCGCCTGGGCCACCAGCTTGTGGATTTCCAGGCCGATCAGCGCCGAATCCGCTTCACCGGCGTATACTTCCCGCCCGGTATCGGTGCGCACGCACACCGAAAACCGGATACCGGGATTGTCCTGCTCGTCGGAGAGCCAAAGCCACGGACCGATTCCCATGGAAGCGACAAAATACTTTGCCTGATACAAATAGAGGATGGACTCGTTCTCGATCTGATTTCCCGAACCGTCGTTGCACAGGGTGTAGCCGAGGATGCGCCCATTGGAATAGGTTACCGCACCCAGCTCGGGCTCGATGCCGGCCAGCACGTCCGTGCGCTGCTTGGGCCGCCCCTGCTCGTCCAGGCTGTTGGTGAGATCGGTGCGCAGGCCCATGGCCGCATGGGGACCAAAAAAATGGCTCAATCGCGTGCCCTTGATGAATACTTCGCAACGCTCCCCCCGTTCGCGAACGCTGCGATAGACGTAGCCGTAGTCGGATTTTTGGCCCTCCGCGGTGCGCTCCAAGGACGAGTTCTCGTACGTCACCCCGAATGCCTGAGCGCGAAGCGGGATAACGCATGCGACAAGGTGGGGCTTCTCCGGATCGGGTGCGATGGCCAGCGCCGCCTCGTCTATTTCGCCGCCTACGGCCAGCGCTTTTTCCCAGACTGGGGCCAGCAACTCGGGCAGCGAGATGCGCAGCGCCTCCGCTTCCATGATGGCCTGGACGGTCGGGAACGGCGCCGATTCCTGGAGCAGCCACAGGGCCGAAATTCCGCGGCAGCTATCCAGAACCTGCCGGCGTGCCGAAGGATAAGGCAGGTACGGCGTCAGATCCCGCACCGTATCGTCGCCCTTTCCCAACAGGCACACCATTCGCGATTTCGGGTGCCAATATTGTCCGACATATTCCAGGCCCATTTCGCCTCCGTTCCGCTGCCGCAAAATTCCCAGTGGCCAGTGCCGCCCAACTGACTTGACCTATAGCCGAGTGCCTGCCGACAGGCAAGCGGGTGGAGGCCGTCGAAGTGAAACGGAGGGGAAAGGACCAGTCATTCGGCGCACATCCCTCAGGCACCCCTGACCATGGCGGGATACAAGGCGAGCGAGCAATGCTCTGCCAAGGCAACCAGGGTCAGGATTGTACTGAGTGTATAGGATTCCCAAGGGTGCTGAGGCCCCTCCGGATAAGGTGCGGCATACCGCTTCCCTCGGTTCATCCCCACTTGCAGGAGGAATACGCTCGCGCCTTTTCAGGCGGAAGATATCCTGGTTTCCAATGGCAGAGGAGTCGCTTCAAATTGAATTTGGTGTAAATTGGATGATCTTCACCGTGAGCGCGGTGGGATCATTTCCGCAAAGCAGCGAGAAATCCGCCGAATGAAGAAAGAAACCGGCCCCATGTCGTCGCAGGTGCAAAACCTGCGTTCCCAAGACGCCTCCCTCAAAGAATCGGCAGGTGAACTGGAGGGGTTGCGGGTGGAAATCGGCCGGCTCAGGGAAACAGCGGATCGGAAGCAAGCTGAAATTGAGGATTTGCGGGCGGAAAATACCCGCGTGCAGGAATGGGTCAGCTCCAAGGTGGCGGAGGCCGAAAATCAGATCGCAGAGGCGGGCCAACAACGGGCAGAGCAAGATCGGCTGGTAAATGAGGTCCAAGCGAAGCACCGGGAATGCGACAGGCTGCAAAATGACCTGCGGGCATTGATGGCTTCACGATCATGGAAGATCACCAAACCCTTCAGGCTCGCGGTGCGTATCATGCGGCGGACCTTGCCCGGTCGTGGGAGGTCTTACAGGCCCCTATACTCGCTACTCTCGTTCGGACTGACCCGGGACGCGAAGCTGCGGAAGCGGTTGAAATCATCCGGTTTATTCGACGCCAAATTCTATTTGGAAAATAATCCCGACGTGGCCCAGGCGGGCACGGATGCCCTCAACCATTACATTCGCTTTGGCGCAAAAGAGCTTCGCGATCCCCATGCACTCTTCGATACGAAGCATTATCTGGAACGATACCCGGATGCCGCACAGTCCGCTGCGAACCCGCTGAACCATTATATAGAGCACGGCGCAGCCGAATTGTATGACCCTCACCCGTTGTTCGATGCCGATTTTTACGCCCAGGAGTATGGTGATGAACCACAGGCGAAGGCAACCCCCCTGCAGCACTTCGTACAACACGGTGCCGCCCTGGGAAACAGTCCCCACCCGCTGTTCGATCCCTCATACTACCTCGCAGCCGATCCGGAGGTGGCCCGGGATTGGCCCCATCCCATATATCACTTTCTGGCCTATGGTTGGAAAGGCGGGCACAACCCCCATCCCCTGTTCGATGCGGCCTATTTCTTCAAGACGTTGCCCGATTCGGCAAGGCAAAACAAGAATCCTTTGGAACGCTATCTGCGCTATGCCGTCGACTTGAGATTGAGCCCCCACCCCCTGTTCGATCCGGAGTTCTACCTGAAACAATGCCCCGATGAACCGGCGGCCAAGAAAAATACATTGCTGCATTTCCTGCAACACGGTGTCGATTTGGGCTATTCTCCGCACCCACTCTTTGATACGAAATATTACCTGAAGACATACCCACAAGTGGCCAGGGACGGAGTAAACCCTCTGGTACATTTTCTGGCCCACGGATGGAAAGGCGAACACAACCCCCATCCCCTGTTCGATGCAGCCCATTTCTTCGCAACGTTGCCCAATTCGGCAAGGCAAAACAAAAATCCTTTGCAACTCTATCTGCGGTTTGCCTCCGACGTGAGCCTGAGCCCCCACCCATCGTTCGATACCGCATTCTACCTCGAAAAATACCCTGATGTAGCCACTGAAGGGGTGAACCCACTCATTCATTACATCACGAACGGTGCGCGTAACGGTCGAAACCCGAATCCATTCTTCGAAAGTGCCTTTTACTTTTGGGAAAATCCCGACGTGGAAAATTGCGGAATGAATCCCCTTGCCCATTACCTCCTGTACGGCGCTGAAGCGGGGCGCAAACCCAGGTTTTCGCCATTGGAAATCACCGATCGACTGATCAGCGAAGCACATGATCAGGTCACGGCGTTACCCCTCGATGTCACCGTAATCATTCCCACGTGGAATCGCGCCGCCACCATTCGGCGCGCGGTCGACTCGGTGTTGGCGCAATCCTACTTGCCGGCGGAAATCATCATCTCGGATGATGGAAGTACGGACGAAACAGAAACCGTGATCAAGGGGGCCTATGCGGCGGAGCTGTCTATCGGGTTGATCAAATACAACAGGAAAAGCCATAGGGGAGTCAGCTCGGCTCGCAACTCGGGGCTCCGTCAGGCGGGGAGTAATTTAATTGCCTATCTCGACTCTGACAATGCATGGGACAAGCACTACCTGCTGCTGATGGTAGCTCGCTTTGTCAGCCATCCAGAGATAAACACCGCGTATTGCGCCTTACGCGTGAATGATCAAGAAAATCAGGCCGACTTCATTCTGGCCAAGTCCTACACTCGCATGCGGCTGATGCAAGCAAACTTCATCGACCTGAACATATTCATGCACCGCCGGTCGCTCTTCAATCAGTTGGGTGGTTTTGACGAGCGGTTGACCCGGCTGGTGGATTGGGAGTTGATCATTCGATATACTCGCGACAACCCCCCCTGTTTTTTCCCGGCGGTGTTAGCCCACTACTACATCAGCAAGGAGCTAGGCAATATCACCCTGACGGAAAGCCATGATGCGAACTGGGCCATCGTCATGGAGCGCCATGCGGAAGAAGCGATAACATTCGGCATTCGACCATTTATCACGGCGCACGCTAGACCTGAAACATGAGACCAGAGGGCGGATATCGCCGGGCCTTTCAGGGAGGAAAAATGCGCATCGTGTTTTTCCGTAATTTGTTGACGTGTCAGGTCCCAATAAGGACTTTGCGTTAGGCTGGCGGCGTTGGAGGGTTGACGGCCAGGTGAGGTTCCTTTTCAATAAGAAAAGTAATAAGAAAAGTAATAAGAAAGGGCCACCTTCACAGGCCTCCATAATTTGATCGTCAACCATGCCCGCAGCGCCGATACCGTGAAACGCCCTGACACATTTCCACTTGCCCGCCGCCATTGGCTGGTGCCCGTATGCTTGCTCGGATTGGCCTCCGCGACCGCCTGGCTCACGGAGCTGGATCTGGCGCTTTCCGGCCTTTTTTTTTCCCCGGAAGCGATTCGCCCCTGGCCAGTGGGCCAGGAGCCCCTGTGGCGGTTTTTGTACCGCTGGGGCGAACTGCCGGCGATTGTCCTGTTCATGGTGGGGATTGGCCTGATGGCATCGGGAACCAGCCCGTGGCGTAGATCCGGCCGCCCAGAGGGCAGTCGGGCTGGAACCTTTCTCGTCGTGGCCCTCATCGTGGGTCCGTTGCTGATCACCAACGGAATTCTCAAGGGCTATTATGGCCGTCCCCGTCCGAAACAAATCGAGGCGTTCGGCGGTGACCGGCCATTTCAGCCCGTTTGGGTGCCCACATTCCGCACTGACGAAAACAGCTTTCCTTCCGGTCACGGTGCCGCTGGTTTCGCCATGTTGCTGCCCTATTTTATTTGGCGGGAGCGCCGCCCGCGCATGGCCGGAGCCACCTTGGCAGCGGGTCTCCTCTGGGGCGGTCTGGTGGGTTCGGCACGAATCGTTCAAGGGGGGCACTTCTTTTCCGATGTGGTATGGTCGGCAGGTGTGGTCTACCTATCCGGATATGCCGTTGCACGGTTGATGGAGGCTCAGGGCCCCGTTGCGGTTAAAAACCAGTCACACCGGCACCCCGCGCGCTACGCGATCTGGGGAGCCGCCCTGGCCGCCATTCTGCTGATAGCCGGGGGATATCTGGCGCGGCTGCCCATCGAATCGAGGCGAGAGTGGGTCGTGCCCATAGATAAGGGACCCTTAGTAGCCCGCATCGTGTTTGTTACCGAAAAGGGAAAGGTACGAGTCATCGAAGGAAACGATACGGGTCGCCTGCACTTTCGCTCCACCATCAGCGGGCGTGGCTTGCCTTTCGTTTCCCCTCGTGAACTGCGGGAGGTATTAAACCGTGACACGGGCCGGATCGACATTCGGGTGACCCTGCTGCCGGGCTGGGGAATGGGCCGATTCAGCACCAACTTGGTGGTGGAGGCGCCGCGGAGTACCGAAGTGATCATCGTTCACGAGCCTCCTCCGAAAGGGGATGCCGAGAATTGAACAGACACCGCCCGGTCGCGGCCGAGTCTAAACCTCGTTGTTGACAGTTCACGAGGCCGATCATTGTTCCATAACCCTTTAAATTGGGGATGACCCATGAACTGGGATGCATTTTTGTCGTTTGCCGCTTTTTCCGGCGTTGGAATCGTCGCCCTGATGGCTTGGTGGGTGATCTACGACGTCGTGCTCACACGTGGATATCCCGTACGGGATGCGGTTTTCGGGCGGCGTCCCAACGCCGCGGTGGCCCTGGACATGCTCGGGGGGATGATCGCCATGGGCATTCTGGTTTATTCCATCGTGGGTGGCCCGCAGTTGGAAACTTTCGTGCTCGACATCGAGGCCGTTGCCCTGTCCTTGCTGGGGACGATCATCCTGCTGGCGCTGGTGCGGATGCTGACGGGATCGTTTCTGCGTCTCTGGTTCGGCCAGCAGAAAGATGCCCACGGCCAAGTGGTCACGTTCAACAACGAGTTGTTCCGCCAGCACAATATCGCCACCGGGATCTTCTCCAGCGTCATCTATCTGATATTGGCAGCGGGCTTGGTGGAACAGGATCTGCTCGACCTGGACAATTCCCGTTGGATATCCCTGTTGAATATCCTGGGCGTCTGGATTATGGGCGTGGCGGTGATCGTCGTGCACTCTCTCTTCTATCTCGGTATGGGAACCCGCCACCATATCCTTCACGAATGCTTCCACGATAACAATCCCGCTGCGGCATTCTCGCTGCTGGGACTCGTCGGAGGCATGCTGATGCTCAACCACGGGCTGGTGGGGGGCCTGTTGCCGGGCGAGCATATGTTCAATGTGGCCGAACTTTGGTACTTCCTGGCCGCGGCCATCGCCTTCGTATTGATTGCTCGGTTGATCCTTCAGGTCATTCTGTTGGGGCTGCTGGGGATTAGGCTCAAGGTGGAACTGGTGCGGGACAACGTGGCCTGGGGGATTCTGGACGGAGGGCTGATCTTCACCCTGTTTCTGATCCTCGTTGCCCTGATCGTTTGATCATACGGTCACCGGAAGACCTTCTGTGCAACCACATTGGGCGGCCCGGACACCCCATGGTGCCGTGGCGGCCTCTAATTGAAGGGAATGT
Source organism: SAR324 cluster bacterium (assembly GCA_022574555.1). Taxonomy (GTDB): domain Bacteria; phylum SAR324; class SAR324; order SAR324; family JACQKK01; genus JACZRV01. Next base: position 32,351 of record JACZRV010000026.1, read on the forward strand.
AGAAGGTGATATATTGAAACGTCTGCTTTAACCTCGCCTTGCGGCCGTCGTTGGTCTCTCGTTCTGCGGATTCCCGGGTGAACTCGAGCCGGATGCCGAGCCGGTCGAAGGTGTACTCCACGCCGGCAAAGGTGCGCTGATATTTGTAGTCGCGGAAGAGGGGGTCCTTCCTGCCGACCCGCTTGCGGTCGACCTTGATCCGGTACTCGTCGATGCTTCCCAAACCCCCGCCAATAAACAGGTTCCAGCTATTGTGGCGGCTCGCCGTGGCGTACAGGGTCAGGTTGACGGCGCGCTGCTCGGCGGATTCATCCACGATTTGACCATCGGCATTCTCGAATTTGCGGTGGAAAGGGATGCGGGTCGCGGAAATGCCGATAAACTTGAAGAGAATCAGTTCCACATCCACTTTGTAGGCCCTATCCGCCTCCTTGCCGCTGTAATCGCCGTCCGGATCGGCCGGGCTTTGTTCCACCGTTCCGGTGAAATAGGGCGCGTAATAGAGCCGGAAATAGGCGGAAGGCTCCTCCGCGAGCAGCGGAGAGGCCCAGGCCAGCATCAGTCCCACGACCGGAATGGCGATTTTCTGGAATGATTTCATCTATTTCCGTTGGAACGACGGGCGGATCGGTGAATCCGCCGGGTTGTTCCCGGAAATCCATGCAAAATGACTTCCAGCCGGGCTGCCGGCGGAGAAATCCTTCGCTAACCCCGTAGAGGGGGTATCGCAGAGCCCTGTATCTTCCCCAGATGGCCGCAGCAATCATTGACGTGGCATCGCCTGCACAGGTGTGGGAGTGCGCCGAGGTGCCGCCGAAACGATGGAGCGCCAGGGTGTTACCAGACCAGGGTGTTACCCGATGAGACCTGTCACTTGAAGCGTTCCGCAGACCGTTACGCAGCCGGCGGCGGGGAGGCTGTGCCGAGTATTGTTTGGGGCAAAAGCCGGCCCGTGATGTGAGAGGCGAGGAAGGGTTTCTTCACTTCGAAGGGGTGATTGCGCAGGTATTCGACCCATGGCGTGAGATCGGCGCCGCTGAGCACCAATCCCTTGAGCATGCCCAGATCGTTATCGCTCCAGGTCTCCTGGCTGCGTCCGATCATGATGGCGCCCACGAGCCGGCCATCCCTGAGCAGGTACTTGCGGTAAGCCGAGCGTTCGGGCGCCAGACCCGTGATGATGTCGGCGCCGGGATCGTCCCAGGTTCCAAAGCTGGCCATGTCCAATCCAGCCACGCTGACGATGTTCATGAGCAGGCTGCCCGCATAGGCGACGTCCTTACCCGCCATGTTGGCCCCCACGACCCGGCCGTGTTCCATGGCGGTGGGCTCGATGGCGTGCACCTCGCGGGATCCGGTGACCCGGTTCCTGGCCTCGGCCACGTCCCCGGCGGCGTAGACGTTGGCCACGTTGCTGCGCAGGTGGTCATCGACCAGGATGCCCTGATTGATTTCCAGACCGGAGCCCTGCAGCCAGTCCAGGTTGGGCCGGATGCCGGTGGCCATCACCACCAGATCGGCTTCTATAGCCTCGCCTTTCTCGAAGGCGAGATGCAGCCGGCCGTCCCGGTTCTCGATCCTGTTCAGCACGGCACCGGTTCTCAGGGTGACCCCTTGCGCTTCCAGCCATTTCGCCGCGATCCCGGCACCATCGTCATCGACCATACGGGGCAGGATGCGCGGGGCCACCTCGACGATGGTCAGCCGGCCGGACCGTTGCAGGATACCATTGAGGATGGTGAAGCTGATGAACCCCGCCCCGACCATGACCACGTGGGCAGCGGGATGGATCTTGTTGTGCACGGCCTGGGCGTCGGCCAGATCCCAGAAGTTGAAGACCCCCGGCGAATCCGCGCCAGGGATGGGCGGGCGCACGGCCGAACTGCCCGTGGCGATCAGCAGGTCGTCGTAGCTCACGTCGTCGCCCCCGTCCAGGGTCAGATGGCCGGCCTGGGTGTCCAGTCCGGCCACCCGCCGCCCGATCCGGCAATCCACCTGCCAATGATCGAGCTGCCGGGGTGTGGCCGTGGTCACGTGGGACTGGCTGATCCGCTGCTCCAGGAAATACGGCAGCACCATGCGCGAGTACGGGGGTTCCAACGAGACCAGCACCACGTCGCCCGTGTCCCCCGACTGGCGCAGGGTGCGGATGGCGTTCAACCCCGCCGTGCCGCCGCCAACGATGACGTGCCGTTTACCCGCCATGGCCGTTGCTCCTCACCGGCCACCCGTCGCGGCCCGGCCTTCCAGATCCATGCCGGTGCGGGACGCGGCGAAATCGCCCAGCCAATCGACGGGTTCGCCTTCCACCCATAGGATGGCCTGGGTGGGACAAGCATCGGCGCAGGCCGGATCGCCGCCGCAGAGGTCGCACTTGGTGGCCTTGCGGGTGTCGCGATCGTAAAACATGGTGCCGTAAGGACAGGCGATCGTGCACAGCTTGCAGCCCACGCACTGGTCGTCCAAGACGATCTTGGCATCGACCGGACTGATCGTGATGGCGTCCACCGGGCAGGCGGTCATGCACCAGCCTTCCGCGCACTGGAGGCACGTGAACGGCGCATAGCTCGTGTGCGCCTCCAGGGGGGCCACGCGGATCACCGACTTGGCCGGCTGGAACGTCCCGCTCTGCATGTAGGAACACGCGAGCTCGCAGCGCATGCAGCCGGTGCACTGCTCCGGGATGATTTTGAGAACCTTCATGGGCGCCTGACCTCGAAATCGTTGGGACGCGGCCGGAAACCGGCCCGAGGAAACAGTCCCCGGCGTATCACGCCGCCGCGGGCGCTGTCAACGCGCGGCCGTCGTCGGTCGTGCGGTGCAGGTGACGAGTGGCGGGCGAGACGCCCGCCCCACTGGGATGGGCCAAAAAGTGACGGGCGGTCAGGCCGCCTAGTGCAGACTCTGCGATTGACCCCGACCCCAGAGGCCGAAGGGAGATAAGTTAAATGCCAACTCCTTTGGCGCAGGAAGGGCGCATGGCGGGGCAATAATACAGGCTTTTTAGTGAGGTACGGGAATGCTGTAAAATAGCCAAAAATCAAGTCACTGAAATTACAAATGTAATTGGCTTCGTTTTGTAAAATTTGATTTTTTTCACCTCCTTCCGCCCCATGCGGACAAGATAATAGATGTCCGCGGTTTCAATTTATCCGAATCCAACTGTGTCAAGTCAATAGGCAAAATATTCAAACCTTTTATGGCCATTTCCGGCCAAAATCGACTAAAAATTCCGTTCCAAGGCGGACCACTCGGAGCCTTCCCAACGCGTTGATTATAGCCCATCCCTTCTGGAACGCATAGACCCTGGCCGCGAATAGCCGATAATGGCCGGGATAGGTCCCGGCTATTCTTGCTTCCATACACCGGATGCGTCCGGTAGGGTCGGTTTACGTCTCCGCCTTTTATTCCCCCATACACTGGCCGCTACACTCAATGCATCTCAATTTACGATCTAGCTCACCTTTGCATCGCTCCCCTATATGTTTCAGGACCTTGAGGATGGTAGATTTATGAACCCCAGTGACACGGGAAGTAGCTCAGATTGAGAACCCTTCTACTTTCGCGGAGAGCGCAGCGACTTTCATTTTGAGTTATAAACCGTCCGCGGGGCCTCCTTGACAGGCCCCGAGAGCACGAATAGAATCAAATTACCTTTACAAATGTAATCCGGCTGTCCTTCACAGGGTACGTCGGGTTGGGGTTGTTCGGTGCTCGAAACACTGAGTGACCAATAAAAATTGGTGGGGCGGACAGGATTCGAACCCGCAGCCATCGGATTAGTAATCCGCTGCTCAATCCCTTGAGCTACCGCCCCATTCCAGGAAAGCCCCATTGGCCAGTGCCGTGGGGCTTTTTGCTTAAGTGTTTTTATGATAATAATTTTATTATCATCCGTCAAGCTTTTTCACTTGCTCCGATAATATTTTTATAATAGGATGGGAAAGTGCTCTGGACGTGGATGGACTACCTCGACCGCCGGGGCCGAAACCTTGTCAGGGCGTGGTTAATGGAGGAACTTTCGGAGGCGGGGCGATTCAAGCTTGAGCAACGAATGAAAACGATGGCGGCCATAGAAAGAACCGAATGGCCGCCCTGGGCGTCACCTTTGGTCGGCTTTAAGGGAATTCTGGAATTGAAGCTCAAGCATGAGAGGGTCCAGTATCGTCCGCTCTTTTGCTATGGGCCGAATCAACGTCAATTGACGTTCCTATTTGGTGCGAAGGAGATAGGCGACGCATTTTCTCCGGGAGACGCGCCTCATCGCGCTCTTACCAGGAAAAGCGAAATCGAAAGAAACCGTGAGCAGGTAGAACGCCATGCTTTCCATGATGACGAGACTAATTAGGAAACTCCGAAAGAAAGAATTGCGGGATATTTACGTCGAATCAGCCATCAGCGACGTTATCTCCACTCAGATTTTCAATCTTCGAAAATCTAGGAAAAGGAATTGGTCACAAAGGGATTTGGCGAAAAAAGTTAAAATGGCGCAGCCGCGCATAGCTGTGCTAGAAGGCGCCGACTATGAAAATTATACGATCAGCA
>JACZRV010000027.1 GCA_022574555.1 SAR324 cluster bacterium
CCTGCACCCAGATGGTCATGGGCAGCCCGGTCCGCCGGGAGCACAAATTGGCCATCTCCCATTGCTCCTCGCTTTCGCCTGCGACGACGATGTTCTCGGCCCTGGTCATTGGTGACTCACTCGTGGGAATTCCGGGTTGCCGATCCACTGTAACGCGCCGATACGCATCACGCGAGTCGAACATAGCGCTCGACGACACTGCCTCATCGGCAATCAGATGCGCACCATCGCCCCGCTGGCATAGGGGCTGGCCAGCACGTCGGGGATCATGGGGCGAGCAAAAGATGGCTATTGCAAAGGATATTTAGTATCGTTAAAAAATTGTTGCACTTTGCTGTAATTCGTTTATTTCAAAACTATTCCTTATAGCATACTTTCATTTGTTTTGGAGGTTTTCCGAGGATTGATTTTGAAGATGTATCGATTGATAGACATATAATGGGTTTATTGTAATAAAACCCTGTGGGCCTCGACTGAGCGCAACAAACATATTTTTCATAATATCCATCCATTCGTAAAAATCATTGATATTCTTTTGCTGTTTCGTCTTTAATTTATCAGATATTTGTCTGAAATGATTAGTGATTTGAACAAGCGATTCTTCTCCTTCGTTGAAAGACAATATCGTCCCTACAAAATTCAGAGGTAGCATTTTGTTGCCCTGGAATGTCGTTTTTAAATTTTCTTCTGTGATTCGCAAATTAATTGGGTCGAACCTCCCGACTGCTACTATGTTATCGCCAAGAATATTATTGATGCTAAACTCCAATTCTCGTGATTCATGAATATTCGCTGATTGAATTATCTCTCTTTCGATATTATCTATTAATGATCTAAATTCAGGACTATCTTGTCTTTTTAGCTGTTCGAATTGTTTCTTTAAATGATCAACTAGATAATTAGTTGTTACGTCGAAATTACGAAATGACAAATACCCAGTGATATTTACTAACAAATTCCGCTTAGATAATTTCTCTAGTTTCGATAAACTATCAATGATCATAATACAATTTTCAATATCTTCCTCGACCTTATCAATCAGAAAATCGTCAATAATCGAATATGTTACGTTTATATCTTTATCTTCTTTGCGCGACTCAGATTTTTTCTTATTTTTTGATGCTACCTGGGCTACTTGGGTACTTGCGAATTGCCTTCCAGATGTAGAATGAAAAATTGAAGCGATCTGTTGTATGTCCAATCCTCGATTGAGCTGACTGTAAAATGATTCTACCCTTCGTTTGTCTACATATATAAAGTCTTTTAGCTCTTCTTTAAGTTTTTGGCCGCCAGTGGATGGTCTAGTTTTACTAACATATCGATCGACATTCCTGTGTATAGTGCTTGTTTCCTCGATGATTTTTTTATTTGCTGAAATATATTTTTCTAGTCGAATTATTGTGAAATACAATATAGCAGATATCGCTATGAATAAAATCAATGGTGCAATTATATAAGGGTTATAGATTATATCGATCATCTCGGTAACCTCTAGGATAGCTGGCTACGTAATCGTAAAGATTTAGCGGATAATAACACGCAAGAGACTAATGTGATGCCAGCAATTAAAAGAAACCACAGTTGACTAACATCTTGCTGCGTCTCCAACGAATAGAATGCAAATAGGTCTGAGAATAGTAAAAGGAATATCCATAATGCGGTGATTAAACTTAAAATCTCGCGTAGTTTCTTGTCGTCATAAATTGTTCTCAGATTTATCATTTCGATAATATCCAACGTACCCAATGTTACACAAGCAAAAAACAAACATGGTACCTGATTTAGAAAGTCCGACAATGGCACATTGTTGCTGATTGCGTAATGAATTCCCTTTCCAATAAAAGGTAAGGATGGAACAAAAACGCACAATATAACATTTGTGGCGATTCTGTATTGAATCATATGGACAATCAGCAAATAGAGTCAATTTATGAAGCTAAATAAGTTTACACTCTTACTCTTTATCTAACTTCTTGTCCAGCTTCTTCCTCTGCCTGTGGGCGGCCTTGAGGGGGAGGGCGTTGAGTCGGATGAAGCCGATGGCGTCGGTGGGGTCGTAGGCGCCCTGGTCGTCGTCCATGGAGGCTACGGCGGTGTCGTAGAGGCTATGGGGCGATTTGCGGCCGGTGACCTGGCAGTTGCCTTTGTAGAGCTCCAGCCGCACGGTGCCCGTGACGCCGCTCTGAGTCTCGCGCACCATGGAAAGCAGGATGCGCATTTCCGGTGAGAACCAGAAACCGTTGTAGACCAGCCGGGCGAAGCGCGGCACGAGGGAATCCTTCAGGTTGATCACGTCCCGGTCCAGGGTGATGGATTCCATGGCGCGGTGGGCGATGTGGAGGATCGTCCCGCCGGGGGTCTCATAAATGCCGCGGGACTTCATGCCCACGAAGCGTGACTCCACCATATCGATGCGCCCGATGCCGTGGCGCCCGCCCGTGATGTTGAGCCGATCCAGCAGCATGGCGGGGGAGAGTATCTCGCCGTTGATGGCCACGGCGACGCCGTCCTCGAAACCGATCAGCAGTTCCTGGGACTCGTCCGGTGCCTCCCGGGGGGACCGGGTCATCTCGAACATTTCGGGCCGGGGCGCCTGCCAGGGGTCCTCCAGCATCCCCGCTTCGAAGCTGATGTGCATCAGGTTTTCGTCGCTGCTCCAGGGCTGCTGCAGAGTGGCCTTCACGGGGATTCCGGCCCGTTCCGCGTAGGCGATCAGCTCCTTGCGGCCGGGATATTTCTCGTAGAATTCGGGCATCTTCCACGGCGCGATCACGCGGATATCGGGATCGAGGGCCAAGTAACCCAACTCGAAGCGCACCTGGTCGTTACCCTTCCCTGTGGCGCCGTGGGCCACGTAACGCGCGCCCTCCTCGGCGGCAAGCTCGATCTGAGCCTTGGCGATGAGCGGCCGCGCCAGGGCTGTGCCCAGCAGGTAGGTGCCCTCGTAGAGCGCATTGAACTGGATGGCGGGCGTGACGTAATCCCGCACGAATTCCTCCCGCACGTCGCGGATCACCACCTTGGCGGCCCCGGCCTTTTCCCCTTTGCTGCGAATCTCGTCCAAGGGTTCCACCCGCTGGCCCAGATCCAGGCATAGGGCGACCACCTCGTACCCCTGCTGGGCGATCCAATGCACCAGCACCGAGGTATCCAGTCCACCCGAATAGGCTAAAATGACTTTTTCCTTGGGCATCGAAGACCCGTCATTGTGGGATCGGGAAGGGGCCGCGTTCCCTTACAAGATGACATCTCGCCCCTGGCCACCATCCAGTCGAAATTCGGCGCCCGCACTGATCGCAGCATTCAGGATCGCCAAGGGGATTGGCTCACGGCGCTGACGAAGGATGATTTGTGGATGAGAACTTACGGCCCGGGCGCCATGAGCCCGCCCGGCGGAATTGGACGATGCGCTATTCGCGGGTTGCGAGCCAGCGCTCGGCGTCCATTGCGGCCATGCAGCCCGTGCCGGCTGCGGTGACAGCCTGGCGGTAGACGCGGTCCGCGGCGTCGCCGGCGGCGAAGACCCCTTCCTTGGAGGTGTATGTGGAATGGGGCTGCACCTTGAGGTAGCCCAATTCGTCCAAATCGAGTTGCCCATCGAAGATGCCGGTATTGGGATTATGTCCGATGGCGACGAATAGCCCTTCCACATCCAACGTGGATATTTTCCCGTTTTCGACATTCTTCAAGATGAGACCGGTGACCCCTTTTTCCTCATCGCCCAGAACCTCCTCGACTTCGGAATTCCAGACGAATTCGATCTTTTCGTTCTTAAAGGCGCGATCCTGCATGATCCTGCTGGCCCGCAGCTGGTCGCGCCGATGGACGACGGTGACCTTGGTGGCGAAATTGGTGAGGAAAATCGCTTCCTCCATGGCCGTGTCCCCCCCGCCGACCACAGCCAGGGGCTTGTCCCGGAAAAAGAATCCATCGCAGGTGGCGCACGCGGAAACCCCCCGGTTGCGCAGCCGCTGCTCCGAATCGATACCCATCCACTTAGCCGACGCGCCGGTGGAGACGATCAGCGCGTCGCAGGTGAGGGTCTCGCCCGATTCCAGATTCAGTGTGAATGGACTCTGGGAGAGGTCCACCGAGCGCACGTTGCCGGTCTTGAACCGGGTGCCGAAACGCTCCGCCTGCTTGCGGAAGTCATCCATCATGGCGGGGCCCTGTACGCCGTCGGCATATCCCGGATAGTTTTCCACATCGGTCGTCGTGGTCAATTGCCCCCCAGGTTCGTTGCCCGCGACCAATACCGGTTCCAGATTGGCCCGGGCGGCATAGACCGCGGCGGTAAGACCCGCCGGCCCCGAGCCCAGGATGATGACCCTGTGGTGTTCGGTTCGTGTGTCCACTGCGGATTCTCCTAATCCCAATATTTCGTCCAGTTGTCCCTGATGCTCCAGGGCGGCTATATCGTCGAAACCGCCCAGTCCTTGCCCGTTCACGAAAATCTGCGGCACGGTGCGCCGGCCGCCTGATTTTTCGAGCATCTCGGCGCGCAAATGGGGTTGGTCGTCCAGATTGATCTCGTGCCAGCTTACGCCCTTCGACCCCAGCAGGGACTTGGCCGAAACGCAATAGGGGCAATAGGTGGTGGTATACATGACGATTTCTGTCATGCCGGAATTTCTCCTTCCTGAGGATTTTGAACCGGACCCATATCCAAACCGGGAATCCTCACCGCATCAAGCCACGGAGCGCCGGATGCGGCTTTTCATCCCGGCTCGGGCGGGTCGCGTGCAATCCTGCCCCATCCACGCTTTTACCTCGGGCCAGGGATGCCGCTTAATCAATCAGTATACACTTGCGGTCGCCCAAGGTAAAGGAATGATCGTTCCGATATTATTACGATAATGGGTAAGGCTGGATCAGTGCCATAAGTTTTCATATTTTCGGTATTCGTGGGGCGACGCCGTGTGCGGTATTACAGCTTGCGCAGGTAAATTCTTCTGACAGCGTGATCGTTGTCCTTGCTGAGCACCAGATCGGCTCTCCACTTGGTGGGCAGGATATTTTCCACGAGATTGACCTCGTTGATATCGCTCCAGATGCGTGCCGCATAGTCCCGTACCTCCTCTTCGCTGAGCCGGGAAAAGCGATGAAAAAACGCCGTCGGATCGTTCGTGGCCAGATTGCGGAACGTCATGAACCGGTCGATGAACCACTCGCGAATCATTTTGGTCTCGGAATCGATGTACAGGGTGAAATCGAAAAAATCCGAGACGAAGATGCGCGATTTGCGCCAGTTGGCGGCGGTTCCTGTTTGAAGGACGTTCAGACCTTCGATGATCAGAATATCGGGCCGATCGACGGTGTCGAAGCGCCGGGGTACGATATCGTAGGAGTGGTGGGAATAGACCGGGATTTTCAAGCGCCGTCTGCCCGCCTTCACATCGGCGAGAAAACGAACCAGCCCTTGCACGTCAAAGCTTTCAGGAAACCCCTTGCGTGGCATCAGGCCGCGTTCTTCCAGCGTCCGGTTGGGGAAGAGCCAGCCGTCGGTGGTGACGAGCGCCACCCGGGGATGGTGGGGCCACCTGGAGAGCAGCGCCCGCAAGACACGGGCTGTGGTGCTCTTGCCGACCGCGACGCTCCCGGCCATCCCGATGACGTAGGGCGTCTTCACCGCCGGTTTGCCCAGAAATGTGGTGGCGGCCTGGTGCAGGTTCTGCGTGGCCCGGACGTAGAGATTGAGCAGCCGGGAGAGAGGGAGATAGATCTCCACCACCTCTTCGACGGAGACGGGTTCGTTTTGCCCGCTCAGCAGAGGCACCTCTGCCTCGTCGAGGGGCAGGGGCGTATCTGCCCGCAACCGGCTCCACTCCTGGCGGTCGAACTCCAAATAAGGGGAATGGGTGGCCTGTCGGCCATACTCCTCCACGCCATCCAGTGCGGGCATCTTCTTTTGTGCGGGGGTTCTCGGCATGACTGGTATTGCAACGGAGGAAGCAGGCCGCCGATCCCAACCAGTCCATCCGGCTGGTCAGCGGTCGACGCCCCTAAGCCGACGCGACTCAGGGGCGCCGGCTTGGGGTCGCCGCGCTCGGATGCCTTTATAGGATGTTACGGAACGCGGGGCAAGACTTCCCGTGTCCGGAAAGCCAAATCCTGGCGCTATTCCCGGATGCGCGCTACTCGGCCAAAAGACCGGGCCAATTGGCATCGGCCTTGGTGATATAGCCCCGGATGTCTTCTTCCCATATTTTCTGTATGTGTAGAGTCACGTTCAGGTAGAGCTTGTTCCTGACGATCCTCCAGGCGACGGGATCGATATCCGCGGTCGTGTTTTGGCTGACGGCGTAAGCGCAATAGCCGCCGTATTGCGGAGCGTAATATTCCGGTTTGGATTTGAAAATCTCCAGATTCTTCTCACTGGCGAAGCGCCAGGTCGCACCCATCCATTCGTATTCGTAGTCGCCGCTGCCTTCCACCGGCTTGCGCTCGAGGAAGTAGGCCACGGGATCGTAGCCGTCGATGGCCACGTTCCCGAAAAAGGTCGTGTTGATGGGATCCAACGCCATTGCGTTTTGAGCGAACACCAGCATGCCCACGGCCATAAGCAAAAGCGAAACAAATCCACCCCTAAAACGTGATCTGATCTGATTCATGAATGCCTCCATCGTGGCGGAACACGGAGTGCCGGATACGCGATGCCAAATGTGACCTCAGCGCCCATCCCGACACGTGTAACGTCCGATAATATTAATATTCAGACGACCTCGAACCCCAAGATCGTCAGCCGACCCTACGCCGCTTAATCCAGCACCGCATCTGCCGGACATTGAGCTTCCAAATTATATCCCACCTTCGTCTGCCGGTCATCGTTTTCCGCAATCTGCCGATGAAGAAATACTAACTCTCGTGACTTTGTACCGCTTCGCGATTGCCTTTTCGGCGGTCTTCGGCATGGGCAGCCATGGATGCCATCGCGGACGAATAGGTGGAGACGCAATAGGGTACGGTGAACGTGAGCAGAACCTGCACCCAGAACGATATGCCCAGACGAAGATCGACGATCTCCGGGGTGTGATTGAATACGGTCAGGATGGGTGTGATGACACAGGCGACCTTGACGGCCCTGATCACGGTGCTCTGCATGAACGCGAATCGCAGAAATTGCCGTACCTTGCCCAAAACCACACCCCCGGTTTTTCCAACGGTTTATTGATTTACCGGGACCGGTGCCAGGCCCCGGCATTTCACGACGGTTCCCTCCCCGTTCTCCAATACCATTTCGCAGAATGCCGTTTCGTAGAATGCCGTTTCGTAGAATGCCGTTTCGTTCGCACTGCCGGCCCCATGCCTTTCAGTAGGGCACCGCGACACGGCCTACTTTTTCGCGGGCGATGATGAGCTTCATGATCTGGGCGGTGCCGTCTCCGATCTGCAACCCCAGCACGTCGCGAAGCCGCTGCTGGTGGGGGAAGTCGTCCGAGTAGCCGGCGTGTCCGTGAAGCAGCAGGCAGTCCTTGATGACGTCGAAGCTCACCTTGGGCACCCACCATTTGCACATGGCCGCCTCCGAGGTGTGCCGCTCGCCGGTGTCCTTGAGCCAAAGCGTTTTCAGGCACATCTGCCGGGCCGCCTCGAGGAGGGTTTCCGCCTCGGCCAGGGGAAATGTAACCCCCTCGAACTTGGCGATGGGCGAGCCGAAGGCCTTGCGCTCCACGACGAATTCCCACGTCTCCTCCAGAGAGGCGCGGGCGGTTCCCAGACATTGCATGCCGATCAGGGCGCGATTGAAGTCGAATCCCAGCATGACCTGGGTGAATCCGCTGCCTTCATCGCCGAGCAGGTTTTCCGCGGGCACCTTGACGTCCTCGAAGAAGATGGAGCCCCTGCCCACGGCTGCCGTGCCCAAGTCGTTGTAGTGGGTGCGGGTGATACCGGGCAGATCCATGGGGATCAGCAGGGCGCTGATGCCCTTGGCCCCGGGAATATCAGGATTGGTGCGGGCGAATACCACGGCCACGTCGGCCTGATCAGCCAGGGAGATGGATGCCTTCTCGCCGTTGATGACATAGTGATCGCCTGCGAGCCGGGCCCGGAGCGCGATATGGGCGGCATCCGACCCGGTTTCCGGTTCGGTCAGGGCCAGTGCGGGCAGCACCTCACCCCGGCAAATGGGCGGCAGCCATTCCTGGGCCAGGGCCTTGGATGCATTTTTGGCGATGATCTCGCCCGCGAGCGCCGCCAGCAAGGGGAGGTAGGCGACACCGTGGTCGCCATAGGCCAGTTCTTCGGTAATGAGCCCCAGGGTCACGAAGTCCGCCCCCGCGCCACCGAATTCCTCGGGCAGGGTCGGTCCCTGAAATCCCAGCGATCCCATCTCGCGCACCAGTTCGCGATCCACACGGCCGTCACTTTCCCGCTGCCGATATTCGGGCAAAAGGCGTGAGCGGGAAAACTTGCGCGCGGTGTCCCGAATCGCGGATTGTTCCTGGGTAAGCCCGAAGTCCATGGTTCCTCTATGGGTTATGCCCTTACCGGGAAATTTCTTATCACCGGCATATCAGGGCCGGATGCCGAAGCGGGTTTTGCCCGGCGTGCGCAACGGTGCGGCCAGATCGGCGAACTCGCACAAGAGGGGCCGCGTATCGCGTGGGTCGATGATTTCCTCGGGCGCGAAGGCTTCTGCCGCGCGGAACGGAGAGCGCAGCCGGTCGAGCCTCTGCAATATTTCCTGATAGTGCGCCTGGCGATCCTCCGCCGCATCCAACTCGGCACGATACGCCGCTTCGATGCCGCCTTCAACGGGAAGGGAGCCCCAATCGCCCGAGGGCCACGAGTAGCGGACGCCGTAGCGTTCCGCGTTTTGGTGAGCCGAGCCGGCCACGCCGAAAACCTTGCGCACCAGGATCGTGCACCAGGGGGTTTTGGATTGGAAGATCGCGGCCATGGCGCGCACGCCGTAGCGGATGGTCGCCTGCTGCTCGGCCTGGAGGCCGATCATGAAGCCGGGGATATCCACCAGATGCACCACGGGCAGATGGAAGGTTTCCGCCAGGTCGACGAAGCGCGTCACCTTCTGCGAGGCATCGGCCGTCCACGCGCCACCGTATATGTAAGGATCGCTGGCCATCAGCGCCACCGGCCATCCGTCGAGACGGGCCAGCCCGGTGATCACGGACCGACCCCACATCTTGCCCATTTCGAAAAAGGAGTCGCGGTCGACCACCGCTTCGACGATGCGCCGCATCTGATAGACCTTGCGCCGGTCGCGTGGCACCGCTTCGATCAGCCACTCGTCCCGCCGGTTGGGATCGTCGTGCCGCTCGCCTCTTTGCGCCAGCTCGTGCACCGAAGCGGGGAGAAAGGAGAGGAACCGTCTCGTGCGCTGGAACGCATCCGCCTCGCTGTCGGCTTCGTCATCCACGGTGCCGTTGCGGGTGTGGATGTGGCTGCCGCCCAACTCGTTTTTTTCCATGCGCGGGCCGATGCGTTCCACCACCGGCGGGCCGGCGACGAACATCTGCGAGGTCTCCTTGACCATCACCGAGTAGTGGCTGGCGGCGACGCGCGCGGCGCCCAGGCCCGCCGTCGAACCCAGGGCCAGTGCCACCACGGGCACGGTTTCCAGGTTCTGCACCATGTATTCCCAGATGAAGTTCTCGTATCCGGGCAGCATGGTGTGGCCTTCCATCTCGATGGTTTTCACCGAGCCGCCGCCGCCCGTGCCGTCCACCAGACGCACGATGGGGATGCGCAGCTTGAGCGCCATCGTCTCGGATAGATAGAGCTTGTCCTTGATCGACGCGTCATTGGCGCCGCCGCGCACGGTGAAGTCGTCCCCCGCGACCACGACCCGGCGCCCTTCGATCATCCCGCGGCCCACCACGAAATTGGCCGGCGTGAACGATCCGATTTCGCCGTCCTCCCCGTAGACGGCGGTGCCGGCGATGGTGCCGATTTCATGGAACGAACCGGGGTCGAGCAGGGCGTCGATCCGTTCGCGGACGGTCAGCTTGCCTGCGTCGTGCTGGCGCTTGATCTTCGCCGGGCCGCCCATGGTGCGTCCCAGGGCCTCGCGCTTGCGCAACTCCTCGATTTCCGGTTTCCAGCTCATCGCGGGCACCCCTTCACAGTCATGGCCTTCCCGCCCGGAGTTCCTGATTGTCCCGGGCGGCCCGTGCTATCCAGCACCACCAGGCGAGGTTTGGCCCGTGCCAGACGTTTTGCCAACCGCGCAACGCCTTTGGGGTCATTGGACTCGCTGTACGTCTCCTCCGCCGGCCAAAGGCCAACATGCAGGCGATCCTTGCACACATCAATCCCCACAAAAACATCTTGGGTCATCCTTGTGCCGCTCATCTTTGTCTCCAGCTTATGGTATGTATGGAAATCCTCCGGCCTGCGCACCAACCTTGTAGGTACGACCTGCTCCCCTCGGGGAGCGGTCAGGCAACTGTTCGGGCTCTGGCCGGAGGATACCCGTGCGCCGATACATGCTCTCCCGCGGTCTCACCAGCACCAAGGGGGAATCGATCTGCCGCACGGGTTCCCATACTCCATTTCACATTACTCCCTTTCCAAGACACAAGGGGGCCGGGGGTGAGGCAAGCCAATATAACCACCCATGACCGAAACCAATACCAAATCGACAGCCAAGGACATGCGGCCGGGAGCGGTTGCGCTGCCGAGAGGTGCGGTGCAATCCGCACTGGGTCAGGCACCGAAGCGGGTGGTGGGCCGGCCCATGCCCCTGGTGGACGGGGTGGACAAGGCGACGGGCCGAGGCAAGTATTCGGCCGACCTGCACTTTCCCGACGCGCTGGTGGGCCGTATTCTGCGTTCGCCCCACGCCCACGCGCGCATAAAATCCATCGACGTCTCCGCGGCGCTGGCCCTTGAGGGTGTGAGGGCGGTGGTCACGGGGGAGGACAGCGGCGTGCCTTTCGGCGTGCTGCCCATCGCGCGCGACGAATTTGCCCTGGCACGGGAGAAGGTGCGCTACAAGGGCGAGGAAGTGGCCGCAGTAGCGGCGGTGGATGCCTGGAGCGCGGAGCAGGCCCTGGAGAGGATCCGCGTGGAATACGAGCCCCTGCCCGCCTACGACGATCCCTACGCCGCCATGGCCGAGGGCGCCGAGCTGATCCACGCCCATCGCCAGCGCAATGTGGAGCGCGAGGTGGATCATGAGTTCGGCGACGTGTCGGCCGGCTTTTCCGCCAGCGACGTGATCTTGCAGGAATCCTTCTTCACGCCCGAGGTGACCCACGCCCAGATGGAGCCCCACGCGGCGGTGGCCATTTGGGAAGAGTACGAGGGACGGCTGACGGTGTGGTGCTCGACCCAGGTGCCCTATTACGTTCACCTGTCCCTGGCGGCGACGATGGGGCTGGACATGAGCCGCATCCGCGTGATCAAGCCCATGGTGGGCGGTGCGTTCGGCTGCAAGACCGAAGCCCTCTCCTACGAGCTGATCTGCGGCCTGTTGGCCCGCAAGGCCAAAGGCACGGTGAAGCTGGTGTTGAGCCGTGAAGAGGTCTTCTATGCCCACCGGGGGCGGCCGGCCACATGGACCCGGCTCAAGATCGGCGTGACCCGGGACGGACGGCTGCAAGCCGTGGAGGCCGAAGTGGTGCAGCGGGGAGGGGCGTACGGGGGCTATGGCATCGTCTCCATCCTCTACGCGGGCGCGCTGCTCAGTGCCATCTACGACATCCCCAACGTGAAATACCATGCCTACCGCGTGCTCACGAATACACCGGCCAACGGGGCCATGCGCGGTCACGGTACGGTGGATGTGCGTTTCGCCTTCGAGTCGCTGCTGGACATGCTGGCGGCACGCCTGGAGATGAGCCCCATCGATCTGCGTGTGGCCAACCTGATCCAGGCGCCCACGATGACCCTCAACGATCTGCTGGTGAACAGCTACGGCTACCCGGAGTGCCTGGAGCAGGTGGTGGACGCCTCGGGGTACAGGGACAAGGCGGGTAAGCTGCCCTTCGGCAAGGGGGTCGGGCTGGCGGGCAGTCACTACGTGAGCGGCGCTTCCAAGCCGGTCAACCGTTCCAACATGCCCCATGCCGTGGTGACCATGAAACTGGACACCGACGGAAGCATCACCCTGTTCACCGGCGCCGCCGATATCGGCCAGGGTTCCAGCACGGTTCTGGTGCAAATCGCCGCCGAGGTGATCGGGGTATCCCCGGGCCGATTCCGCATCGTCTCGGCCGACAGCGCGCTGACCCCCAAGGACAACGGCAGCTACTCCAGCCGAGTCACGCTCTACGTGGGCAACGCCGCGCTGCAGGCGGCTCAGGGTATGCGCGATTTGCTCTTCGAGGCGGCGGCGCGGGGCCTGCAGGTATTCCCGGTGGACGTGGAACTGGTGGACGATGAATTCCGCCTCATCGCGGACCCGGAGAAGAAACTGAGCTTCAACGAGGTCGTGGAACTGGCGCTGGATTATGGGGGGACGCTGATGACCAAAGGAACGTACGCCACCCCCAAGATCACCCAGGGGGGCCGCAACTACCGCGGCGCCGGAGTCGGGGCCACCCCGGCGTTCAGCTACTCGGCCCAGGTGGTCGAGGTGGACGTGGATATCCGTACCGGAAACGTCAAGGTGGAAAAGGTGACCGTGGCCCACGACTGCGGGTACGCCATCAACCCCCTCGCGGTGGAGGGTCAGATCGAAGGCTCGGTGTGGATGGGCATGGGCCAGGGGCGGCAGGAGGAAACCCACTACGAGAACGGTCTGCCCAAGGCGCCCAACCTGCTCGACTATCGCTTCCCCACCATCATGGAATCGCCCGAAATTCACACCATCATCGTGGAATCCAACGAATCGGGCGGGCCCTTCGGCGCCAAGGAGGCCGGAGAAGGCTCCCTCGCCGGGTTCCTGCCGGCCATGGCCAACGCCATCGAGGATGCCATCGGCGTACGCATCACCGATTTGCCCCTCTCGCCCGAGAAGGTCTACGCCGCCATTCAGCGCGCGCGAAAAGCGCAAGCCGAGGCGGTGCCGGCCGCGGTGGCCTCAGCCCAAGCCTCGGGGAAAATCGCCCGATGACTTACCCCATGCGGCCCTTCGAGCTGCACCGGCCGGCCGATGTGGCGGAGGCGGTGGCCTTGGCAGGCGAGTATCCCGGCGCCCAATACCTGGCCGGCGGCACCGACCTGGTGGTCAATCTGCGGCGGCGGATCGCCGAACCCGATCACGTGATCGCCCTGGGCGCCATCGAGGGGCTGGGGGAAGTGACGCGGGAAGGAAACGCACTGGCCATCGGCGCGCGGGTGACCATGGCCGAGCTGGCGGCACACCCCGAGGTCATGGCGCGTCTGCCCATGCTTGCCGAGGCGGCAGGCATTGTGGCCGGCCCCACCATCCGCGGCATGGCCACCCTGGGGGGCAATCTCGTTCTGGACACCCGCTGCCGCTACTATAACCAGAGCTTCTTTTGGCGCCAGGCCAACGACTTCTGCCTCAAGAAAGACGGCAGCGTATGCCCCGTGGCGCCCAGGGGATCGTTTTGCTGGGCGGCCTTTTCCGCCGATACGCCGCCCGTGCTGTTGGCGTTGGACGCGGTGCTGGAACTGACCGGCCCCAAGGGTGGGCGAAAGGTGCCCCTGCGGAATTTCTACGGGAACGACGGCCGCTGGAGCATTGGTGAAGCCGATGGCGGGTTGCTGCCGGGAGAGCTGATCCTCCGGGTACGGATTCCCCTGCCGCAGGCTCCGTGGCACGGGGTCTACGAGAAGGTGCGGGTGCGCGGCTCCATCGATTATCCCCTGGCCGGGCTGGCCATGATGGTGCGCTGGAAGGACGAGACGGCCCGCGAAATCGCAGAATTGAGGATGGCCCTCACGGCACTGAATCCCCAGCCGATGATGGTGCCCGGCACGGAGGTATTTTCGGGACGGGAACTGGACCCGGACGCCGTGGCCGAATTGAGCCGCCTGGCCGGCCGAACCGGTAAGCCCATGCGCACAACGGTGTCCGACCCCGCCTATCGCCGCGCGATGATCGCCACCATGGTAGAAAAAGCCGCGGCGCGTCTGGCCCCTGGGCTGGGTCCCGCCCTTCTGCAGCAGGCGCGCTGGGCCTGATCCTTTCCACCGTACGAACCGGGCCGGGCGGCGTATCCCGTTGGATGTCCCCCCGACCATCACGGCCTCCAATGGATGGGGGCCGGAGTCTGGCCCAGATTGAAACTTGATCAACGTTGCCCGAAGAACGCTCCATGACCGCACCAAATAACCCTCTGACCACATTGGGGTTCATCAATGCCGGCCACTTTTTCACTCACCTGTTCATGCTTTTGTATGCAACGGTGATCCTGAGCTTCGATGGGGTAATGGCACTGAGTTACGGTAACCTGCTCTCGCTTGCGCTGCCGGGGTTCATCTTGTTTGGTGCCGGGGCGTTGCCCGCCGGGTGGCTTGGGGACCGGTGGAGTGCCCGCGGGATGATGGCGGTCTTTTTCTTCGGTGCGGGTCTTTCCTCGGTGGCCACCGGACTGGCCCGGTCACCAGGGGAGATCGCCGCTGGGCTTTGCGCCATCGGTCTGTTCTGCTCCATATACCATCCGGTGGGCACGGCGTGGCTGATCCGGGTGGCCCGCAGGCGGGGCCGCGCATTGGGCTTGAACGGCGTTTTCGGCAACATGGGTATTGCCTTTGCCGCCACCGTGGCCGGAAGCCTGGCCACGTTGATTCACTGGCGCGCGGCGTTCATCGTGCCCGGCGTTTTGTCGATTCTGATCGGTGCGGGATTTCTCCTGATGGTGCGCAGCGAGCGGGGCGCGTCCCTGGACCCATCGAAAAAGTACGGCCACCAGCCGGTGCCCGCCGGTATGTGGCGCGTGTTTGCAGTGCTGGCAGTCACGGCCCTGTTGGGAGGCATCGTATTTCAGGGTACCGCGGTAGCCCTGCCCAAGCTCTTCGACGATCGCATGGGAACGATCGCCGAGACTGCCCTGGGCGTAGGCGGACTGGTCACTCTGGTTTACGCGCTGGGGAGCATCGCCCAGGTCGTCGTGGGTTTCATGATGGATAGGTACCCGCTCAAGCCGATGTACCTGTTGCTCAACGTGGTCCAGGTGCCCCTGCTCCTGCTGGCCATGGGTTACAGCGGGCTGCCCCTATTGGCGGCGATTCAGATCATGGTTTTTTTCAGCATGGGTGCCGTACCGCTGACCGACATGCTGGTCGCCCACTACACGCCCGAATCGTGGCGGGGCACCGCCTACGGCGCCAAGTTCGTCCTCGGGCTGGGCGTCAGCGCCGTGGGCGTTCCCATGGTGGGCCTGATGCGGGACCACACCGGCGGCTTTTCCGCGTTGTTGGGAACTTTCGCAGCGTTGATCGCCGTGGTGGCGGTCGCCGCGCTCTTCCTGCCACGTGGAGGCCCGGTGAGCATCGCTGAGACCGCACCCACACCCACGCCGGGCGAGGCGGGATTGGCCGCCCCGTAAATGAGCCGGGCCTCGGCTCCACTGGTGAAATATTCGGCCTTCACGCGAAACCCGAACCCGCGTGATCCATTTTGGAGACTCCCTCTCGGGATGCCATGCACGAGATCCCGCTTCCCGGCCGATTCAACATCGCGGAATATTTCATCCGCCCCAACCTGGAGGCGGGCCGGGCAGACAAGCCTTATCTGATCTGCGATGAAGAATGCCTGACCTACGGCGAGTTGGATTCCCGGGCCAACCGCATGGGTCATGCCCTGCGCCGGCTGGGAGTGGAACCGGAAAACCGTGTCCTGCTGGTTTTGCCGGATTCCCTTCAGTTCCCGGTCTGCTTTTGGGGAGCGGTGCGCATCGGCGCGGTGGCCGTACCGGTCAACACCATGTGGCAGGCCGACGATTATCGCCATTGTCTGGAGGACAGCCGGGCCAAGGTGGTGGTCGTCGACGCCGAGTTCTGGCCCAAGCTGGCACCGGCACTGGCGGGATTGCGGCGGCCACCGCTCGTGATCCTTGCGGGTGATCGGCCGACGCCGGCCGATCAGGACGATTCCCATCCCTGGCTCGAGGATCTGCTCGCCGGTGAAACCGAAGCACCGGCCACCGAATATCTCAGTCCCGAGCACCCGGCCCTGTGGCTCTATACCTCGGGAAGCACGGGGCCGCCCAAGGCGGCGGTGCACGCGCATGGGAATATGGTCTACCCCGCCGTGCTTTTGGCCGGGGACCTGCTCGGCCTGGGACCCGACGATTTGACGTTCTCGGCTTCCAAGTTTTTCTTCGCCTACGGTCTGGGGAACAGCCTTTACTTCCCCATGGCCGCCGGGGCCACGGCGGTGATTCGCCGGGAACGCCCGACGCCCGAGGGTATTCTCGCCACCCTGGCCCGCCACCGGCCCACCGTCTTATACGCGGTGCCCACCCTCTATAACGCCCTGATCAACACGTATGAAGAATGGCTGGCCGGTGAGCACACCCCAAGCACGCTGCCCGATTTTAGCCGCTTGCGCCTAGCGGTTTCCGCCGGCGAGCCCCTGCCCGCGGAAATCTACCACCGCTGGCGCCGCCATTTCGGTTGCGATCTGCTGGACGGCATCGGCTCCACCGAAATGCTGCATACTTTCATTGCCAATCCTCCCGGGGAATCCCGACCGGGCAGCACCGGGAAGATCGTGGCGGGTTACGAGGCCCGATTGGTGGATGAGGATTGCCGCGACGTGCCGCTGGGCGAGCCGGGCACCCTGTGGGTCGCCGGGGGATCGGCGGCGCCGCGCTATTGGAACCGGCGCGCCAAGACCCGCGGGACCATGATCGGGCCCTGGATGGTGACCGGCGACCGTTTCCGTTGCGACGTGGACGGGTATTACTGGTGCGAGGGCCGCACCGACGACATGATAAAAGTCGGGGGTGTCTGGGTCTCGCCCATGGAGGTTGAGGGCGCCCTGCTGACCCACCCCGCCGTGGCCGAATGCGCGGTAGTGGGTCATGATAACGAGGCTGGATTGACCCGCGCCAAAGCGTTCGTGGTCGTCAAATTCGGCCACACCGCGGGAGACGATCTGGCCCACCGCCTGATTGCCCACACCGCCGAATTGCTGCCCCCTTTCAAAACGCCGCAATGGGTGGCGTTCGCCGCCGAGTTGCCGAAAACCTCCACGGGGAAAATTCAGCGTTTTGTACTGAGAAAATAGGGTCTGCACCCATTGCCGCGGGTCGCAGCGAAAAGCGTATTTGCGCAAACCCTTCGCACAAACCCTTCGCGCGGGACGATCGCGCCTAGCGGGCTCGCAGCTTTTTGGCCAGGAGGATGGCGATCTGGCGCACCAGCTTGAGGGATAACATGTCCTCGTTGCTGTTGACGACGGTCTCGTTCACCTCGATCATGGAGCAATCCGAGGCGACTACGGCGTCTGCAAAGCGGGGCTCGTCGGAGATGATGGCCATCTCGCCGAAACAATCGCCCGAACCCATGCTTACCAGGGTGCGCACCTCGCCGTTGATGGTCTTCTTGATATCGATCTTTCCCGAGACGACGACGTAGAGATCGTATCCCGGTTCGCCTTCGTGAAAAATATAGGTACCGGCCGCCACATTTTTGATTTTGCATATCTTAAGCAGCCGCACCAGCTCCTGGTCCGTAAAGCCGGAGAAGAGGGAAACGAGCCGCAGCTTTTTGAGCGTTTCGCGGAGCGCATCGGGTACGCCCTTGACCGGACTGGGGAGCGGCGCGCTCATCGCATTTTTCAGCGCGGTTTCGACGCCACGGATGTCGAAGGGCTTGGGGATGAAGCCATTCACGCCGGCTTGCCGGCCCCGAGCGATGGTTTCCTCGTTGAGTTGATCGGAAATCAGCACCCATTGCGTTTTGGCGCCACCGGGCTGTTGACGCACGTGCTGGACGATGTCATAGACTTCACCTTCACCGGGATTCTGGTCGATCAGGATCACGCTGACGGACCGTTCGGCGAGGAATTTGGGAATGCCGGCCGCCGAACTCATCTCGCTCACCGAATCCACCATATCCGTTCCACGGAGCGCGGCCTTCATGCGAAATCGGCTGATGGGATCAGGATCGACTACCAGGGCGTTCAATCCTCTCGGCATCTGAGTCGAGGAATCGGATGCGATCAGGGGATTGGCGTCTGCCATGACCTGCCTTTCGGGGCGTTATCGTGCGTAGGCAATGGAGGAGTCCCGCGCGGAACGTATACTAATACAAAATACTCCATTGTAATACAAAATTCTCCGTTGGGCGAGTAAAAAATGGCACGAAAAACGACTCTCAATTCCGCTTATTTGGCGAGATAATAGCAATTACCATTTGCGGAAAAGGTTCAAAGCAAAATTCAAAGCAAAAATAATCGCTTTGGAAGTTCCTACCATTCGGTTCTTGCGAATGCCCTGCCAGTGCAATAGCGCAATCGATTTCCTGGCCAGCGCCCGGCGTTTGGCACAAACTTCCACAGTATACCGCTTGATCAGGCATTTCGCCATTGCTAGGTCATGTTGGGTTCGTCAGAGACGATATTTCGCAATCAGCGCCGCGTAGTTTCCGGGTCCGGTTTTGTCTGTTGGGTTACAGGCCAGATGAGCTACGGGGCGTAGATTGATCATGCGCGCACGAATCGAATTTACAGCCGGTCCTTTTTCGGCCGGCCGCGCACTCGGCGAGTGTGCCCTTTCCGATGACAAGAAGCGCAGGAAAGGCGAGGCCCATCGGCCCTCCGCGTCCCTGGATCATCGCTTCGCGCCGGCACGGGCTTCTCGGCCAGGAGCATGCGGAATCACGAGCCGTAGCGTTCCGCGGGGCTCGTGCCATCACTCGCCGGCATCGGGTTATTTCGTTAATCGGCAACAGATACCGCCATGATTGCCAGATCCACCTTACTTTTACTCCTGGCGTTCCAGCTTTCGGTTTCGGCCCTTCAGGCGCAGGATCCGATCATCGGCGCTTTCGGTGTAGAACTGGGGGCAGCGTTCGACCGCAAGGCCGTCGTTTCCCAGGAAACGGACAAGATTCACTATGACTACTACCTGATTGATCCCCCCGCAGCCTCCTACGAATTCCAGCATTACGCGATTTATGTCACACCCTTTACGAATCTGGTCTACACCCTGATCGCCTCGGGCCGGTACTTTACGCCGGGCCGATGTCTTAAAATGGCCCAGTCTCATGTCTCCGAACTGGCGCGGAAACACGGACCGCCGGTGGAAAACGATATTTCCGAATTCGGGCCTGCGCGTTTCGCCGTGGGCCCACGCACGATCGTGGTGCAATGCGAGACCAGCCCCGGATTCACATATCTGCGGATCACGTACACTGACGCCCAGTTGGCTCAGGAAGCCCGGGGATCCTGAACACCGGCTCACGAAATTGCAGATGGCGGATGCGGCGGAGGGTCGTTGGCCGGCGGCAATGCAGATCAGCCCAAGCACTCCTGGAGGTATGCACCAATCCGGTCGATGGCCGCCTGGCCTTCGGGCAGCTCAGGCGCGAAGAGATGCCAGCCGTGGATCATTCCCTCCCATGGTTCCAAGGTGACCTGCACCCCCGCCGCGCGGGCGCGCTCGGCAATCCGGGTGGAATCGTCCAGCAGGACCTCGGCCGTGCCGACCTGTATGAAGAGCGGGGGCAGGCCTTGCAGGCTGGCGTAAAGGGGAGCGGCCAAGGGACTGCGGGGGTCGGCATCTCCCAGGTAATGGCGGGCCATTGTGAGGAGATACTCTTTTTCGATAAAGGGATCGACGTCGGCCTTGGATTGCATCGAATCTCCCGCTGCCTCCAGATCGACCCAGGGAGAAAGGCACACCGCCGTGGCGGGCAGTGGATCGCCCGCGTCGCGTAGGGCGACGAGCGCCGCCAAAGTCAGCCCGCCGCCGGACGAATCGCCTGCGATGGCCATGCGGGCCGGATCGACCCCCTGCTTCAGCAACCATCGGTAACCGGTCAGGGCATCATCCACCGCCGCGGGGAAGGGATGCTCGGGACCAAGGCGGTATTCCAGGAGCAATGCACGGGCGCCGGCGGATTGGGCGATACGCGATACCATGCCGCTATGGGAGGCGATGGAGCCACGAACGTACGCGCCCCCGTGCAGATAATAGATTACCCGGCCGCGATCCACTCCCGGTGGCGTGATCCACGCTGCCTTGACGCCACCGGCGTCCACGGTGTCGCAGGCCACCCCCTCGCCGGGAGGATAAGCAGCGGTCAGCGCGTCCAATCCCTGCCGCATTTGTTGCATCGTCGCGGTCCTGTAGTCGGGTCTGTTTTTCAGCTTTTCGATGATCCGCGCTAATTCCGGGCTGGCCATGAGATTCTCGCGTTGGGATTTGCCGGGTCGCTAAGAAGCTTGCCGTGTGAAATCGACCGAATATTACCGCCCGCGCAACGAGACATCATGACGACGGGCCGGCTCCCGCGTCGCCGGGAGTCGCGGTTGCCTCGGGGCAGGGTACCCGCGTCTTGGCCGAATTCATATTTAGTGGAACTGACCCAGAGAATTGTCCAGCAAAGCGACCGCGGACGGGGCAGGAGAATCTACCGGGCGGATGGGGGCGCCGATGGGCGGATTCTCCTGGTGCGAGCGGCACCACGGACTCCAGTATCCGGCGGAGCGATGCCATCGGTTGAGGCGGCGATCTCCTGGCACGGAACCCTCGCCGCTGGATTTACGGACCTAATTTACAGGCCTTCCGGCTTGAGAGAGTGCATCCCGTACTTGGCCATGATGGGATTGATCTGGTCTTCCTGCCAAAGCTGCACCAGCGCGCGATTCAGATCCGCTTTCAGCTCCTGGTCTTCTTTTCTGACTGCGATGCCGATCTCCCAACGGTTTTCGGGGCCGGGCTGGAACTCCTTGGAGACCTCCAAGCGGCCCTTAAACTGCTCCTGAATAAGCCAGCCCACCTTGGATCCGAACATGAGGGCCACGTCGACCTTGCCATTTTCCAGCGCGCTGAGCACCTCCTCAGGCCGCTTGAAGAAAAGGTGTTTAAGGCGTTTTTTCATCATGATGCCGTGACCCCAGGTTCTCGCCTGTACGCCGATCATCAATTGGGAGAGATCAGCGATTGTGATCACTTTGGGGCTGTCCTCGCGGACGATGAGCACCTCGCTGGCGACCATGTAGGGCTTGGTAAGTACCAACCCTTTTTCGGCCAGCTCTTCTATCATTCCCTCGTCATGGGGTATGCCCATGAAGGCGTTGCACTCGCCCTTGGTGATGGATTTTCGCAGGGCGCGGCTGAGACCGCCCATGGTGCCGGTGTTCGCCCAATAGATGCCGACTTTGCGGCCCACTATCTTGCCGATGCGCTTGCCGATCTCAATGTCAAAACCCGGTGGATCCACTCCCATTTCCGAATAGGGCATGTTGAGCGGATCGACGCACAGCACAAGCCGTTCCTTGTTCTGAGCCAATGCTTGCCCGTAGTGCGCTAGGATCAGCAGCCCGGCCACCCCCAGCAGCATCAAGTATCGTGCAGTCTTTGTTTCCATCTTTTCCTACCCAGTTGGTTGGATCCCAGAATGAAAGGCTCATTTGCCGGATGGATCGGGTTTCGTTGCATCAGCACACCGCACCTCGACGGATTCGATCCGGTCTTTTTTTATCCGATATCGGGCCGGATACCTCCCGGATCGATCCTCCACGGTCAGCGATACCTTGTCCTCGATGACCAGTATGCCTTCGAAGTGGCGATTTCGTGTCGTAACGATAGTTGCCACTGCCTCGTCGGGGCAGTCAACCGTTTTTTCGCGCAACGATCCCGGCCCGGCCTTTTCTAACAGGAACTGCCCCTTGCGATGGCGAAGATAGGCGATAATGTTCCATATTTCATCAAGAGTAAGGGAGCCGCCAAAAGCGCCCATGCGGGTGCCGGGCGCGCCTCCGATAATCGTGCGGTAGACGTCGGCGTCCGATTCCCCGTGTATCCAAAATTCGTCCACCAGGTTGGGGCATGCCCCGCCGATACCCCGCCCGCCGTGGCAGTAAGTGCCGCAACGGGTATTGAAAGTAATGCCCCCCTGAGCGATGGCTTCCGGGTCGCCTTCCACGGGGTTCAAGCGCTCCCAATTCCCGGCCAAAACCGCCTGGGGGGCCTCGATCCCGTCAAAGCCGTCGCCATAAATGAAACCAGAGGGGGCGATTCCGTCTGCACCTGAATAAATCGTGTTCGTAGAGCCATCGTGGGCCGCGGCATCTCGTGCGTCCTGTTTGAATGTAGACCCTGTACTACTGTCTCCGGTTCGACCAGCCCCGATGACCAAACGTTCCGCCGGCGATGCGATGGCGCCAAACGGATCGGCCAACCACGCGGCCATAATGACGTCCGCGATTCCATCCCCATCAGCGTCGCCGTCGCGGCAGGCGGGTGACACCTCGTGACCCGATCCCGTGGCCACATCCCGCCCATGGGAAAACACGAGATATCCCCTGTCATGGGCCTCGGCGGTGCGGGCGAGCAAGGCAAAAGCGGCGCTGTCTCCGATACCGTCACCGAGGATTTCCCCGGCGTCCTCTGTCCTGGAATCAGGAACCCCGGCAGCCGCATCGAGTGAGGCCGTGAATCCATCACCGGCGATGATTGTGGTGGCGGAGCCCGAAATCGTTTCGCCTCGTGGGCCGGCTTTATCCGCCACGCCATCCGTGGCACGTTGTGCCGGCAATTCCATTGCCGTACCGGCCGCCTCACCCCTGACCGAGGCCGCGCCGGAAGCGGATTTCTTATGGTGGCTGCTGGAAAGCGTGCCCGCCGTGAATGCCAGCAACGCGGCCGCGATCAATGCCGCGGCACCTTGAGCCGGCAAAGCCCAAATCAGCGAGCATCCGGACAGCGTCAACACCGAGGCCATCAGACCCATCATGGCCACTGGGGCAAGGTTATTCCTGAATTTCATTTCGCTACTGGTGTGCCGGCAGTTGAATGGGAAGGCGTATGAAATGGCCCTTCCCCGGAGCCGTGGCTCCGGGGAAGGGAAAAAGATTGTAAAAAAGATAATACCGAAGAGCGGCCTTAGTCGTGCAATCCAAACACGAACAGGGCGCCGCCTTTGGTGTGGTTGGACAACCACTTACCATAATGCAACGGCCACAGACCGCCACCGCCCGCACCGACAACGGCGCCTACGTACTGCGTGCCGCCGATGGACCAGGTGGTGGGACTGCCATGGATACCGGTTCCGGTCTGGAAGGACCACAGTTCCTCGCCGGTTTCGTCATCGGCGGCGCGGAAAATTCCGTCCGGACCACCGAAGAAGACCAAGCCGCCGCCGGTGGCCACCGTGGCGCTGGTTGCCGGCCACTGCGAAATATTTTCCCAGATCAGCTCGCCGGTGGACGCAGAGTGCGCGCGAATCGAGCCATTGCCGTCGGTGATGCGGAGCACCTGGGCGCCCAGGAACCACTCGCCGCGCTCCCACTTCTGCTTGAGAGGCTCAATATCCATGCCGAAGTTATAGGTCGGCACATAGACCATGTTGGTCTTGGGGCTGTAGGCCATGGGATGCCATTCCTTCCCGCCGTCGAGGGTGGGATGGATATTCATCGTGACCACGCCGTAGCCTTGGACTTCGGGATCGTAGTCCGGGTTGACGATGGGCCGGCAATTATCGCCGAATCCCGTAACCCAGTTGATCTCCGTGATTTCCACGACCCAGAGGCACCGGCCGTTGGTGCGGTCGATGGAATAGAGGTGGCCGTTGCGGTCTGCGTGCAGCCAGACTTTCCGGCCGTCGATGTCGGCCAGGATCACCTCGTTCACCCCGTCGTAATCCCAGGGATCGTGAGGCGTGTACTGGAACCAATACCGTAATAGCCCGTTGTCGGGATTCAACACCATGGTGGTGTTGGAGAAGAGGTTGTCCCCGGGACGGCTCGCCCCGTCGAAGTCCGGGCCTGGATTGCCGATGGGAACGAAGATGGAGCCCAGATCGGGATCATAAGAGATTCCGGTCCATTGAGAGCCGCCTCCAGTCTTCCAGGAGTCGCCACCCCATTGCTTCTGCCAATCGGGATAGACTTTACCCGTGGCTTCCAGCATCGGGCCGTCCGGACCGGCGATGGTCCAGATTCTCCAGACTTCCTTGCCGGTTTCCGCGTCCAGGGCGACGATCCAGCCCCGAATGCCGTACTCCGCGCCACCGGTGCCGGTGATGATCTTGCCGTCAACGGCGAGCGGGAAGCCGGTGTGGCTTGCGGAGTTTTTGTAGTCTCCGGTCGTGACGTCCCATATCTCCTCACCGGACGCCATGTCGAAGGCCACGATGTGGGCATCCAGCGTACCCAGGTAGGCCTTGTTGTGGTAAAGGGCCAAACCCTTGTTGTTCACGTCGCAGCACAGATGGGGAAATACATCGCTGGGGAGATCCCGTTTGTAGCTCCACTCCACGTCGCCGTTGCGGCCATCGAGTGAATAGACCCGGTTGAAGGATGTGGTTACGAATATCCGCCCGTTGAAGACCACTGCCTGGCTGTCCTGACCTTCCAGGACGCCGAAGGAGAAAGCCCACTTGACAACCAGATCTTTCACGTTGCCCTGATTGATCTGTTTCAGCGGGGAATAGCGGGTGTTGGCATAATCCCGACCGTACAGCAGCCAGTTTTTCGGATCCTTATGGGCGTTCAGCAACATGCCGTCGCTGACGTACATGTCCGAGAAAACGGCCCGAATGTCGGAATCTTCCGGAATTTGGGCAAAGAGGAATGCGGGTAAAACCAACAGACCTGCTGCCAATAGGAGCAAACGTCTCATTTCTATTACCCCTCGCAATTAATACGATCGTTATTGAAGACGGCATCCGCCGCGGGTCGATAAAGCCCCCGCACCAATGCGCCGGGCGTGCAGATTCCCTGCGCCCAACATTGCCGCCGGCCGATGAATGCCGCGTGGTGACTGGCCTCGGGTGCGACCGGCCGGGCAACCGTCCGACCGTGGGACGCCCCTGGAATCCTAGGGACACCGTTTCCACCGGTCAAAATGGGGGGACACTGGCGGGTTGGCGTGGGTCGGTTGCCCGGAGTCCGCCGAACCTGCCAGAGTCTGATTCCGGCCCTTGTAAGCTCTAGATTACAATTGAAAATAAAATTCAACACTAATTTTCGCACTAACCGGGCTATATCGGGTCGAATATTGAAAAACATTTATAATTACAATGAAGTATACAGAATTTATTTTTTGGCCCACGGCTTCCCATGGGCCTCCCTATGCGCAGGAAAGCTCCGGCGAGCTTCCTGTCCAGACCGGCCGGGGCGGCGGCAACGCGATGGCGCAAATTCTCTGCGGAAGGATTGCGATAACGCCATCAGCCAGCCGAACTTACGTGTCTCGGCTGCGTGGCGGAATCGCAAGCATCAGGGGGACGAATATCCCGCATCCGTGCAGCGGCGGACAGATGACAACCACAGCCGGAAGGCCCCGTTATCCGGTGCATCCTGCGCGGCCCGTCACTGCAACAAACGGGGCGAATGTGATAGAATTCTCCGCAATATGCGGTTCCGCGTGGAACAGCGGTTTCCGGTCACGTCGCGGCAGGGCCTGGGCATCACGAATATCATCGGGTGAACCGTGAGAATCCTAACCCTCTTGACCTTGGTTTTACTGGCGCCGGCCGGTACTGGGTTCGGCGGGGAGTACGTCACCACCCCCGGCGGCATCGAGGTGAAGCTGGAGACGTGGGCCCAGCCGGCCTACGGCCCCCGCTGGTTATTTATCCGCTACCAATACTACGTGGCCCCTGACGGCCAGTTGACCCTGCACGGCGACTACGCCCGATTGATGAAGGGCAAACGGAGAGAGTTCACACGATTCAACCATGGAGTGAAGCACGGGCCCTTCGCCAAGTGGTACGACGAAGGCCAACTGGAAATGGAGGGCCGTTACGTTGAGGGCAAGCTGGAAGGGCCGGTCACACGGTACTATGAGTCGGGAAAGCTGAAGGAGGTCGTCAATTTTACTGCGGGTGAACTGGAAGGCACGTATACGTTTTACTACCGCAGCGGCCGCAAACGGGAGGAGGGCAGCTTCCTCCGCGGACGGAAGGAGGGGCGGTTTATGGAGTATCACCCCAACGGCGCCGTCGCC
This sequence comes from SAR324 cluster bacterium, assembly GCA_022574555.1. Classification (GTDB taxonomy): domain Bacteria; phylum SAR324; class SAR324; order SAR324; family JACQKK01; genus JACZRV01. Next base: position 26,004 of record JACZRV010000027.1, read on the forward strand.
ATAGCGGGCACCTTCCACCAGGGCTATCTCACGGGCCGGCTCACCTATACCGATTCACAGGGCAGAATGGTCGCGGAGGGAAAACTGGCCTCAGATCTCGTGACGGGAGCTTGGATCTGCTACGGGACCGACGGCCGAGTGCAGCGAGTGCGCGAGGACTGCCGCGAAAGGGTCTACGTCGAGTGCGCCTGTGAGTGAATCCGGCCGAGAGCCCTGCTCCGGGTTGTTCCGCCGCGTGGGCGTAGACGGGCAGACTGGTCCAGGCTCCTTTGTTTGGCGCGGCAAATTGCTGTTTGGGAAATTGCTGTTTGGGAAATTGCTGTATGGGAAACTGTCCCGGCTCGTTTTCAAGCTGAATATGCTCAAGATCAAAAATTACAATAATTTCAATAGGAAGTCCTGGTCCGCCCGTATGTTCGTGGCCCTTTCGCTTGTGGCCTGCGGTCTCCTGTGGCCGCAGCCTGTCGCGGCTGTCGATAAGTACGTGACCACGCCCTCGGGCGAGCGGGTGCAACTGCATCATGTCATGCACCCCGGTGGCGTGGTGGTCGAGTACTGGCTCTACGTGGACGGCAACGGCAAAGAGGTACTGCACGGGAAATGGATCCGATCCTACCGCAACGGGCTAAAGCGCCAGCGGATCACTTACGCCCATGGTAAAAAGCACGGGGTGTTCGTGAAGTGGCAGGACAACGGTTACAAGGAAGTGGAAGGGCAATATGTTCGCGGCAAGCTGCACGGGCCGATTGTCTGGTTCTACCCTTCGGGCAACAAGCGCAACGAGGAGGTCTACCGCGATGGCGATTTGAACGGCCGGTTTACCGTGTACTACGACACCGGCCAAATCTGGCAGGCCGGCACTCACCTCGACGGCCAAAGGTTTGGTCCCTACACCGAATTTCACGAGAACGGGCAGCCCTACATCGAAGCCACCTATGCGGCAGGAATGTTCGACGGCGAGATCGCCATACACGACGAGGCCGGCAGTCTCCGGGCCAAGGGCAAGGTGCTGCGCGACAGGGTCGCGGGAATTTGGCTCTGCTATCCGCGGGATGGCGGCGCCGTCCAATCCCGGCAAGATTGCGCGGGCAAGATATACATCGTGTGCACCTGCGATTGACGCCCCGTCCCCCACGCCCTTTGGAAACCCCGCCCCTGGCAGGTGCGCACACCGCCCTGTCTCTGCCCCGACTGTATGGCCTGTCTGCAACCCTGTCCGCATCGCATGATGGCCTGACCCCGCGGGTTGCTGCCCAACGCTCGATTTGGTAAACATTTGTACGTGGATCACAGCGCGACGAGGAAAATCATCCATGTGGATATGGATGCTTTCTATGCATCCGTGGAGATTCGGGACCGGCCGGATTTGGCCGGGCAGCCGGTCGTCGTGGGCGGGCGGCCCAACAGCCGGGGAGTGGTCGCGGCGGCGAGTTACGAGGCCCGCAAATACGGCATTCATTCGGCCATGCCCTCGGCGCGGGCTTATCAGGCTTGCCCGCATGCGGTGTTCCTGCCGCCGGATTTCGAGAAGTATCGTGCCGTATCGCGTCAAATCCAGGAGATCTTTCGCCGGCACACGGAGTTGGTGGAGCCGCTTTCCCTCGACGAGGCCTTCCTGGACGTGACTCGGCACCGGGAGGGGATTCCCTCGGCAACCTGGATCGCCCAGCGCATCAAACGGGAGATCCGCGACGAGACCGCGCTCACCGCATCGGCCGGGGTGGCGCCCAACAAGTTTCTGGCCAAAATCGCTTCGGACGAAAAAAAGCCGGATGGGCTGTTCGTGATCCGGCCCCAGGACGTGGCGGCGTTTCTGGAGCACCTGCCCCTGGCCAAGGTGCCGGGGATCGGCCGGGCGACTCAGGAAGCGTTCAACGCGATGGAGGTCACCACCTGCGGCCAGCTGCAAAAGATGCCCCTGGCGCTGCTGACCCACAGGTTTGGCAAGCGGGGCGCCTATTTCTACGAAATCGCCCGCGGGATCGACGAGCGGGAGGTGAAGCCCCACCGCACCCGCAAGTCGGTGGGCATCGAGGATACCTTCGCCGAAGACCACGCGGACGCCTCGTGGCTCCGCGCCAAGTTGGGCCAATTGGCCCGGGGTCTGGAAAAACGATTGCAATCCAATCGTGTGAAGGGCCGCACCCTGACGCTGAAGGTGCGCTTCGCCGATTTTCATACCCTGACGCGATCCCGAACCCTTTCGGAGTATATGGATGACCGGGACGTGATTCTGGCGTGTGCCCAGGATTTGTTCGGTGATTCCGGAGCCCATGGCCGAAAGGTACGCCTTTTGGGCCTCAGCCTGCACAACCTGGACAATGCGCCCGCTGAACCGTGGTCCGACGATCAACTCAGCTTCGATTGGGCCGAAGAGGGCTAACCATAAACCCGGCGCTTCATCGCGATGATGATGCCGTGAGCGACGATTGGGCCATGAGCGACGATCGGTTTAGGCGGCGATTCTGGAAAGGCAAATATGCCGGCGGCCACCCGGCGGCGCAGCAAGTGATAAATGCCGATGGACCCGGTATGGTTGTTCCCCCGGCCTGAACCCTGCAATTCCGGCCCAGGCTATCGGCAATGTGGAGTGTCCGGGCCTATTCCTAAAGGACTATTGCGAGTACAATTTATTGCGCGTACAAAGCCGTGTACATTGCCGAGTACAATTTATTGCGCATACAAAGCCGAGTACATTGCCGAGTAAATCGCATAGGGCCTTGGGCGTCACCGTGGGTCGGGCCTGGCCCTTGAGACCGGCTATTGAAATCGGCAACCGGAGCCGCGCGCTGAACCAGTGAAATTCCGGTGGCTGAGACTCGCCATCGCTCAATGGTGACATTGCCTTGTTTTTTGGGGTGGTCTCAAGCTAGAAACAGTATTAAGGAATCGGCTGTCTGATCCATAACGCGATGGCAGGCTCTCTGGATGGGGAGTCCGCAGCGAGCCGCGAATGAGTGACGTATGACAACGACGATTGTTTTCGCCAGCGAAAAGGGAGGGGTCGGCAAGACCACATCGGCGGTCAACCTGGCCGTGGCCTTGGTCATCGGGGGCTACAAGGTGCTCTTGCTCGATATGGATCCTCAGGGCTCGGTGCGCTTGTCGTTCGGCGCCAAGAGTCCGGTGCATAAAGGCACCCTTGAGCTTCTGATGGAGCCGGCCACGCCCCTATCCGAATTGCTCGCGCCACCCGATGGCACGGGATTGGACGCGATCTACGCCAACATCAATACACTGAGCGATCAATGGAAGCTGGACGAGTCGGGGATGGATCCCTTCACTCTGAATTCCCGGCTGACCAAGGAAGCGCAGGACTACGATTTCATCGTGATCGACGCGCCCGCGTCGACCGGCATGCTCGCAGTGAATTCCCTCACCGCGGCGCAGCTCGTCGTTCTGCCGTTGCAGTGCGAATCCTTGGCCATCAAATCTCTCAAGCGCTTCCTGGTGGCCTTCAGGGATCTGCAGGGGCGCGTCAATCCGGATCTCCGTATCGCGGGCATTCTGCTGACGATGTATGACCGCTCCCTGGAGGTTCACCGGCGCATCTGCCGCGAAGTGTACGACGCCCTCTACGATTCGGTTTTCGAAACGATCATCCCCAAATCCAAAGAAATCACCGAGTCCAGCGCGGTGGGTCAGGCGGTGCTGACGTACGGAATCAACAGCGTGGGCGCAACTGCCTATATTCGGCTGGCCAAAGAGATTCTCGACCGGTTTGGTCTCCGTCCGCAGATGCCCACCTGATCGCCTCATGCCCGGTTTACGCCGACAGGGCAGAACCTGCGCGCTGCAACTGCTGTATCAAACCGAGATCGCCGGCGGGCCCTGTGCCGGGGACATGACAGCCGAGGCCATCGAACGGTTCTGGAATGGCCTGGATGCGTCCCGCAAGGCGCGCGCCTTTGCCATGCAACTCTACGATGTCACGCACGCCCATCTTCCCGCGATCGACGCATTGATCGCCGCCAATCTCGAGCACTGGAGTCTGTCCCGGCTTTCGGTGATCGTGCGCAACCTGCTGCGCATGGCGGTGGCCGAGATGGTGCACGTGCGGGATGTGGCCCACCCGGTGGTCATCGATGAGGCCATCGAACTGGCGCGGACATTCGAGGGCGACGAAGCGGCGCGATTCGTCAACGGTGTGCTGGATCGGATTTGGCGCGTCGCCGGGGAAGCCGGCTCGCCAACCGTGGAATTTCCCCCCGCTTCGGGATAGACTGGGTCTCCGAGCCCGTGCAGCGGTCAGCCAGTGCATCGGACGGCCCGTGCAGCGGACATCCGGTGTTCGCCGCCCGCAAGGCGCACGCCTGGGCCATGCAAACCTTTGCCATCAACAGAGCCAACCGCCCATTCCGCCGCAGTATATGTCCACCCCATCAGAAGACCACCAATCCCTGCACGCCGCGCGCCTGAAATACCGGCGCTGTCTGCTGGAATATTTCAACGGCGATCAGCAGATTTGCAGCGATGAGGCGTATGACGCGGTGATCTCCGAGCTCGCGGGTTTGCAATCCCGCCGGCCGGAATGGCGCGTTTGGGAATCGGCGGCGACGCGGGTGGTGGCCCCGGCGATGGAGGCCGCCCCCACCCGCCGCCACGAAAGCCCCATGCTCAGCCTGGCCAACGCTTACTCTCTGGATGAGCTGCGCGAGTGGGAGCGAGGACTCTTGCGGCTCGTTCCCGGCGAAAACCTGGCGTACGTCGCGGAGCTCAAGGTCGATGGACTGGCCGTCGCCATCCACTACGAGGGCGGCGTGCTGGCCTCGGCCGTGACCCGGGGGGACGGTACGGCCGGCGAAGTGGTGACACCCAACGCCAAGACCATTCGCGGCCTGCCCCACGTCTTGCCGCAGACCATCGATTTGGAGGTGCGGGGCGAAGTTTACTACAGCCTGGAAGCCTTCGGCCGCCTCAACGCTGCGCGGGAGCGCATGGGCGAACCGCCATTCAAGACGCCCCGCAACGCCGCCGCGGGAACCCTGCGCATGATGGATGCCAGCGTTGTCGGCGCCCGCGGATTGAGCGTGGTCATTTACGCGGTGGCTGCGGGGTCTCCCAAACCGACCCATTGGGAGACCCTGGCATGGCTCCGCTCCCTGAACCTCCCGGTAGGCGAACACTCTGAGCGGCTCGAATCGTTGGCTGAAGTGGAGCGGTTCCAGGCCCGATGGGAGAGTGGGCGGAAGACCCTGCCTTTCCAGATCGACGGGGTCGTCGTGAAGGTGGATAATCTGGAACTCCAGGAGCGCATGGGCTCTACGGCCAAATCGCCGCGCTGGGCCGTCGCCCTCAAATTCGCCGCCCAGCGCGTGGCCAGCCGCCTGCTGGAGGTGAAACCGGGGGTGGGCCGTACGGGCATCCTGACGCCGGTGGCTATTCTGGAGGCGGTGGAATTGGGCGGCACCACGGTATCCCGCGCGACGTTGCACAATTACGATCAGATCGAGCGGCTGGGATTGATGACCGGAGACCGCGTGTTCGTGGAAAAAGGGGGCGAGATCATCCCCAAGATCGTCGACGTGGATCGTGATGCCCGTAGCGGCGGCGAGCGCGCCATTGAACCGCCGCAGGGCTGTCCCTCCTGCGGCAATCCCCCTGTGCGATTGGAAGGAGAGGTGGACCTGAGATGCATCAACCCGGAATGCCCGGCTCAGCGGGAAGACCGTATCCGCCATTTCGTTTCCCGGCCGGCGATGGATATCGAGACCATCGGGCCGGCCCTGATCGGGCAACTTATCGATAAGGGGCTGGTGCGCTCCGTCGCCGACTTGTATCGTCTAGGCACCAGTCAACTCGAATCCCTGGAGCGAATGGGCAGCAAATCGGCCGCCAACGTCCTGGGAGCGATCGACGCTTCCCGCGCGCAGCCCCTGCATCGGCTGCTCCATGCGCTGGGCATCCGTCACGTGGGCGAGCGAACGGCGCGCATTCTGGCGCGACACTTCGCATCCTTGGCCGCATTGCGCCGGGCGAGCCCCGAGGAGATGGAGGACATCAAGGAGATCGGCTCGGTAATCGCCCAATCGGTGCACGCCTTCTTCCAGGACCCCGGCCAAGTGGCTATCATTGATTCGTTGAGGAACCTGGGAATCGATCCTATCTCTGTAGAGGCCCAGTCTGCGAAATCTCAGCCTGCGAAATCCCAGTTTGCGAAATCTCAGTCTATGGAGGCTCAGCCTGTGGAAGCTCAAGACGGACAGCCGCAGCCACCACAAGGAAATTTGCAGGGAAAACTGCAGGGGAAAACCGTCGTCATTACGGGTACGCTCTCTGAACCACGCTCCCGCTGGAAGGCGCGCATCGAAGAGGCAGGCGGAATACTGACCGGATCGGTTTCCAAGAAAACCGACTATCTCCTCGCGGGTGCCGCCGCCGGTTCTAAATTGGCCGCCGCACAGCGCTTGAACATCCCGATCGTCGAGGAAGCGGAAATGAGGCGGCTTTTGGAGGGCCAGTTTATGGAGGGCCAAATTATGCCGGGCCAAATATTGGAGGGCCAGTGAGAAAAGTAATGATCATCGGCGCGGGGGAGATCGGCTTGTTCATCGCCGAGCGGCTGACCTCCGAGAAATTGGCTGTCACCGTGATGGACGAAAATCCCGACACCCTGGCTGCCATGAGCCATTCGCTCGATGTGGCCGCCGTTCAGGGTAATGGCGCCAATATCGGCGATCTGGAGCGTGGGGGAGCGCGCGGCATGAATATCTTCGTCGCCGCCACCAACCGCGACGAGACCAACCTGATCACCGCCCTGCTGGCTCACGAATTGGGCATCCCCAACAAGATCGTCGTGACCCGCCAGATGAACGCGCAACAGGGAGGCAGCCGGTTCGACTACCGCAAATTCGGCATCGATCTGGTCGTCAACATCAACGAAGCGGTGCGGGACGAGATGTTGTCGGTTATCGAAACCCAAGGGGTCAGCGAACTGGCCGCCTTTTCCGATGGGCAGATCATCCTGATCGGGCACCAGGTGGACCTAAAATCCAATTTCCTGGGCAAGACCGTGCAGGAAATGACAGGGAGCGACAGTGAGTCGTTTTTTTATATGGCCACGGTGGTGCGCAATCAGGAAGTATTGCCGCCGGAGCCGGACCTGTATCTGGAACTCGAGGATTATCTCTATCTGTTCACCACCCAGGAACTGTTGCCGATCCTGAAGAGCCTGCTCAACGTGGAGACCATCAAAACACGCACCGCGGTGATTTATGGCTATGACCACTTGGCCCAACTGCTGGCCACCTCCTTGAGCAACCGCCATTTTCAAATCACCATGCTCGCGGGATCGGAGGATAAGGCGGCCCGGCTGCGAGAGCAGTTCCGCCATCGGCGTCACTTTCATGTAGAAGCGGGACAGGGAACCGAAGTGCGCATGTTGCGCCGGGTCAAGGTGCCCAGCACGAGCGTTTTTCTGGCCACCATGTCCGACGACGCGACGAATGTGATGGCGTGCATGGCCGCCAAATATCTGGGCGCGGCCAAGACCATCGCCACGATCAAACGGAATGACATCCTGCCCCTCTGCCACCACGCGGGTGTGGACGTGAACGTGGCGCCACGGCTGGCGGCCGCCAAGGTGATCCAAAAGGCAGTGCACGAGGAACATCTGCTGAATTACCGGGCGGTGAGCCAGACAAACCTGGAAGTCGTGGAGATGATCGTGGGAAAACGGAGCAAGGCGCTCAAGCGGCCCCTGGGCCGGCTCAAGCTTCCAAAGGGTGTCATCGTAGGGGGGATCGTATCCGGAGAAAATCCAATCCTGCCGACCCCCGATTACCAAATTCAGGCCGCAGACAGGGTGATCGTACTCACCCTGCCCGAATTGCTGGTGCAGGTGGAACAGCTATTCGCCGCGTGATCTGCCGGCCGAACGGCTTCACTTTTTCCTTCCCCTGCGGGGCATGACCCATCTGTTATCGATTATTATACCCGTGCTCGACGAGGCGTCGGTGATCGAGCAGGCCCTGGAGCGCGTGCGGGCCGCGGCACCTGAAGCGGAACTGGTCGTCGCCGACGGAGGTTCCCGGGACGGGACGCCCGGGCTGGCCGCCAAACACGCACGGGTCGTGATCAGCGGACGCGGCCGGGCCCTGCAAATGAACCGGGGGGCGCGGGAATCCTCGGGCCAGTGGCTGCTCTTCCTCCACGCCGATACTGTGCCGCCGCGGGGGCTTTCCGCTGAAATCGCCGAGGCCTCGCGCCTCGGGTTCGACGCGGGAGCGTTCCGCTTGCGCATCGCCGGGCGCCATCCCCTGCTGCCCCTGTTGGCCTGGGGCGCCAACCTGCGCACACGGAGGCGCGGCATCGCCTTGGGCGACCAGGGGTTGTTCGTGCGCCGCGACCTGTTCTGGCGGCTGGGCGGATTCCCCCATCTCGCGCTCATGGAGGATTACGCGTTCGCGCTCAAGTTGAAGCGCGCTGGTGTGCGCCTTTACGTCTCCCCCCTGGTCGTCGAAACTTCCGGAAGGCGCTGGGACGAGTTGGGATTTTTCAGAGTGTGGTGGCGCATGCGGCGCTATTACCTGAGCTATCATTGGCGCGGAGATACGGCCGCCCTGGCGCGGGATTACCGGGATGTGCGCTGAACCCGGCACCGCAACGGGGATGGAAGGTGCCACCCACCTGATCCTGATGAGCCGCGCGCCCCTGGCGGGCGCCACCAAAACCCGCTTGTCGCCGCCCCTGACGCCTGAGCAGGCGCGGGAGTTCCACGCCGCCTGTCTGATGGATTTGATCGACGAGGCCGCCCGCTGGCAGACTTCCCTTGTCAGAGTCGGCCGGGATCTCCTCTGCCATCTCTTCATCACCCCCGAGAGCTCTGAGGCCCAGTTCCGCCGGGCCGGGGTCACCTGGCCGGCGCAGTTTCGCATCCGCTCCCAGGTGGGCCGATCCCTCGGCGAGAGAATGGCCCATGCCATCAGCGACGCCAGGGGGCAGGGGAGCACCGAACACCGCCAACAGCCCCGCGTCATTTTGGCCGGCAGCGATCTGCCCCTTTTGAGCCGCGTCCAGTGGGAGGCCGCGCTTGCGGCTCTGGACAAGGCCCAGGTGGTATTCGGGCCGGCCCCCGACGGGGGCTATTACCTGATCGCAATGCGCACCGAGCCCGACGGCTTGTTCGACCTGGCCGCATGGGGTGGGGCGTCGGTACTGGCCGATTCCCTGCGGGCCGCCGCATCCCGGGGCCGGCGAACCGCCTGCATCGAAACCCTCCCCGACGCCGATACATTCGCAGACCTGCGCGTCATCGCGGCCCACCCCTTGGCGGCATCCCTTGCCCACAGGCGCTCCGTGCGGCTGATCCGGCATTGGATCGAACATGACCCCGATTGAAGCCCGCGATAAAATTCGTGGATTTGGGCTGGTTGGATTGCGTCCGGCCACATCCGGCCACATCCGGCCACATCTGGCAACGTCATGCGCTCCCTGGCGCAGATATACGAATATTGATGACTTTTATCTTAAATCTGGTAAGTTATTTGGCCACAAGTTTTTTGTGGTCTCGTTTGGCCATTTCAAGGTGTCAGCACGATTTCAACCCCAATTGCATTTTGCTCCGGTGAGGAAAAAACATGGAATGCGCGCCGTCCCGCATCTGGGCTGTCCGCCAGTTCGGTCTCATCCTGATTGCCACCACCGCAATTATCGTTACGGGGTGCAGTGACGAATCAAATTCAAAAAAGCAGACCACAAATTCGAGCGCTGCTTTGGGCGATGTGACTGATTTTACTGCTACGCCTGGAGACGGAGTGGTGATTTTGGCGTGGGTCAATCCCACGGAGACTGACTTTACAGGGGTGCTGATCCTGCGCCGTGATGACGGCGAGTCTCCAATCGCACCGGACGATGCGGACGCCATTGAGGTATACGACGGTACCGAGGAACTGATCACCGACAGTGGGCTCAGCAACGGTACGACATACTACTACGCCGCGTACGCCCACGACTCGAATTTGAACTACTCGGATGGCGTCGCGGCCAGCGCCACCCCGGTGGCCGCGGCAGGTGGTGGAGGGGGTGTTCCGACCAATGCTGCGCCGGTGGCCAATGCCGGGCCGGATCAGAACGTCGACACCGGCAGCCTGGTCACCCTGGACGGCAGCGCCAGCAGCGACGCCGACGGCGATTCCCTCGCCTACCTGTGGGGCTTCACCTCGCTGCCGGGGGGCAGCAGCGCCGTCCTTTCCGATGCCACTGCAGTCAACCCGGCCTTCACTCCCGACCTGGACGGTGCCTACGTGCTGGCCCTGGTCGTCAATGATGGGAGCGTGGATAGTGCTGCCAGCACCGTGACCATCGTTGCTACGTCGGGTGATCCTCTATTCCAGTATCAGTGGCACATGGTCAACACAGGACAGACTGCATTCAGCGACACACCAGGCGTTCCCGGTGAAGACATCAATATGGCAGGGACTTATGCGGCCGGTATCAAGGGGCTGGGCGTCAAGGTCGCCGTCGTGGATACCGGCCTTGAAATCGCCCACGAGGATTTGTCGCCCAACGTGATTCCGGGAGCATCGTGGGATTTTGTGGGGTCGGATAGCGATCCGACCAATACTTCGGAAACAGAAGGGGACCACGGCACCAGCGTCGCCGGCTTGATCGCCGCGAGAGACAGTAATGACCTGGGTGGCAGGGGCGTGGCTTCCCGAGCCTCCCTTGTTGGATATAACCTTCTGG
>JACZRV010000028.1 GCA_022574555.1 SAR324 cluster bacterium
AAATAATATAAGTATAGATGATCTAGATGATGAGGATCAGCAACCGCTGCTGGGTCTAGTTAATAATCTGGAACAAGCTATAATCATAACTTATGCTAAACATGATTATATTTGGGACTGGGAAAATATAATCTAAAAACTGTTTCGATTACTAGATGTCCGGAGGAAATCCATGATTAATAATTTCATGGCTATCTAGAAAATCAATTAGTTTATCTCCAGTTAGAGAATAAGTTACTTCAACTGCCTGTTTAGTGATGAAATATTCTGGTTCTGGTCCGACAGGTAATTCCTCCATTTGGCCTTCTCCAGTATAAACATCACCAGAATCATATAATTCAGTTTCCCAGAACTTGAGTCTTTCTCCTGCAAGATTAGTCATCTCTTGTGTTTCAACATAATCTCCCACTTTGTAAATAGGGGCGTCTATCTCAACATCAATAATATTTTTATTGCTCGTCAGGATATTTTATATCCCCGATTTCTCAACTCCAGAATACATTCTACTAGCACTTTTCAGTGCATTAACATTCTCTCTGTTTTGTATGAAAATCGACTTCAAAGTTTTTGGAGTTAAAGTAAATGCTCCATTTTTCGACTCAATATATTCGTTAAGGTTTGGATCTATCGCATACTTATAATGAGTATTCCCTATCAGCGCACCGTTTTTGTTCTCAAGTTTTATCAGGCTATTTCCGCAATAGTATATGTTTAGATAATTGTTCCGAATACCAACAAACAATTCTGGATCAGTAATAAGGCTCTTCCACCAGCCTCCTGCCTTATACTCATCATTGAGTGCTGAGACAAAATCGGAATTTAGTCCTTTGCTAAAATTTCCAGCCATGTGATTGTCCTCTCTAGATTTCCCACCACACACCATCTTCTTTGGCTTCGACGTTCTCGAACAGTTCCGGGTAACGCCCTGACTCGAAGGTATGGATGGGGATAAGTTTCTTTGCTTGGATAGCCTTCGCAAGCCTATTCAAATCGGCAACCGAGGCATGACCAGATGTATGGATGCTCGTGAGCGGAATCTTGTGGCGTTCTAGCCAATCCCGAAATGGCCTTGTGCTTTCGTCCTTCAAATACCCCTCCCAAAGCGAATATACAAGCGAGGCGCCTTCGAGGCATCCCGCCTCATCGAGGTCATCAGTCATGGAGGGACGCACCAGCATCACTGAGCGGGCCGCTTCGCTCGCCAGCCCTTTCAAATAAATTCGATTTGCCTTGTAGGGCTTAACAACTTCAAACCGTCTATCCTGTTTCACTCTCCTTTTCGGCAACTCGGGTAAATACACTCGCACGTCATCCCACGTCCCCTGTGGGATATTGGGATTCCCAGTCGCCTTGAGTATCTCGGCTGTATAAAGATCAATGATCAATTGCCTACCTGTCTGCTTACAGGCTCGGTAAACCGTCACGAGCCGGTCGATGTTCTGTCCCGAACTCCAAACGAGAACCATCACCTTGCTCTCATTGAAGTGCTGGACAAATCCTGTTTCTAGATCGCTCTCGGTCTGGGTCTCTTCATCGCTATCTGCCCTATCAATCGTGGTGCCTTCCATCAACAACACATCCACACCCGTTGGAGGGTCTCGAAGAAGGCGCTCAAACAGTTTTCCCTTTCGACCGTGAGCCCGAAAATCTCCCGTGTAGAACAGCTTGCGGTTGCCGGATGAAACCAACAGTGAGTAGGCATCATAGGCCGAATGGTCTACCAGGTAGGGCGTGACCTTAAACGGGCCAATATCCAACGGCTGCCTGTCTTTGAGGGGGATCGTTCGGGCTAGCACATGACCAGATGGGGTGAATTGGCTTGCGACACGAAGAATTCGACTGGCGGCTTCACCGATGACTATCGGAATGTCTGGTCTGAGGTATTTGACAAGGCCGTAATGATCTTGATGGGGATGGGAAATTACCACTGCCTCCAAACTCTCATCTGTCTTCAAAAGCTACTGACGGAAGGCAATTGGTCTACCGTATCATCGGCATCAAGTGGAAGGCCCACATCCAACACGAGCCGTTTTCCATCTGACTCGATTTCGATGCAGGTTCCGCCGATCTGCTTTGTGCCCCTTTGGATGCAGACTTTCATTTGGGGCCTTGAGATAATTGATTTGATACCTGGTCAATAAGGTGTATAGGCAATGCCTTCTCATCGAGGTCATTTTCGCCGTATTTTTCCACATATGATTTTGCGTTTCGTCCAATATCGCCGTAGAAATCAAATCTATAGGAATAATTTATGTGGTCTTTGGCAATTTCCATTATCCGAAGCATCAACCACGATATGACTCTGGCGTATTTCGTGTGAAGAACGATGTCTCCTTCACCACCAGTCCATTCTCGATCAGAAGTAATGATGACACCCGCCCCACCCCAGTTAGAAATATCGTTTTCTTTTTATATTTTCTCTAGATTGTAGTGTTCATTCTCAATTTCTGATCGGAAATCATCCAATTTACCGAGAATATTTTCCATGTTGGGCACAAGTATTTCGTCGGATTTTAAGGCCTTTAGGCTCACCACAAATGTGTAAGTCTAACGTATCAGGAACGCCAGCTGAGCAGACTATTGCTCCTAATCCCATTCATTCGGATCGGATAATTCCTCTAACAAATTAAAGGACTCTTCCCTCTTGTTCTTGAATAATTTTTCCATGATATCGAAATCGCTCTCTGATTTTCTAAAATCATGGATAAGATTTTTGAATACGATATTTCTCTCTTTGCCGGAAATCATCTTGTTTTCTCCTGAGAATAATGCTGCGCACGGGCACCATATACTTGTGCTTTCTCAAACTCATTTGTGATAACTACGGCACCCATAAAACACCAGCCATGCGTCGTTGGTTTGCCAAACATTCTCGTTACCATGTCCATTTCACCCCCACCAGTGCCTCATGGCTCAATCAGGTGGAGCGATGGTTTGCCCTGCTGTCCACGCACGCCATCAAGAGGGGCACCCACCGCAGCACCATCGCCCTGGAAAAGGCGATCAGGGAATTCATCGAGGTCAGCAACGAGAATCCAAAACCTTATGTCTGGACAAAATCCGCCGATGAAATCCTCGACAGCATCGCCCGTTTTTGCATTCGGACGCTCACGGAGCATACTGGCAAGAGTTTAGCAACGTATTTCTGATACAGGACATTAGCCTCCCATTGCCGCCTCGCACATGCAGCGGAAGCCGAAGAGTATATGCCGGCTCCTGGCCTTGCGGTCATGTCGGGCGGCAGATCGGCAGATGCCCCCCAGGTCGTCCCAGGAACAGCCCTTGAGGATCATGCGTCCCGGCCTGCCGGGGGTAGCGGTCCACTGGAATAGGTTGCCTGCCATGTCATACAAACCGAAGGGCGAGCGGCCGGTGGGATATCGCTTCACCGGCGTCGTGCGGTATGGGCCGGTCTCTTCACTGTTGAGGCGGTGCGGCTCCCAGGCGTTGCCCCAGGGGAAGTAGCGGCCATCAGTGCCGCGGGCCGCCTTTTCCCATTCATCCTCGGTGGGCAGCCGGCAGACTTGGTGCACATTTGCGCCCCGCCACGCGCAATAGGCTTCAGCGCTGGGCTGGCTCACCAACACCACCGGGTGCCTGCTCAGGCGTTCCGGCGGCCGGTCGGTGTGCCAAAGGTAGGGCAGCGCCTCCTCGTAGGGATGCACCAGGAATCCCTGATGCTGATATTCCGCGTCGCTGATATAAGGCACCGGGTGACCGGTGGCCCGCACGAATTGGCCGTAGGCGTCCTGAGTGACCAGGGTCAAATCGATCCGGTAAGCCGGTAGTTCAATCTCCCGGCGCCGCTCGCGATCAAACCATTTCCATCGCCGTGCCGCAGCGCCCCCGATTTCATAGCCGAAGGCCTTCTCCGCCTCGTCACTGCCCAGCACTGCCGGGCCGCGCGGTACCAGTATGGTTTCGGCCTCGCCGGGTGCGCCCCAAATCGTGACGCCGAGCAATAGGCCGCCCCATGTCAGCAAGAGCCCCCAGGTTATTGGCAATAATCGGCGTGCCCGGGCAAGATGCGGGACCGAATCCTGCCGGGTGCGGCGATACCAGATGTGCTGTTCCATTTTGGGCGATCCTCTACTGGCGGGTTTGCATCGTGATCCCCAGACAGGTTCATCCGTGGTAAATGGCATGGTAAATCAAATAGGGTTGAGTTGATCAATGGCCGGAAACGGAAATTTCCTCATGGACTGGTTTTCACCCGAAACCCCACACCCCAGCACCGCTCCCGAAAAAGAAGCCAGGCAGAGATCCCCAGCGCGCGTCTATTTGCTGCTCGGGCTGATCGTGGCTCTGGCGGTGACCGTATTGGCTGCGGTGATAACACTACGCACGGCAATGTACACCACGCGCCAGATCCCAGTCGCGCCGCTGCCGAAACCGCCTGAAACATTCGACGCCGGCATCGAAGTGGCACGATTGGCCCAGGTGCTCCGGTACCACACTTTCGCCCCCCGAGGGACGGTGGGGATCGACGGAGGCGCCTACCAGGGACTTCACCGCTACCTGTACCGTGCGTTTCCCCACGTCCATGAGGAGTTGCACAGGGAAACCGTCGGCGCCTATAGCCTCTTGTATACCTGGCGCGGTCGCGAACCCGAAGCACCGCCGATCCTGCTGGCAGCTCACATCGACGTCCACCCGCTTTCGGCCGCTGAGGCAATGGCCTGGAGCCATCCCCCATTCGCGGGCCACATCGCCCAGGATTCCATTTGGGGCCGCGGTGCAAGGGGCGGAAAGGCCGCCGCCACAGCTATTCTGGCGGCGGTGGAGGCGCTATTGGTGCGCGGATTTCGGCCCAAGGTCACGATACTGCTGGCTTTTTCCCATGACGGCCAATCCGGTGGGGCCAATGGTACGGCTGGTATTGTCCGCCGTCTTCAATCACGTGAAATAAATCCCGATTTCGTGCTGGCGCCGGGCACTGCCGTAATTGAGAGCCTGCCGACCTTTTTGCAGCGGCCGATCGCTCTTGTGGGGATCGCCGAGAAAGGGGCCCTGGAAATGGAACTGGTCGCCAGGGGCGAAACCACCGAAGCCGCCGAATCCAGGTTGGCCCTGGCCATGGAACGGATGCTGGCGCGCAGCTTTCCGGCCGAAATATCGGGTGCGGCGCGCACCCTGCTGGACTACGTGGGTCCCGAGTTGGATCGCACAGCCCGTGCGGTACTGGCCAACCTTTGGCTCACCGCCCCTTGGGTGGCCAACCAGCTAGGGCGCGATCCCGCAACTCAGCCCCTTGTGCGTACCATCTTGACCCAGGAGGCGTTGAACCCTGCGGCGCCGCACCTGGCTCTGATTTATGGGACGGAGCCACTGCTGGAGTCGGCGTACAGCGCCATTCGGATTTCCATCGCCCCCGGCGAAACAGTATCGGGTACTGAGCACGATCTGCATGCGATCGTGCGCGATCCATGGATAGCCCTGCGGCCACGGCCACGATCCGCCTATGAACCTACGTTGCCGGGCCACTTGGCGAACCCTGCGCATGCGGGATTCGCCGCGATCGCCCGTGCCATTCGCTCGGTTTTTCCGGAAGCCGTGGTAGCCCCAGGGCCGGTGCCATGGACCACGTCTGCTCGCCATTACGAGGAACTCACAGCCAACGTCTTTCGCTTCTTGCCGCTGACGGTGGCGCCGGACGCCCCGTTTCGTGCGAACGGAACCGATGAGCGAATCGCGACTGACGACTACCTGCGGATGGTGCGGTTTTATGGCAATCTGATTCGGGGTCTGAATCGTTATTAAATGGCCGATCGCCCTGCGGCGTATATCGGCCCGCGATCTAAATACTGGAAATGACTGCTTTGACCGATGCCAAGCATTCGCCAACCGCCGTGGATGCCCTGGGTAGGCGTGGCGTAATATTGCCCCGCCCAGAGCTGGTGGTAATTGGCCCGGAAGTGGCGCTCGACCGGATCGCGGCGGGGGCCGTGCTGCATCCCTTCACTCAGCTACGCGGCGAGCGGACTAACATCGGCGCCGGAGCGGTGATCGGCGAAGGCGGCCCCGCCATGCTGGAAGACTGCTGGGTGAGCGCTGGCGCGCGGATCGGCACCATGGGGCCGGTGACCCTGCGCCGCGTGACAGTGGGGCCGGGCACCGTGTTGGGCTCAGGAGCAGCCGAGGACGCGGTCTTTATCGGCAAAGAGGTGGACGACCCGGCCATCTCGTGCGGCATGGGATTTCGCGTCCGCAAGGGCTCCCTCTACGAGGAGGACGCCTCCAGTGCCCAGCACACCGACACCAAGATGACCGTCCTTTTTCCCTGGGTCACCCTGGGATCCAATGTCAATTGGTGCGACCTGCTCATGGCCGGCGGCAGCGGTCCCGAGCTGGGCAACTTCAGCGAGGTGGGTAGCGGCGCGGTACATTTCAATTTTACCCCACGGGGAGACAAGGCCACCGCATCGCTGCTGGGCACCGTGAGTGAGGGGGTCTTCCTGGTGGCGCAGGCGATATTCATCGGCGGCAACGCCAGCCTGATCGGCCCGGCCCAGGCGGCGTTCGGCACAGTGACCGCCGCGGGCCGGCGTTTTTCAGGACCCCTGCAGCCGGGGCTCCACGCGGGCGAGGCCCCTGCGGTGCCCGAGGCCCTGCGGCCCTTCGATCCGGCGATCTATGGCTCGATCAAGCGTGTCTATGAAAGCCAGGTGCGCTTCATCGGAGAGTTGGCCGCACTGGATGCCTGGTACGGTCAGGCACGGGCGCTTTTGGCCCAGGGCGATGCGGTCCTTGAAGCGGTTTACGCGGCGGGACGGAGCATGGTGAGGATGAACATCATGGAGCGCATTGCCCAGCTCGGTGGAATGGCCAAGCGCATGGATCGATCCTCGGCCCGCATCGAGCGGAACAACCCAACAGATCGGCGGATCGCTCAGCAGCGGGCCCTGTTTGAGGCATGGTCTGGCATCGAAGTCCACTTGCAGGACTTCGCCGCCGCCCAGGAGGACATGCCTGACGCGTTGCGTCATGGATTGGAATCTTCCGCCGCGCGCCATGGACGCATTTACACACGGGTGATCCGGGGTCTGGACGCCGAGGCCATCGACGAGGGGCGGGCGTGGCTGGCAGGAATCGCTATCCGCCTCGCCACCGAAGACCTGCTGGCCCGGGTGCCGTCCCTGTGAGCACCTTGCCGTGCCGCTTGGTGCTCTTCCTGTTCGTGTTGGCCGCGGCGTTGTTCCTGCTCTGCCAGCCCGTTCCGGCCGCCGAAGAAGAACGGCTGGGTTTAGACTCGTCGGTGCTTTGGAACTACGCCGAGTCTCTGTTCGGCGATGGGGAATACTACCGGGCGGTGACGGAATACAAGCGTCTCGTTCATTTCTTTCCGGCCGGCCCCCACGCCCAGGATGCCCGCCTCCGCATCGGGTTGGCTTACTTGCGCGGCCGCGAGCCCGATCGCGCCGTGGCCCATTACGCCGGGTTGCTGGAAACCACCGAGTTGCAGGACAGGAACGACGACCTGCACTATTTGCTGGGCCTGAGCCGGTTGGAGCGCGACCGAGGGCGGCCTTATCCGTTAAGGCTGGAAGGCATCGAGGAAGCCCTGGCCGATTTCCGGGCGATTTCCCCCCAATGGCCTGACCGGCAACGGGTAGCGGATTTCGCCGAGACCATCGAGCATCCGCCCGAGCTACCAGAAAAGTCGCCGTTGCTGGCCGGGAGCCTGTCCGCGGTCATTCCTGGTACGGGCAGCTTCTACGTGGAGCGTTACGCCGAAGGGGCATTGGCCCTATTCGTCAACGCCGTGCTGATCTATGCCACCGTCAATTCTCTCCAGCGGGATCAACTGGCCGCGGCCACCGTTTTCGGGGTTTTGGCCCTGGCCTTCTATGGCGGGTCCATCTATGCGGCGGTGGGCGGCGCCCACAAGTTCAACGACCGCCATCGCAGCGAATACCTGGCCGGGCAACGCAAGCGGTTCGGCGTGCTCGTACCCGGTGGCCGCATCGGCGCGGTGTTCGAGCAGCGGTTTTAATTCGTGGCCCGCAAGGCGTTCAATATCCCATGGCCGCCAGGAAGGCGCTCTTGTTAGGAAACCGGACGTAAGGGTTGTGGGCCTTTTCCGCGCCGATGGTCGTGGATTTCTGCGGCGGCGTATAATTGTGCCCGGGAAACACGATCGTCTCCTCATCGAGCTTCATCAGTTTCTGCGTCAGGCTGAAGTAGAGATCCTCCGGACTGCTGCCCGGCAGATCGCACCGTCCGCAGGCGCCGATGAACAAGGTATCGCCCGAAACCAGCCGGTCCGACAATTTGAAACATTGGGAACCGGGTGTGTGCCCCGGAGTGTGGATGAATTGGATCGTGGTCGATCCCAGGTCGATGCTTGTGTGCTCGTCGGTGGAGACGATTTCCGATGACGGAATGGATTTGAAGTAAGGCACCTCTGACTTATGCACATAGACCTTGGCCTTGCATAGATCCAGCAGTTCGGCGACGCCCTCGATGCTCTGCCCCCCGAACTCCCCGCCCACATGGTCCGGATGGGTATGGGTCACCAGGATCTTCGTGATCCGCAAGTCATCTTCTTCGGCTATTTTCACCAGATCCCGAACCTGCCATGCCGGATCGATGATGGCCGCCTCGCGAGTGGCTTTCGACCCGATGATATAAACGAAATTGGCCATCGGGCCGATTTCGATTTGCCGGAAAATCAAGTCGTCGTTCAAGGTCATGTCAGCCATATTTGTTCGGAGTCCTATCCCTGAGTATAAACCATCACTTCCTGGATCGCATCTCAAACCAGGATCATGGCCGATCAACTTCCGGTTTGCGGTAAAATATGCGACAAACGCGGAAGTAGGATGATCGAATTTTCCATCTGCAATGGAACGGAGAGGGGTCGATTATGTAACTGAAGCGGTAGTTATATCATTCGGTGAGATTTTGTGCGATTTAGTGGGGTTTCTCAAACATGGGCAAGGTGAGACGAAGTGCAGACTGCGGAGTTAATTGAACGCTTAGGGTACGACCAGTCGTCAAATTTCTTGCCTGTCGAGCGACTGGGCGACTTGCCAGAGCATGCTCACGTATTTCGTCGTGCCGTCAAATCCTGTGCCCTGAAAGGGGTCTTTGTGCTGAGGGGTCTGCGGGAGAGGACGAAGGGCGTGGCTGTCCCCGTCGTCTATGTCGCAGAAGCCGAGTCATACGAGGAAGCCGACCGCCTCCATCGCCGTGTATGGAACCAGAACGTCGTTCCGTTTCTTCTGGTCCGTACGCCGCTAGGCGTGCGGCTTTACTCGGGTTTCAATTATGGGGTTCCCCCGCCCGGCACGACCGACAGCCAGCAACGCGGTGTTCTGGAAGCGGCGGTGGACTTCAACGAGGTCCATGATCGGTTAAGCGAGTTTCGCGCGAACGCAATCAACGACGGATCGCTGTGGCGCAAATGGGGGAAACAAATCGATCCCTCCCGCCGCGTCGACTGGCACTTGTTGAACAATTTAAAGCAGTTGGGCTCGAAGCTTCGAAAGGACCTGGATCCCGAAGTTGCACATGCGCTGATCGGCAAGTTCGTCTACCTCAGCTACTTGCGTGACCGCGACCACCTCTCCGACCGCCGGCTCGAGGATTGGAATATTGACCTCCGGTGCGCCTTTGGCCGCAATGCAACCATCAAAGAGTTTCGCCGTGTTGTGGACAAGGTTGACGACTGGCTGAACGGTTCAGTGTTCCCCCTGCGGTTCTCTGGCATTTCGGCCCCGACGGTCGAGCACGTTAGACAAGTGGCCTCGGTTTTCCTTGGAGACGAGCCTGAAACGGGCCAACTTCACCTCGACTTCAGTCCCTATGATTTCTCGCATATCCCGATCGAGACGTTGTCTGTTATCTACGAGCAGTTTCTAGCCTACGAAGGCAAGAAGCGAAAGGCGGGTGCGTACTATACGCCGATAGCGCTCGTAAACTTCATGCTTGCCGAGTTGGACAACCATCATCCATTAAAAAATGGCATGCGTGTTCTCGATCCCGCCTGCGGGTCAGGGGCGTTTCTGGTTCAGTGCTATCGTCGTCTCATCGAGCGAGAGATGCTCCGAAAAGGGGGCCAGATGCTCCGCCCCGTTGAATTGCGGAATATCCTCGTCCGGCATATTTTTGGGGTCGACAACGACGGGAACGCCTGCCGGGTAGCCGAATTCAGTTTGATTCTCACGATGCTCGATTATATTGAACCCCCAGACCTGCAAAGAACACCTACGTTCAAGCTCCCAGTCCTCAGCGAACATAACATCTTCGAAGGAGACTTTTTCGACGGCGAAGCCGGTTGGAACCGTCAACTCAAGGGCACAACATTCGACTGGATCGTCGGGAATCCACCCTGGATCTGCGCGAATCCGAAATCAGCCGACGCTGCCGATAAGTTTGCCCTTCGATGGATGAAGGATCATAAGGACCAATGCCCCGTTACGGGAAATCAAGTTGCCGAGGCATTTGCGTGGAAGGTGGCTGAGCACTTGAGCCCGCGAGGCATCGTGGGATTGCTGATACCCGCGATGAGTCTGTTCAAGAATCAGCGCGCATTTCGCCAAAGCTTCTTTCGGCAGATGGATGTCCAATTTGTCGCCAACTTCACGAACCTCAAGGAGGTCTTGTTCGCGGGACGGTCGCGTTTACCAGCAGCCATGATCATGTACGCCCCCGCGAGTATATCCCGCTTTACGTCAAGACGAAGTGTCCTCGTGTTTTCCCCTCTGGTCATCAATCAAGAAGCCAATCGGGTAAATAAACCGGGAGGACGCAAGGAGACGTGGGCAATAACTATTAATGGGAGTGAGTTACGCGATCTGGATCAAGCCAGGATCGCGGAAGGAAGCAACCTTCCCTGGAAAATTGCGATGTGGGGTTCCACACGGGATCAAAAGCTGCTGGAACGGATCGCCAGCCAGTTTCCCTCATTCGAGGAGTTCGCCGAAAGACGGAAATTGAAAGTCCATCAAGGCATTGAATTGCGCGAAAAGAACAACGGATCTTCAGAACAACTCGACGCCATTCCAGAGGTCGCCGGGAAACTTGAACTTGACACCGAGGTTTTGAGCGGGCTCGGACAGATCTACGCCTTTCCCCCTGGGGCTCTCAATCCGGTTTCATCGGGACGATCGTTTTTGCGAAAAAGAGGAGGGAGAAAAGGTTTAGAAATAAACAAACCGCCGCACATCATCGTTAGCGCAGCCACTAAATTTGCCGTTTTCAGTGACACATTCCTCGTCGTTCCACCGCGTCAGATCGGCGTGGCGGGAGGCGCCGAACAGGAAGAAATGCTGCGGGCTTGTGCCGTTTACCTGGGCTCGCAATTCGTCCGGTATCACCAGTTCCTGACATCGTCACGACTAGGAGTTGTTAAAGGAAGCAGTACACTCGCAGCCTTCCGAAAAATCCCGACGCCACTCGCCGATCTCGACAGCAGAGAGATTCGCCGACTGGCCGAGTTTCAACGGGCTTTGGCCGCCGAGTCGAGAGAGATGTGGGAATACAATTCCGACAATCTAAAGCAACAGACCGTAGTAAAGCGTTCTCCCCGAATCCAAGAAATCGAGCGAAATGTTGAAGACGCGGTTTCCAATGCACTGGGTTTGAGTGAAAGGGATCGATGCCTGATTGACGATCTCGTCGGTGTTCGCATGCGTTTGGTTGACGGACAAGTCGCTAGTGAGGCCATTAGAGCACCGTCAGATTCCGAGATGACCGACTATGCCGAAGCCCTGCGGATAGAACTCGATGAGTTTCTGGGATCCGAGTCGGGGTTGTCTCATCGCGTTTCGGTGGTGCGTAGCAACTTGTCAGCGATGATAGAAATCGAGCTTTTAAACTCTCCGAGGCCACTACCCGTCACTCGAATAATGCACGCTGACGAGCCCACGGCGGAGGAACTCAATCGAATGCAGGTCAAACTCTCGCGTGGACACGAACAGTGGTTGTACTTTGACCGCAACCTCTTTCTCCACCGCGATGACCGCAGTTACATCTTCAAACCGATGGAAAGGATTTGGTGGCTTCGGTCCCAAGCATTACAAGATGCCGACGAGGTTTTGGCCACCGCGCTTGTTCCCGGAGACCAGTGAATGGCCAACCGAGACAAGGCCCAAAAAGGACCGCAACTGTCGAGAACGGCTGAAGCCTATCGTTTGAGTTTTGTGAAGAATGTCCACAGCTTGGTCGCATCTGGATTCGCTCGCCTCGACGCACCAAAATTAGTATCGAGCGAGGAACCTGACATTACCGGGCTGTTGGTCGATGCAATCCGCGCGTACGTCCAGAGTCCGCGGGCGCCAGCCTGGGCGGTTCATTTTGCAATTCACGACGACCCACCGTTGAGTACGGGCGTTAAGCTCGGGAAGCGCCGCCCGCGCGTCGATATTGAGTTTGAGCGAACTCAGGCAGGAAAGAGGCCCAGATTTCAGTTTGAGGCCAAACGATTGTACAATCATAGTGGCGTGGCCGAGTACACAGGAAAAGACGGGCTCGGCTGTTTCATCTCAGGTCGGTATGCTGCGGGCCATCCCGATGCCGGGATGCTGGGGTACGTTCAATCCGAATCGGTTTCCGCCTGGACAGTAAAGGTCCAGAAGGGGCTGGATAACGATAGAAGGAAGTTTCGTATTAAGGTAAACGGCCCTATCTGGACGCAGAGCAAATTTGGTAGTCATTCTGTATACTGCTCTGTTCACCGACGCAGATCTGGACCGATTTCGGTCTACCACAGTTTCCTCAAGTGTTGCTGAAAGGGGGCGTACCATGGACAAAGTATAGATCGCTATCCTGAGAAAGTTCATCCTCCCGACCGTTCTTTACCTCCAAAATGGCGTTTGGCCGAGTATCTTTCTTCCAAAAAATCCCCCAACTCCGACGCAGGTCGCTGGTTTTCTCCAGATTTCCCCCAGTTGTGTACGGATTAGGACAGTTTCCCCAGGTTCCCCCAACGTCAATCGTTATTTGGCTAAGCGCTAAGTAACTGTAATTATAGCGCGTCCGGGCGGACTTGAACCGCCGGCACCTGGTTTCGAAGACCAGTGCTCTATCCAGCTGAGCTACGGACGCGGGCATTAATTGGCGAGGCGGGTGGCGGTGATTTTCGTGGAGCCCAAAGTGGGGAACGGGTATATCGGGGATTGGCGGCGGCCATCCGGCCCGGCCAGGGCGCGGCTCGCCTCTCTTAATTGAACACAAGTAGACCACACGATCATGACCAGTACAAGCCAGTGCGGAAACCATCGTCAATCGTCGGCGATCAATGCATCGACCCGAGGCCCCATGGCTTCAGGGCATGGCCACGACGGCTACGGTGAATGCGGCGTGAAATCGGTTCAAATAACGGGAAGCTCGAAATAGAATGTGCTGCCCTCATTGGTCTCGCTGTACACGCCGATTTTTCCTCCGTGTTGTTCGATGATCTCTTTGGAGATGGCCAACCCCAGCCCACTACCGCCTTTATCTTTTCTGTATGTGGAGTCCAACTGCTGAAACCTGCCGAACAGCTTGGATTGCTTTTCTGGTGCAATGCCCGGCCCCTGGTCCTGCACCGAAAAGCGGGCGCCGCCTTCAGCCGGTTGGCCGACTCCCACTTCGATTGTGCTGCCGCCGGGGGAAAACTTGATGGCATTACCGACCAGATTACTGATGACTTGTATGATCCTGTCGCGATCTCCGGCGAAGTAGACCTCAGCATCCAATTTTTGAACGATCGTCACCTCCGCCTCGACGGCCATCGGTGCCAATTCCGCTAAGACGGCCTTAGTAATGTTGCGCAAATCGACAGAACTCATGGACAACTCGTGCTTGCCATGTACAATTTTCTCCAAGTCTAGAATGTCTCCGATCAAGCGAATGAGTCGATTGGTATTGGCTTCGGCAATCTGTAACAACTCGGCCGATTCCGGCGCCAGCTCCGTAATGATTTCATCGCTCAACAGTTTGAGTGAAGCACGGATGGAGGATAAAGGCGTGCGTAATTCATGGGCAACGATCGATACGAATTCACTTTTTAGCCGATCCGTTTCTTTCAACGCGGTGATATCCCGGCAGATAAAAGAGAGATATTCGATTTCGCGGCGACTATTCTTATGGGCGATAAATATTTGCGATACCGGGATGATATCACCGTTATTGCTGACCAGTTCCGCGTTGTTCGTTTTCCATACGCCATTTTCAACTGCCGACGGAATTCCCACGTCCATAAGCATATTTTGGGACGCAGGTGTGTGATAGTCTGCTAAGGTACGTACTGAAATATCTTGACCAGGGTGCAACCCCAGCATTTTACGCCCTGCCTGGTTGATGAACGTAAGCCGCCCTTGCAGGTCACAGATACCGACCAGATCCGGAGTCGCCTCAAGGATAGAAACCACGCGAGCCTGCCCTTCTTCCGCCAACTTGCGATCGGTAATATTGAATATCGTCGCCTGGACGGCGGGTTCGCCGTCCCAATCGATCACTTTGGCCATGATCTCTACCCAGATCGGTTTACCGTCCTTGCGAACGCCTTGTACGGTGTATTGGGCCGGTGCATAGCGATCGCCCATCCGATCATCGTAGTATTCCTTAAGCCGCTGCGGTCCGGGAGACGTGGCCAATACGGATAGGTCACCCAGATCGAGCACCTCCTGGGGAGACTTGTAGCCGAACATGGAAGCGAACGATTGGTTGACGAATTCCGGGCGGAAATTCTTGTGTACCACTATTCCTTGAATCGATCCCTCCGCAAGAATACGGTATCGCTCCTCACTCTTCTCGAGTTCCGCTACCAGTCTGAAAGTCTGGCCCAGTTTGGAGCGGAACGTTCGCCAAATGATGGCGATCAGAAGGAAAACCAACGAAACGAAAATGACGCCTATGACGATGGTTTCCAGTTGGATCCATTTTAAGGATTCGGTCACACGCACCAGGTCCTGAAGCAGATTGTTGTAAGTGAGGGCATGCATTTCCTGGCTCAGCCTCACTGCACGATCCAGATTCGTTTGTACGATCGGTGCGAATACCGCCGGCTGTTCCAGCAATAGTTGAAAACTCGCGTCGATATCGCGGATCAAACGCTCGATTTCGGGAAATTTATTGATATCAGGGGATAATTCGCCTATCCCCTTACTCGTTTCACCTTCATCGATGATCTTTATCCGACTCCACACCAGATCCCACTGCAGGGTCAGTTCGGCGTGATCCTCAATTATCCCGGACTCCGCAATGGCGGCGATTTCCACCTGGAAACGCAACATCTGACGTTGCAGCTGAGCGATATCCCATACGTCCAAACCATGCGGCTGCGCGCTAACGGTCTGATCGATGGCGTAATACTGGCGATAAGTCAGCCAGCCGTTGACCCCCAATGCGACCAGAACGGCAAAAGCGACCACCCATCCAATCCATGGCAGCTGCGCCCAACTGATTTTCGCGGATTCTTCGTGTGAAGGACTTTTCTGGTGGGACATGCGCCTCGGCCTTGATTCATTCAAAAGCAATTTCCTTTAACTGCCAGATCCATTTACCTTGATGGGCGGGTCCTGCCAATTCTTCGAATACATGATTGGGGTACACGATCCATATGGGGCCTTTGTCCCGGATGCTCATATATTTGCCGTTCAATTTGAGAGCCAGTACCACTGGCCATCGCCGCAGGTCCTCGATAGGGATGCGAACCACGTAATCGTTGAGCGCGGTGGCCCTAATCGTGGTGGCCCGATCCGGTACGCCCACCGCATCCAAAAACGCCGATCCGAGTACCCCCTCGTATGTCATCGGTTCCTTGTACCACCGGTTTTTCGAGGTGAATCGCACCAGCCCGATCCGCTCCAATGTGGCGATGTCGAACTCGATGTTTCCGCTGTCGGTGTTGCCGGCCGTGGCTCCCACAACAGTCAAAACGACACTCTTTCCGGGGCGCGGAATCGGTTCGGTGGATTTTAACGAGGGCAGCGAGACCCGCTCGTAATGTGGGGAATCGGACCCCGAAACCGTCAACGCCGCAGGCCCGCAGATCAACGAAATACCAACAGCGAATCTCAATATCCAGCGGCTCGCCCGCGCGAAATTGGGTAGTCGAGAGCAGGACAAAGGGTGATCGTCTTCAAGCGGAATGGCCAAGGTTGCGGGCTGGTCGTATTTGGCGGTTTGCGCCAAGCCAACATTGATCGGAATCATAGTAGCACCCCGGTGATATTCCTAGACGACAATAGGAATATTGATATAAGTCAGCGTGCATGCGCTTTGTCAAGCCAAGCATCATGGAATCGTAAACCGGTTCTCAACGAAGCCAATTAAATAATACGTAAAATATACAATATTCCGATAAGCGAACAAGATTACTATCTCACACTTTGTATGAACCCGCAAACGGTTCCGAAACAAAAATTTTTAATTTCAATATTCGTCTCATAGTATTTAAGCCATAAAATACGGCTATGGCGAAGATAACACGCCGACCGTGATCAGAGGTGAGCCACCTCTTTTTACCGAAAAAGGTGAGCCCGATAATTTCGTTCCCTTCGCCAGAGATGATGACTTAGAATTGCCATCCTTTTCCAATGTAAACATGCCGCCGTGGACGACGTTTGATAAGAATATGTAAGAATGATTGGTAGGCCTGCTGAGGCACAGGTGGACGCAAGCGAATATATTATCATCCGTGCGAATGCTCTGGGGAGGTTAGCGAACAAACTGATTGGTGGAGACCGTCCGTTCTCCAAACACCAGCGCCGTCACGAACGAAACGACGGCGACACCGCGGGGCGGGTCTCGGTTGTCTGAAACTCTCATTCCACTGAACATCAATGCGGTATCGTTCTGGTCACGGCCAGGGTCAGCTACCCGACCGTGGCCGCGCTGCCGCCGTACAAGGGAGAGGAGAACCAGGTTGCTCGCCCGGAGGCGCCATTGGGCCAGCAATCCCGGATTGCGCCTTTCATCTAATCGGGGCGGCGGTCGCCCCGGATTTCGCCAAATATCCAATGGGAATTGTGGCCTGTGGTGCTCCAAGCGGCCTCGGCACATTGCGGCGGGCAATCGGGTTTAGATAGGATGTCATGGAGCGGACGCTGGTAGGCGCTCTTGGTACTGTTTTGCGTTTCGCTGCCGTATGCATGCAAGATGATACAACACCTTCTTGGAGTACCACCATGAATATTGAGGATCGTTTGCGTCGCGTCGAGCGGCAGTGCCGTATCTACCGGCATTTGTTCGTATTTGCCGGTTTGATGGTCATCGCCATGATCGTTTGGGGCCAAACGAAGCCCATTCCGCAGGTGATTTCGGCACGGATATTCAAGCTCATCGGAGAAAACGGTGCAGTTTCAGCCGATCTGCGGATGCATACCATTCGGGGTGTGGATAGAAATGTGCCATTACTGAAGTTCTATAGGGGTTCAGGTGAAAATATCGTCACCATCGGTGAAAGTTTCGGTGGTGAAGGCTATGCCCATTTCACCGCATCCGATGACGTCGCCAAGACACACGGGTCGGGACGCCTGTGGCTGGGCATCGATCCCTATCAGCACGCCAAAATCACCTTGGACGAGGGTATGCACCGAAGCCCGGTGGTCAGCCTGTCATCGTCGGCGATAAAGCCCGCAATCGCCGTCGGCGCCATTGATCGCCATCCGGATGACGGGGCCGATCCATTCGAAATAATGGCCAACAACAATGTGCTGGAGTTGCGGGTGGTTGACGGCGTCGGACGACTGATATTCATCGTTGGTGACGGGACGGAATTGACGACGACCCGAGTCAATATCGACGGGCGTGGCGCACTGAGGGTCTGCCACCCAAGCGAAATCGAGTGCAAGAATATTCAGCTTGCGGACGATTGATCACGGATCGATAGCGACGAATGAATCGATAATAGGATCGCGCAGCGCGATGTCCTGATGGAAACACCGCGCAAGGCCACCGAATGGGCGTTATTCACATCCGCCAGTAAACGCGTACTCGTAGGCACCCATAGACCAGCCCTCGGCACCAAAATTGGAGGGGCCGGAGCAATCCAACGAGGTGGCGGTTCGGCTCGCACCAGCGATATCCACGGGCAGATCACTTCCGTCGACCGCGGCAGCGGCCTGGAAATTTATGGTCAGATCGAGCCCGCCCTCGAACACATCGGCTGGAGTCGAGATGGAGAGCATCCTGTCGCCGGCCTGAAGGGTACTAACCCAACTTCCGCACTGGTTGGGCTGAGGTAGGCCATGGGTGGGGACATGGTGTTTTTGAGTCACTACGAAGTGTGCGGTTTGAGCGGTCCTTGGGCGGCGTAGTGGTGTCGTTGGGGAAAGAGGGCTCGGGGGATGGCGAGCCTGTCGTAGATTTCCCGGTGTTGGCCCTCGGGGGTGGTGTTGACCCAACTTCCGTACTGGTGTCGGCGGTGTTGCCGGAGAAGACCTCGTGGGCCTTGACGAATCCCTCGGCGGTGAGCACCAGCCCCACGCAGACCTGTTTGCAGTCGGAGCGCTTGTCGCGCGAATAGCCCCGCCGGGCCTTGGGATTGGCCGCGGCCTGGCCCTCGAAGCAGGTGGAGGTGAGGTCGTAGAGCAGCACCGTGTCCCCGATCCCGGTGGCGCAGCAGGGCGCCGGAGACCCGGTAGAGCGGATCTGCGCCCAGCCGGCGGAAATCCGGCCCCAGGGTGAGCAACGTCCGCTGCCGGGGACCCTGGGCCGTGCGATGGCTCTCGGCCACCGAGAAGGAGCGATACGACTTGCCGCATTCTGCACTACATCGCCCCAGCCAACTATCCAATCCAATGAAAACAAGCACTTACGCCCCTAAAACCCGTCCAAATCCTCCATTCCATGGAAATGGTGCGGAAGTTGGGCTAGTGGAGCGAGATGGCTGATCAATTGTGCTGATCAACTGTGCTGATCAACTGTGCTGATTAACTGTGCCGATTAACTGCAGGGGATACCGAAGGTGTTGGCATCGGGAAGGGATTGTGAATGTCCGGCGGCCTTGGCCCGCTTCACTTCGAGTCCGGCGGCCACCCATGCCGCCATACCGCCGTCGAGGCTGTAGACCTGATCAAAGCCCAGTTCCTTGGCCCGGGCCGCAGCGCGGGCGCTGCGCACGCCGGTGCGGCAAACCATCAGGACGGGCGAATTCTTGTCGATCTTGCCGCCGAGCCCCTCGGCCAGGATGCGGCCCAGGGAGATATTGAGCGCGCCGTCGATATAGCCCAGTTCCTCGGCCAATTCGTAGACCTCACGTACGTCGACGATCACCAGATCGGTACGCTGCGCGGCCGTTTGCGGCGACATTAGGATAAATTCCGGCTGATCCGCGAAAAGAGCAGGTGCGGCGAGCAATGCCGCTACCATCCATCCCGCAATCAGCCCCAACGTGCTCCAAGTTCTGTACATGATTGGCATCCCAAGATTTACGTATACCGCGAATACCGAACGGGTCGGACGTGTGGAAATCTGTCATGTATTGACCGATATCCTACATCACATCGCGGCCCGAGTCACCTCCGATTTTCACAACCATCCCACCACTGCATTCCGTAAATTAAAGGAGAAGACGAATAACCGCGCTGACCGAGGCTACGTTACCCTTGCAGTGGTCGTTTTGTGCCGCCGCTAAATGCGAATGAACGCCGATCGCCATGACATGAATTTCTTGCCCGCGGTTATCGGCGTTCATCGGCGGTTCCATGGTACGGCGCAAATCCCCGAAACGGCTCGCCCTCCTCGATCCGCCCCCGCAGCCCTTCCGACTGCTCGATCCACCAAGTCATCTCCATCTCGTGGAACAGCGTAGTGGCTTCGTCGAGCTGCTCGCGGGCGGCGTCCAAATCGCCCTTCTTATGGAGGCACTCGGCGTAGCGGAAGTGGATGATGGCAAGTCGCGGCTGTGGGTAGCCATCAGCCCGGGGCGTTGCGGTCCTTTTGGCCGCTTTCCCCTGTTAGCTCATTCAATTGCGTCCTTAATTCGCGGTTGGAACGCACCAATTTGTCGCGCTGGGATTTCAATCCCTCGACCATCTCCCCAAAGGCGCCGAGAAGCAAGACGATCTCGTTGCGCCCCTGACGGTGGGGCACGTCCACGTCGTAATTTCCGGACGCGATATCCACCGCGGCTTGCCTGAGTTTCAGTAAGGGGCGCATGCGTTGTTTCGTCAGCGTCCACGAAACCGCCATCTCCACCACGATCACCGCCAGGGCGCTGAGCAAAATGAACCAATTACGCCGGGAAATTTCTCGTGCCAAACCAGTCGCGTCGTCATTCAACATCAGGATGCCCTGACCTTACCTTCCAGCTTCAGGGGATAGTTGACCTGGTAGAACTGGGAGTTACCGCTGGTGAAAAGGCGGGTTTCCCCCAGTTCCCCTGTGTTCCAGGCCTCCAGGGCCGCGGCGTGTGTGGCCGGAAACCGCTCGTGCAACGTTACCGGTGCACCCAGGTCGAACCAATCGTTGCCGTCAGCCACATAGACGAAGCCCTTCACGTCGTCGTAGCGGTATACCACCGCGTTATCGACCAGGTATTCCCGTTGGATGCGGCTCAACGCGGAAACCAATCGCTTGTGCGGCGCGGTCAAAATCGCCTTGGGGTCGGCCAGGGAGGCCACATCCAAAACATCGATCGAGTTAGCACTACGCTGCGCCACCACGCTCAACCGGGCTGAAAGCGTATCCACCAGATCATGCTCGGTGTCCTTCATATTGAGCAAGGCGATGGGCAGCACCATCAGCATCAGGATCGCCAGGAACGTGACCACGTTGACCACGGCCACCGAATAGAGGGGATTGAACGAGATCTTTTTCATTTTATTGGTTATCGCGGCGGTTCGGGTTGAGACACGGGAAGCCGGACGGGCAGCGGAGCAACCCCCGGGGCTGTGCCAAGGAATCCGCACTTTCTACCTGTTACATAGATTCGGATTAAACGAAATATCCGGGTTCTGCCCCGTGCACAGTAAGGGAGCTAACACACGGGAGACCCGCACCGCTCCCGATGGCCGCACGAACGGCGCCGGCAATACGGTCCGCGGGGCGCGGGCGAGTGTGCAATATTCGGTGCTCTCATCAGTATCAATGGGCTGCTCTCTCACCAAATCGGGGTGCGCCGCAACAGGCGGTGGTTGAATCAAGGGCGCCGAAAGGGATGTGGCGCTTGTGGACGTTGACGCTCCGTACTGGCGGGAGGATTGTGTCATTGTTTACATTCGTTGACGTTTAACGATTCAGTATCTACGATCATATCCGCGATTGGGCGGCATCCATGAAGCGTAGCAAATAGGGCTGGCAGGCGGCCTTCGATTATCCTATAGAAGGACATACTTATTTCAGGTAAAAATTAAAATATATTTTTCTAATATTAGTAATTCCGGTTAACTATCCCTGATGCACCCTGATAGATTCCGCGGGCGGCGGGGCGCAGAGGGCTTCCGGCAGGGCTTGCCGACCATTTTCGGAATAGACGCCGGTTTTCGAAAAATATCTTTTGGCGGGCGAACATCCCGGCAACATCAACGTTTATTCTGTCACGGAGATTGCTCTTTTCCACAATTCCACGAGTGTGCGCGCTTACACAAAACCGGTCATGGATTGTGCTATTTTCATGGCCATCGGGAACCGTATTTTTCACAAAGACCTCACGATTAAAACACTAAATACTGATTGTCTTGTAGTAAGGTAATCTTATCCGGAGTGCGTATTAATAATAGCATCGATTTTTTATTTTAATACCGCACCAAACCACCTGCACCTCCAAGGGGATCGACTGAACCACATCAGTTGTAGAGTGATGCAAAACGCCCGAAAGACCAAAACCGAACTGCTCGGCGAGTTGAAGGACTTGCGCCACGATCACGCCGAACTCGGGCAAAAAGAACAGGCGTTGCAGGAGAGCCTGGAGCGCTATCGCAACCTGATCGAGGGTTCGATTCAGGGAATATTTGTTCACCGCAATAACAAAGCTCTGTTTGCGAATGAAACATGCGCGCAGCTTTACGGATACGAGAGCGCGGAAGAATTCATGAAGCTCGAATCGTTGCTGCATCTGATTCATCCAGACGAGTTGAAAAAATTGCTGGGCTACCAAAAGGCGCGGTTGGCTGGAGATCCCGCACCAGACCGGTACGAATTTCGGGGGAGGAGGAAGGACGGATCGGCAATTTGGCTGGAGCATCTGGTTTCCAGGGTCGATTGGGACGACGGGCCGGCTATCCAATCGACTGTGATTGATATCACCCAACGAAAAAAAGCCGAAGCAGCCCAGCGCGAGACCGAATCGCGATATTTCGATCTGGTGGAGGGCTCGATCCAGGGGATCGCGGTTCATCGCGACAACAAACCCCTGTTCGTCAATGACGCATTTGCGGCAATATTTGGTTACGCCAAGGGCGAGATCCTGGCGATGGAAAACTGGGAACCCCTGCTGGCGCCGCACGAGCGCGAAAGAATCAAGGCCCTATGGGATGCCCGCATGGCCGGAAAAGCGTTGCCCAGGCAAATCGAGATGCAGGGTCTCTGCAAGGACGGCTCGCTGATCTGGTATAACGCCATCCCCCGCGTGGTCAACTGGGAAGGCGAGCCCGCGATCCAGATTTCCTGTATCGACATCACTGAGCGTAAGCAAGCCGAGGCGGCACTGCGGGAAAGCGAATCCCGTATCCGCAAATTCTCCGACTCGGTGCCGGTCTTTCTGTCCTATATCGACCGCGAATTTCGTTACCGCTATGCCAACCGGACCTACACGGAAAGCCTGGGCAAAACGGAAGACGAGGTGATCGGCGCCAGCGTGGAAGAGTTGCTCGGCGCGGAGGCGTTCACGTTGATACGACCCCATGCCGAGCGGGCATTGGCCGGGGAGGAAGTGAACTGGGAGACCAGCTTTCCCCTTGGCCAGATGGGAAGGCGCAACTTCATGGCGCGGTATGTTCCCGATCGGGACCAAGCGGGCGAAGTGGTCGGATTTTACGCGGCGGTCATTGACATTACCGAACGCAAGCAGGCCGAGGCCGCATTACGGGAAAGCGAGGAGCGGTTCCGCTGGGTGGCCGAACACGTGCCGGCGATGTTCTACCGGCACTCCCTCTCCCAAAGGTCTGAATTTCAATTCCACTACGTCAGCCCCTACTCTACCGCGCTGACCGGTTACACGCCGGAAGAGTTCTATGAGGACCCCACCCTGATCCAGCGCTTTCATCCGGATGACCTGCCCGGTTGGCATGAACAAATGAACCAAGTGGCACGGGAGAAACGGAATTGGTCCTGCGAGATTCGCTATCGCCACAAGGAGGGGCATTACATCTGGATCCGGGCGGAGGCTTGGCGCAATTACGGGGAGGACGGGCTTATCGAGGCGGCGGGCTATTGGGTGGACATTTCCGACAGCAAACGGGCCGAGGAAGAATTGCGGGAGAGCGAAGAGCGATTCCTCTGGGTGGCCGAGCATGTGCCGGCCATGTTCTACCGATTTATAATCTCCCCCGAATCGGAACTACAATTCTACTTCGTCAGCCCTTATGCGCGTACGCTCACGGGTTTCACACCGGAAGAGATCTACCGAGACTCTGCCTTGCTGTCCGGGCGCTTACACCCGGCAAACGTGGTTGGCTGGCGGGCAAACCTCGAAAGGGTGGCCAGAGAGAAACGGGATTGGTTCTACGAGGTGCAATATCGCCACAAAACGGGGGGCTATATTTGGGTCCGTACCCAAGCCTGGCGAAACTATCGCGACGATGGAGCGATTGAAGGAATTGGTTACTGGATCGATATATCCGAGAGCAAGCAGGCCGAGGATGCACTGCGCGAAAGCCAGGAGCGGTACCGGGATCTGGTGGAAGGCTCTCTTGAAGGGATCGTGATCCACAAGGATTTCAAGATCGTATTCGCCAACCAGGCCATGGCGGATATGTTCGGCATGGAGTCCGTGAACGAGTTGTTGGAACTGCCCAGCTTTTTGTCTTTGATCGCTCCTCATGAGCACGAGCGAATCGAAGGATATAAGAACGCCCGAATGGCAGGCGAGGAGCCTCCGGCGCAATTCGAGATCGAGAAAATGCGCAAGGATGGCTCGCAATTGTGGTTCGAGGTCAAGTCACGAAAGGTCAATTGGGAGGGCGAACCCGCCATCCAGTCCACGATGTACGATATCACCGACCGGAGAAAGGCCGAACGGGTTCTGGCCGAACACGAAGCGTATCTGACCTCGATTCTGAATACGGCGGTGGACGGGATCATCACGATCACCGACTCGGGGATCGTCGAGACCTTTAACGAGGCGGCAGCGAAAATGTTCGGGTACGAGCCCGAGGAAATAATCGGCCGCGATATCAATGTCCTCATGCCCACGCCGCACAGGGAGGATCACGACGAGTATCTCCGGCATTACCTGAAAACGGGCGAAAAGCGCATCATCGGCATCGGACGGGAGGTCACCGCACGCCGCAAGGACGGCTCCGACTTTCCCCTCGCTTTGGACGTGAGCGAGGTGCGCGTCGGCGATCGCAGGGCGTTCACCGGCATCGTGCGCGACATCACGGGAATAAAACGGATCGAGGCACAGTTGATTGAGGCTTCCCAGGCCAAGTCCGCTTTCATCTCCAACATGAGCCACGAGTTGCGCACGCCGCTGAATGCCATCATCGGCTTCACCCAACTCCTGATGAGAGACCAGGACATCACCGAGCGTCAGATGGAAGATCTGAAGATCATCTCGACCAGCGGCGATCATTTGATGGAACTGATCAATGACGTCCTGGATATCCACAAGATCGAAGCCGGTAAATTGGAGGTCAACCGCGAGCAGTTCGACCTGCATCACACGTTGTCCACAATCGCCGACATGTTTCGCCTCCGCTGCGATATAAAGAATCTCGATCTGCACCTGGAGATCGATCCCGCGGTATCCCACTACGTACATGGCGATCAGCGCAAGCTGCGGCAAATCCTGATCAATTTGCTGGGGAACGCGGTCAAGTTCACCGAGCAGGGGCAAATCCGCCTCACGGTGAAGGGAGCGTCGGAAACCATCCATTTCTCCGTACGCGATACGGGATCTGGGCTCACGACCGAAGATTTGCAAACGATCCTCGAACCGTTCCGCCAGGCGCATTACGGCCAGGAGGGTACGGGCCTCGGATTGGCGATCACCAAAAACTTCGTCGAGTTGCTGGGCGGGACGCTGGAGGTCGAATCGACCGTGGGCAAGGGCAGCGAATTCTCGTTCGCCATTTCTTTGCCTCCCTTGGGAGACAATACCGGCGCGAACATGGGCCTGCCGGATAAGGTCGCGGGACTGATGGATGATCGGTCACCGCGCATCATGATTGTCGATGACGACCCGACAACCAGGAGATATCTGACCGAAACATTGGGGGCGATCGGCTTCAGCACCGCACAGGCGGCAAACGGGAAGGAAGCGATCGAGCGGATCGCTTCGTTCCATCCCGACCTGGTGCTCATGGACATCCGTATGCCGGTCATGGACGGGCTGGAAGCGACACGCCGCATCGTGGCTTCCAACGATAGCTCCACGCCGATCATCGTCGCATTGACCGCGGGCATGCTGGACACACCACGCGAAGACCTGATCGAAGCGGGATGCCGCGAGGTAATCCCCAAGCCCTTCGACGAGGAGGTTTTACTGAAAACCATCGGCGGGTTGCTCGGAATCCAATACCGCTATCGTTCGGCGAACCGGAAATTCGGTGAGCCAAAATCTGAACTACTCGCCCTCGATCGGATTACCCGGATAATGCGGAAGACCGACCGGGACGAATTGATGAACGCCTTCCGCATCGGCGACAGAGATACCATGATGGCCATTGCGATGGTGCTTGCCGAGGATGCGGAGTCCTCTCTCCAGGAATTCGGTAAGACATTGACGGAGCTTCTCAGCCCATACCGGGAGTACGATCTCTCCGAACTGCTGATTGCGTTCGAGCGAAACTGACCTGGTGCAACTCCACGGATTTTTCGATCACTTCCGGGCCGGAAGCCCAGACCACCGGGCGTCAGTCGCAGGCACATTCGAAATACAATTTGCCATCGCACCCGTCACGGCGTGTGCCGGTGGAATCCCTTCCCATAAGGCACGTCCAGGAGCCCACGATGCGATCTTTCTCCAGGACACCTTCCTGCCGGGCGGTTCCGTCCTGGTCGTATAGCCGAACCACTCCCTGCAACTGACCGTTACGGTAAGACCCCTCCAGGTAGACGCGGCCGTTTTCGTGATACTCGATATAGGGCCCGTCAAGCACGCCCTTCTTATAGGCCCCTCTTTCACGAACCCGCCCGTTCTCGTAGTACCAGACGTAGGGACCGTTCAATTCGCCTTCGGCAAAGATTTCCTCGCTCTTCACCTTGCCGGAATCATGGTACCAGCGAATCTCCCCGTGCAGCACGCCCGCCTTGTAGTGGCCGTCGACTTCCTTGACGGCATCGTTGGTCCATTTGGCGAATGGTCCGTCGCGCACACCGTGGTAATACGTCATCGACCGCTTGATCCAGCCTCCGGGGTAAATCAGTTTATAGACACCGTGCAAGACGCGGGTGCCGGTGCTGTCGGTATATTCGTAAAAATCCGCGGCGATCCCCGCGTGCAGGATGAAGTGCTCGAGCAGAACTCGTTCCCCGGACGGGGTCGTAATGATCTCACCCGCCTCCAACCGCACGGTACCCAATCCGGTGGCAAGGGCCACAGCCGCCATGACGCAGATGACCGCCGGTGCAAGGCACCACCTCGTTCTGAAAAGAGCTCCGATCATCGTCCGGCAAATGGGGCGGCGCCAGTTTTCCGGCTTCCGCAGCCATCCAAAAAGGCTTTGGATTGACTAAAGATGTCCCAGGCAAAGGCCCAAAGACACCGGGCCGCCGAAAGACACGTCGCATGCGGCTTCGAGTTTCTTAACGGATCCACGCAGGGGTCCATCATGGCACAGGCGCTATAGGTATTCCGTAATCGCGTGAAGGGCCACCTAATCCCGCCTTCGGTTTGATTTGCCGGCGTTCCAGGCAGTGGACGTTTCCCAGTTCGGCACCAGCGAATGCTGCCTAGCGATTTTGACGAATTTATAAAAGTTTCCAGCAGGTCATGACGGCGCGCGGTCTTTCTCCTTCGTTACCGCTCCTTCGTTACCGCGCTGTCGTGGGCCGATGGTAGATCGGCGCTCCCGGATAGAATACCTCGAAGCGGTTGTTGAGAATGGGATTGTAGCGCAATTGCGCCAATCGCCTGCCCTTCATCGGACCCGCCACCGCCTCGCCGGTGAGCCAAGACCACCGGCTGCCTGTTTCCTGGTCTACCAGGAGCGTGTTTCCCAGGGCGTCCTTGCTTTCGGAGCTTGTAAATGTGAGATCGCGGCCATCCACGGTACGCTCCCAGGCAGCCGCCGTGCCGGCCCTGTTGGAGTAGAAGATCACCATGGCCTTGCCCCCGAACCGGTCATTGACCACGGGCGAATCGACCAATTCGCGGAAGGGATAGAGCTTGGCCTTGAATCGTTCGACGACCACAAGCCCGAGGCGCAGGTCTCCGGAAATTCCGTCGTAGGTGCCCATGAAACCCCCGCGCCGGTGGCCGGGCAGCACGAGCGTGTGAGGGAAGCTTTCTTTCCAGTTGGCCCAGTTGGTGACGGTGGAGGGCATCAACGTGAGTTGGCTGCCTTTCAAGGTTCCCCATTCCGCGCGGCCGGTGACGTGAACCCACAAGGACTGCGTCTGCCGGTCGTACATCACGAAGGAGCGCTCATAGAGAATCCCGGCATGGCCGAAGGTGAGTACCCTGCCATCGAGCTCTCGTCTATACACGATAGACGTCTGGCACAGAGGTCACCACGAAACCGCAATGGGCACGCCGCCGATGGAGTCGTTGCCCAATTCGTGCACCCCCATGATGGTGATCGGGTACGCCTTCGCTTCCCCGTTGTGAGCGACGCCAATCACCGCGTCCCGGTCGAATATCACCCCCTGTGCCTCGGCTTCCGCGGCTGAAAGCATCTTCGGATGGTCGAACACGGGGAAGGCGTCGCGCGGCACCGCCTGATAACCAATGGGCGCCGCTTCGCACGATCCAATGGCCGCCACAAATAGGGCGGCCCCGGCAATGGTGGCCACCACGTTTCGCCACTCCAGCCCGATACGCAAGAATTCCATGCCCAGCTCCTTTCCAGATCCGTCCGCCTTTCATCCCGGTGATGTTCCGCTCATGGCGGCTAAGGCGGCTCGCCAAACCGGAAATTAATGTAGCACACGCTGTTTCCCGCCAACATTAAACAGCATACAGTCGGATCAGAATTCCGAGGCGAAGACCAGTCCGGTTCGCGTGCGAGCGACCGTTGATGGCTGAACCGGAATTCACTCCGGAGAGTGGTTTGAGAGATGAGGCTTGGGTCAATGATGCTGGTGACTGGGGCCTCAGGTTCAAGCCTCAGGACTCAAGACTCCAATCCGCATCAATAAAAATATTCAACGGCTAAGACAATCCGGGGCGGATCTCAAATGGCCCGGTGTTCCAGGGCGTGGGTGAGCAGGTCGTGGGAGGTGTGGGTTTGCACCGCGGCGCGCAAGCGCAGGATGGCCTGGGTACGGATCTGGGAGACGCGGGATTCGGTGATCCCCAGCACTTGGCCGATCTCCTTCAGGTTCAATTCCTCGTCGTAGTAGAGCGAGAGCACGAGGCGCTCCCTCTCGGGCAGCTCGGTGATAACCGCCTGGAGCTTCTCGTGGATATTGCGCAGGGAAAGGGCATCGAGGGGATTACCGATGCTGGGGTCTTCCAGAATGTCGAAGATGTTGCCGTGATCCTCGTCATCCCGATGGCCATGGAGGTCCTCGATTTTGAGCAGGGGTATGACCCGGCTCTTGAACAGCAGGATGTGGTACTCGTCCAGGGTGAGGCCCATCCTTTCGGCGATTTCCTCCTCGTCGGGCTGACGGCCCAGTTCGGCACGCAATCCCACATTGGCCCGGGCGACCTGGTCGGCTCGTTCGCGAACGGAGCGGGGCACCCAATCCCCGGCGCGCAGGTCGTCCAGCATGGCCCCACGGATGCGGAACTCGGCATACGTGCGGAACTGGGCTTCGCGGCCGGGATCGTATTTTTCGATCGCATCCAGCAGGCCGATCATGCCCGCCTGGATGAGGTCGTTCACGTCCATATTAGCGGGCATGCGCGCGGCGAGCCGGTTGGCGATGCGCTTCACCAGCGGGGCGAATTCCACCACCACCTCGTCTCGGCTCTTTAGCTTGAACGCGTGCTGAGCGTAGGGATTGTTCATGCGCCTTTCTCGACAAGTACCGCAAACGCAGGTCTCCCCCGCGGGAGCCCTATGAGGGCACACGCAAGGCAGACGCTACCGCGCTTTCTTCCAATGCAATAAGCGGTCCCAAAAACTCTCCCGGGGGACGTCATCGGCCGCGTCGGATTCCACGCCGGGGAGCGGCGGGGCGGGGCGGGTCATGTCGAGATGGGCCGCAATCCGGCTGAGGCTCTTGGCCGAAGGCGAGGTGGGATAGATATCCAGCACCGCCCGCTGCTTGCGGACGGCCCGGCGGATGTTGTTGTCGAAGGGCACGCTGCCGAGATAGGTGAGGTTGACCTGGAGAAAGCGGCGGCAAACCGCATCGAGCCGGTTGTAGACGCCCAGGCCTTCCTTCTCCGAACCAACCGAATTAGCGATCAGCGTGAAGTCGCGAATGTGGTAGCGGATGGCCAGCAGCTTCATCAGGGCGTAGGCATCAGTGATCGACGTGGGCTCGGCGTTGGCCACGATGATGATCTCGTTGGCCGAGGCATTGAAGCGCAGCACATTGGAGGAGACCCCCGCCCCGGTGTCGATGAACAGGTAGTCGATCTGTTCGTCGATGCGGCTGAGGGCTTTAAACAAGGACATCTGCTGCTCGAAGTTCATCTCGGAAAGCTCGCTCAAGCCGGAGCTGGAAGGCAGCAGCTTGAATCCGAAGGGCCCGGTGAGCACGATTTCGTTGATGTCCTTTTGGCCTTTAAGCACGTGTTCCAGGGTGTACTTGGGGGTAAGCCCGAGAAGCACGTCCACGTTGGCCAGGCCCATGTCGGCATCGAGGAGGAAAACCCGGCGCTTGAGCTTGGTCAGCGCTATGCACAGGTTGAGGACGATATTGGTCTTGCCCACACCCCCTTTGCCACTGGTGATGGCGATCACGCGCGTCCCGGCGGGCTGTTTGACCACCGTGGGCTCGGAGCTTTTCTTGAGGTTGACGATCTGGCGCAGGGTGCTTGCTTGATCCATGGTGCGCTTGCAAGTTGATGCGAAAAAGGGGCCTCCGGCGGAATTGCCGAAGCCACGGACAATCAGAACGCTGTGGCCGGCAATCAACCGCCAGCGATATTCAACAACAGATCGACCAAGCGTTCCTTGGTGGCCACCTCGATGTCCTCGGGAACCTTCTGGCCGGTGGTCAGATATGCGATGGGGGATTTGAAACGGATGGAATGGTTGAAAATCGGCCCGAACACCGTGCTCTCGTCCAGCTTGGTATAGACCACGCCGGCGAGGGGAATCTGCCCGAATCGGCGTGTGATTTCAATTTGGTCGGTGTCTTTGGTGGTCGCACTGATGGTGAGGTAGATTTCGATGGGGTGCTCGCCGCCGAACATTTCGTACAGTTGCGCCATCTGCAGGTCGTCCCGTTGTGATCGGCCGCCCGTATCGACGAAGATCACATCGTGACCGGCAAATTCGGCGATGGCCCGCTCGAGATCCACCTTGCCGGTCACCACCGTGATGGGCAGGCCCATGATCTTGGCGTAGACCTTGAGCTGCTCCACCGCCGCGATGCGGAAAGTATCGATGGTGATCAACCCCACCGATCGGCGGTATTTCAAATGCTGCTCGGAGGCCAGCTTGGCGACAGTGGTCGTTTTGCCCACGCCGGTGGGCCCCACCAGGGCTATGATCTTTTGCTGGTTGGGCTCCACCCGGATCCCGCCGGTGACCTGGATGATTTTCATCAGCATCCGGGCCAGGAAAATCTTGACGTAGGAAAATTCGTTCATCTCTTTGTCGGGGATGTTGCGCAACGATTCCTCGACCAGCCGGCGGGAGAACTTTTCCTCCATCCCGGAAAAGATGAGTTGCTGATAGAGCACGATCAGGTTTTCCGGAAAGTCGGCATCGCGCAGCCCGGCCGATTGCGCCGAAAGGCCATGGAGGGCCTGGCGAATTTCAGTGATTTCCGACTGAATCTGGGTCAGCGCGCTGCTGTCGTGCAACTGCTCCCGATGAGATTCTCCCACGCTGTGCAGAATCTGTTTCAGCTCGTAGATTTCGTCCTGCAACGGCGCCAGGAGATTTTCGGTTTCCTGCCGATTTTTGGTCATCATCTGGCGCAGGAACTCCGACTCGCCCTGAGTGGCGGACCCGGCCCGTCGGCCTTTGGGCAATCCCCGGGGCAAAGCGGCGAGAAGCGC
The DNA here is from genome assembly GCA_022574555.1 of SAR324 cluster bacterium. Classification (GTDB taxonomy): domain Bacteria; phylum SAR324; class SAR324; order SAR324; family JACQKK01; genus JACZRV01. The sequence continues at coordinate 31,385 of JACZRV010000028.1, forward strand.
CGATGCTTCACCGCCGTTCTCGTCGGTATCCCGGGCCGCGGTTACCTCCAGCATGGGCTTGCCGAACAGGCCAAATGTGCCTCCACCGCCCCGCACGTGCCGGGTGGAGAGGATGATGGCGTCGTTGCCCATGGACTTTTTGACTTGCTGCAGAGCGTCGTTCATATCGGTGCCCCGGAATCTTTTGATTTGCATTACTAGCCAGTTCCTTTGTTCGCGAAACGCATCCTTTCGTCCCGGACCACCCTTTATCCCACAATTCCCAGCGACTCGATACGCACGTCATGGGAGATTTCATTGTGGGAAAGCACCACCAGGTTGGGAATGAACCGTTCGGTCAGTTTTTTTACATGGGGCCGGATCAGGGGGGAACAGAGCAGGATCGGCTGATAATTGAACACCGAAAACCGCTCCATCTGGCTTTCGATATTTTGAATGATGGTCTGGGCGATTTCCGGATCAAGGCCCAGATAGGTGCCCTGGGGCGTAGATTGAATGGCGTTGGCAAGCTGCTCCTCGTACTCTTGCGAGAGCGAAACCAGGGGCAGCATGCCGTCAGGCGTCTGATATTGCCGGGTGATCGTACGCGACAGATTTTGCCGCACGTATTCGGTTAGCAAATCGGACTCTTTGGTCATGTTGCCCATATCGGCCAAAGTTTCGAGCACGGTGTGCAAATCGCGCACGGAAACCCGCTCGCGCAGCAGGTTTTGCATCACCTTCTGCACCACGCCCAAGGGCAGGAGATCGGGCACCAACTCCTCCACCACCTTGGGCTCGGTCTTTGCGAAGTTGTCCATCAGACGCTGAGTTTCCTGCCGGCCCAGGAACTCCGGGGCGTGGCGGCGGATGATCTCGGTCAGGTGAGTCGCCAAAACGGTGGGAATATCCACCACCGTGTACCCGGCGAATTGTGCCCGTTCCTGATCTTCGGGAATGATCCACAACGCGGGCAGCCCGAAGGCCGGCTCGATGGTCTCGATGCCCGTTACCTCTTCCTCCACGTCCCCGGTTTTCATGGCCAGGAAGTGATCGACCATCAGCTCGCCGCGCCCCACCTCGACCCCCTTGACGATGATGGAATACCCGCCGGGGGGGAGTTCCAGATTGTCCTTGATGTGGATCGGGGGGACGATGAATCCCATATCCATGGCCACTTGACGACGGATGGATTTGATGCGTTCCAACAACTCCCCGTCCTGCTCGCTGTCCACCAGGGGAATCATGCCGTAACCCAGCTCCAGCCCCAGCATATCGATGGGCAGGAGACTTTCGATATCCTCCGGCGCCTCTTCCAATTCCTTCTGGGCCGCAAGGGCCGAATCCTCCGTTTTTTGTTTGGTCGCGAGCTTTCGGTTGCGGTGGATCAAATAGGACGACAAACCGAAGAAGGCCGATACGGAGAGCAGGGGAAACGTGGGCATACCGGGAATGATGGCGAATCCGAACAATACCATGGCTACCATGGCCAAGGCCCGGTTGTTTTCCAGGATCTGCTTTTTCAGATCCTCGCTGAGCGCTTGTTCCACCGAGGCCTTGGTGACCGCGATACCGGCGGCGACCGAGACGATCAGCGCGGGGATGGAGGAGACGAGTCCGTCGCCTACGGTGAGCACGGTGTAGGTATCGAGGGCCGAGGAGATATCCATATCGAACTGGAAGACCCCGATCACCAATCCGCCCACGATATTGACGCCGGTGATAATGAGGCCCGCAATCGCGTCCCCCCGGACAAACTTGCTGGCGCCGTCCATGGCACCGTAGAAATCGGCTTCCTGCTGGATCTTGCGCCTGCGGTATTTGGCCTCCTTGTCGTCGACGATGCCCGCGTTGAGATCGGCGTCGATCGCCATCTGCTTACCCGGCATGGCGTCCAGGGTGAATCGAGCGGCCACCTCGGCGATACGCCCGGCGCCCTTGGTGATCACCACGAAATTGATCGTCACTATGATCAGGAAGATGATGATCCCCACGACGTAGTTGCCTCCCACGACAAACCCGCCGAAGGCCTGGATCACAGTACCCGCCGCGCCCAAGCCCTCGTGTCCGTTTCCCAGAATCAGGCGTGTGGAGGCCACGTTCAACGACAAACGGAACAGCGTGGAGATCAACAAAACCGACGGAAACGACGAGAAGTCCAGCGGTTGCACCGTGAACAGCGCTATGAACAGGATCAGAATGGAAACGGCGATGCTCAACGATAGGAGGAGGTCCAGCACCAGCGGCGGCAGCGGCAACACCAACACCATGATGATGGAGATGACGCTGATCGCCAGCAAAAAGTCGGTGTTGCGGGAGGCCCGATATACGATGGGGGAAGCTGTCGTCTGTATCGCCATGGCTCCTTGCATCCCTTCCTTGCGGCAAGGTTCACTGATCGGGAAATATTATCACATCTCCTTGATTCCTCAAAGGGAATTACGCCGACGGCGCCACTGTTTTCCCTTGGAGGCGGTAGACAAAAGCCAGGATCTCCGCTACGGCGCGGAAAAAGTCATCGGGGATTTCCTGGCCCACCTCCACGTTGTGATACAGCTCGCGGGCCACAAACGGATTTTCGACCAGGGTCACGTCGTTTTCCAAGGCGACCTCCCGGATGCGTTGCGCGATGAAATCCGCGCCCTTGGCCACCAGGCGCGGCGCGGTCATCGCTTCCCGGTCGTACAGCAGAGCCACGGCGTAATGGGAGGGGTTGGTGACTACGACGTCGGCTTTGGGCACGTTCTCCATCATCCGCGACCGGGATATCTCCCGTTGTATCTGCCGTACACGGGCGCGCAGCTGTGGGTCCCCTTCCGTCTGTTTCATCTCTTCCTTCAATTCCTGGCGGGTCATTTTCAAACGCTGGTCCAGATTCCAGCGCTGAAAAAGGTAATCGAACACGGCCAGGATGATCAAGGCCAGCGCCACCCGACCGAACATCGTGCCCACCAGGCGGAAATTGAACATGACGATCCCCTCGGGGGGCAAGCGCGACAGGGTGAGCAAGGGTAGAATCTCCTCCTGATAGGAGGCGTAGGTGACGTAGCCGATCACCGTCATCTTGAACAGGCTTTTGAACAGCTCGGCCAAGCCCTGGGCGGAAAAGATGCGCTTCAAGCCGTTCAGCGGATTGATGCGTTCGGAGCGAAACTTCAACGCGTTGATCATGATGCCGACCTGAAGCAATGAAGCCACCAGGCCCACAACAATGGCCAGCGCGAAGAGTCCCGCCACCATCGGCATCACTGCGGTGATGGTGTCTATAAATAGTCTACCGCTTTGCTCGGCCGTGAACTCGGTCGCGGCAATCTGCTCGAACGCGGATTTCCAGAATCGCTTCATCTGGCCGATGGTGAATTCTCCGGCCACGAGAAAATAAAGTGAAAACATTCCCAGGAGCGCCGCCGACGTGACTTCTCGGCTGAACGCGACCTGTCCCGATTTGCGAGCGTCTTCCCGCTTTTTCAGGGTAGGGGGCTCGGTCTTCTCCTGTGCGGTCGCTTCGGCCATGGATTACCCGAGCGTTTTCATGCCGGCGAGGATGATCACGTCCAGTTCGCCGAGGATACGGGCGACGGCCTGAGCGAAAAACGGAAAGCTCAGGGTCAGAAACAAGAGCCCTAGTCCAATGGTGAAGGGGAATCCCACGATGAAAATATTGACCTGGGGCACCGAGCGGGCAATGAGTCCCATAGCGAAATTGGCGGCCATCAGCGCTACCACCAGGGGGGCTCCCACTTGCAATCCGATCAGAAACATCCGGCTGGCAATCAGCATGAAATGGTCAAACGCCGGCTGGGAAAGGGTCAGTGCGCCGGGCGCAACGAGGTCGTAGCTGCTTGCCAGCGCCTGGATGAATATGTGATGTCCGTCTAATGCCACGAATATAATCGTGGCGAATATTATCATCGCCTGGCCGATCAGCGAAACCTGAGTCTGGCTGCTGGGGTCCACCACATTGACGATGCCCAAGCCCATCTGGAAGCCAGCCACCTCTCCCGCCATCTCGATTCCGGCGAGCAACATCCGCGCCGAGAACCCGATCAATAGGCCGATACCCAGTTCTCCGCCCAGCATCAGGATCAGGTTCAGCAATCCGGGATTGTCGCCCAAATAGGGGGCCGAGATGACCGGGAAGAAGACCAGCGAGATCACCAGGCTCAGGCCTACCTTCACCTGATTTGGTATCGTCGCGTCCCCGAAAATCGGCGCGGACACCATGACCCCAGTAATGCGGGCAAAGATGATGACGAAGCCGAGAAATGTATTGGGATCGAACTGGAGCAGGTTGGGCATCGCTGCCTCGGTTGGGTTGGGAGCCTATTCCCTGCGCCCCTCCGCGTCGAGCCGGACTGCACCACCGGCACCCGGAGCGTTACTCATAGCGAATTTGCCTAAGAAAATCAAGATGTTTCAGGCAAAAGACAGGGCAATCGCAAGAACGGTAAGGGGTTTTCGTTTTTATTACAATATGGTGCAATGCCTCTGGTGCGCTGGTGCACCCAATCGCCCGGAGGCCAAGGATGGCGCCAACGATTTTGCAGCATTTTGCGGATTTGCCCGACCCTCGCGGCGAGCAGGGCCGCCAACATTTGCTGGGAGATATTTTGATCATCGCGATTTGCGCGGACATTGGCGTATCGAGAACAACGTGCATTGGTCGCTCGATGTCAGCTTCGCCGAGGACAAAAGCCGCGTGCGAATAGGCCACGCCGCTGAAAATTTCTCCCGCTTGCGACGGCGCTCTTCCGCCAGCAGGGGGTTTTTGCACACGATGAGCCGCTCGCCGGGATAGTCCGGGCTGCTGACCTCGGCCAGGTCTCTCTGGTCGAACAGGGAGAGCTGGAGCGTCCCCTCCTCGACCAGATGCTTGATGGCCGGTGCGCGCAGGGCGCTGATCCAGTCCAGCCCGGCGGGCTTCAACTCCTCCTTGATGCGGGCCGCGGTGATCATCCCCCGATCCCCCACCAGCACCACCCGGCGCAACGCAAAGCGTTCTTTCAGCTTGGTGATCTGATCGGCGAGGGTCTTGGGATCGGCGGTGTTGCCCTGGAAAACCTCCACCGCCACGGGACAACCGTCGGCGGCGCACAGCAGGCCGAAGACGATCTGCAACTTGCCTCGCTTGCCGTCGCGATTGTGGCCATAGGCCGCCAGCTCGCAATGACGGCCCTCCAGGTAGGTGGAAGCGAGGCGGGCATTACCAGTTTTAGCCTGTTTCTGAGCGAGATTCGGCGGAGGAAACGGGAGGAAATTGGCGAACAGCCAGCCGGCAGCATCTTGACCAGCGCCTCGCGCGAGTCCGCCGGCAAGGTCGGGATC